>DAIDKH010000002.1:26255-141990 GCA_027450145.1 Chthonomonadaceae bacterium | reverse complement strand
CGGCCTGCCTGGACAGAAAGTGGTTGTGGCGGGCGAAGCAGTGGAAGCGGTAAGAAGGTAACACGACCTGCGCGATGGGCTTTTAGCCAATCGATGCCGGCACGGCTCTCTCGCTCCGTGAGGGTTACCACGTCTTGTAGGCTACCACCAAGTGCTACCTCAACAGCAACTCGGTATTTTTCTGGAACCTCAAGCAACTCAACCAAAGGTTGGTAAAAGCCAGTGAGTTCACCACGTCTTACGGCATCCAATACCGCTTTAACACCCTGGTAAAATCCGTCGTGGCTCTGTTGCAACTCCTGCAGTGTTTGCAGGCGCGCATGGTGCTCTGCAGATTTTCGTCGCAACAGGTCAACGTCTTCTCGAGACCTGGTGATCTCAATGGATGCACTACTGAACTGGTCCTTTACAGCTGCCAACTCTGTGCGATGCTGTGAGGACTGCTGTTTAAGTTCAGCAATTTGTTGTTGTAATACCTGTTGACGTCGATCGTAGCCCGAAATCTGCTCGGCAAGCGCCTCAGCCTCATCCTCAAGTTGACCCCGTTCTGTTGTTATATTTTCGAGGCGCAGTTGTTCAGTCGTGAGACGGCGTTGAAAATCGGATCGCTCTCGTTCCCGACGTAGCTGCAGTGACTGGTGGGTTTCAATTTCTTTCAGCGTTTGTCGAAGCGTGTCCTCCTGATCACGCAGATCACGGCCCGAGACCGACCATTTGGCACTAACCTCGCGGTAGAGTGCTGCTGCCTCTGAAAGGTCGGCCTCGTCCGCAGCAATCATGGTTTCCTGTCGTTCGGCTTGCAGCTTCAGTTCTGCAATCTCCGCAGTCAACTGATCACGGCCATCGGTGGTGGATCGCACGCGTTCCTGCAAAAGTGCAACTTGCGATCTAAGCTGCTCATGGTATCGGGAGGTTTCCAACTGCAGTTTTTGGGCGGTATTCAGGGCCTCGTCGGCATCCTGCATCCGCAGGTCGGCATCCTCCGCGAGCCTTTCCAATCGAATCAACTGGCCGTCCAGGTCCAGAAGATCCCCCTGAATCGCCTCCCGTTCCTCACGCGTGGCGGCAAGTTCGTAATCGGCTCGGTGAATTTCTGCTACCAGCAAGCCAATTTCAATTTGAGCCAGATCCTCTTTTAATTTTATATAACGCGCGGCGGCCAGCGCCTGTTTTTCCAGAGGTACTCGTTGCCTGTTTAACTCAGAGATTATGTCCGCAATGCGCTGCAGATTGGTCTCGGCAGTATCAAGACGACGAAGCGCTTCTCGCTTCTTGGCACGATACTTTTTGATACCTGCTGCCTCTTCGAACAGTTCACGCCGATCCTCAGATTTTGCCGACAGCACAGCATCTATCTCATGTTGCCCTACAACCGAATAGGCACCTCGACCCATACCAGTATCGAGAAATAGTTCAGTAATGTCGCGCAATCGTACTGCCGCGCCGTTTAACAGGTATTGGCTCTCGCCTGATCGAAATATGCGGCGTGTGATAACGACTTCGGCGAAATCGACGGGCAGTTGTCGGTCGTGGTTATCTATGGTGAGGCGAACTTCCGCCATACCCAGAGCCTTGCGAGTATCCGAACCGGCGAATATCACGTCTTGGGCTTTATCGCCTCGCAGCAACCTCGGATTTTGCTCACCTAGCACCCACAGCAGTGCATCGACTATATTGCTCTTTCCAGAACCATTTGGACCAACAATGGCAGTTAGTCCCTCGCCGATCTCGATTTCGGTTTTATCGGCAAAGGTTTTGAAGCCAAGCAGGTTTAGCCGTTTTAGTTGCAATGAGAGATCCTAGATTTAAGGTTGGCGACCAAGAATCCGACTCAACGTGGCGTCTAAATTTTCATGAAGGAGCTCGGTTCTGCCCGCAACAATTTTGCCCGTCGTGCCATCAACCAATAGGGGTGTTGGTATTAGACGAATGAAGTAGAGTTGGGCAAGTGCTGCGTCCCACATCTTTCCATCGTAAATATCCGGCCAGTTCATACCGTTGTTGTGCATGTAGGCCTGTACTTGGGCTGAGAAGTCTGCCTGATCAATACTTATACCCAGAACTTGCAGGCCGCGGGAATGAAACTTCTTGTATGCCTTCTCCATGTAGGGGTTCTGTTGGGCGCAGTCTGGGCACCACGAGCCCCAAAAATAAAGGAGTACCCACTTGCCGTGGTAATCCTGTGGAAAAGAGACATGCTTCCCCGTAACGGTTGTCGCAGTGAATGGCGGAGCCGTGTGTCCTGGAGAAAGGTTTGGCGGAGGCAAAACCTGCGGTACGCTTGTTCGCGATTTGCTTATCTGTAAGATCGATCCATTAGCATCAGGAACAATGGCATCGTACGTAACACCGGCAATGTTGAATGGCTTGCCAACTTCGTACGTTTCCCCGCGCTGGTCGATTACGCCGTTATGATTGACATCAATGAGAAGCCATGTTCCCCCAAAAGCAGCGCTTAAGTTCGGGCGGAAATCGCCTCTCGCCGTTGAATCATATAGCATCACGTTGTAGCTAACCCCGTTTAATATCACGGTACCCTTGCGGATATAGTCCGGCACGTAAAGCAGCGTATCACCCTCAGCGGCAGCATTTGGGTCGGACGGATCTTTAGCGGGAAGGATCAACTGAAGAGGCATCCGCAAGTTACCAGATTTGTAGGGCACGTTCAGGACCGTTGTTCCTATGTACCGCGTAAGCGTAACGCCATTAAATGCTTTAAAGTGAACTGGCTTCCAGTCTACGGGTTTATCGTCGGTTAAATCACCGTTGTGGTTATCGTCAATGACAGTGACCGGCAGACCACTGGCATCGCTGGATGATACAATGGCAAAATCTGTTGGATGGTCGGCAGGGCCAAATTGGATTGCGCCGTAAACCGGATCCTTAATTCCTTGAGGTATCCGCATTATAGTCGCAGGTTTATATGGGAGTAAGCCTACTGGGTGGGGGTGGGCATACGATGTCTGCCCTGCAACGCCACCGGTAACTAGCTGAAGGGAAGCAGTGTAAATTGGCGTAACTGTGGTTGCTCCGGCCGGAATGTAACACAGTAGCAACGATGAGATAAGCGCTACGAATGTGCGGGATATACGCATCTTTTATATTTCCATCGATATCTGATTGGACTCCCGCTCTTCATGGACATCCGCGAGACTGAATTGGCGTGACAGCCTTACATCGCGCTGACCCTGATAGTTGGAACCAGCATGCGAGCCATACAGTGCATCGGGTACTTCAGTGCAGCGTAGGAGATTAATCCTAAAAATCGGCTGGCCATCTTCAATTAGGAACGGTACGTCGCGACTTCGCACCTCAAGCACAACGCCTGCCGCAGTGACCGAGGGCGGATTCTCACCGTTGTAGCCAAATCCAGAGTCAAAAAAGCCTGCATAATGGGTGCGGACTTCACCACTACGTGCCTCAAATGCGACCATTTCAGCACACAACTCTGGAGGGAGACAGATGAGCTCGCGGCTCCTAAAGATATAAAACTCGTCCGGCTCCAGAATAACCGGCTTACTGTCCGCATGGATCCTATCCCAGTACCGCCGTTTGGACAGACCAGTAGCCTGCAGGTCGACCGGTGGGGTGTTCCTTCGCGCCTGATAGCCGACGGTTTGCTGTTGTGATCGTGGAAGATTCACGGATAGAACAATACCGTCGTGAACAGGCAAATCCTTACTGCGCAAAATTCGCAGGTCACGATCAAGGATGAGCGGGTCCTCATCGAGTATGCTCATCGTATCGTTGAAGGAAAGAACCGGACTGCCGACCTGAAATCTAATTTGTGAGAGAGTGTCGCCTTTTCGAATTCTAACTGCGAATGAGCGGGGAATGACTTCCAGGTAGAGTATACCGTGGTAGCCAGAAGGTACTTCGTCAAATGCCGTAGCATCCTCTGTAACCAGCCGCGTAAATATATCCAATCTACCTGTGGTAGATTTTGGGTTTGCGCGCCCACTAATGTGCGGCGCCAGTGCCAAGCTCTCCTGAAGTGGAAATATGTAGACCTGGTTGCGTTCCAGCAATATGCCGTCAGCTGGCACGTCGAATGCGTACCATGTGTAACGATCAAGCTTGCCAGACATGCCTTCGCTACCGGGCAGAAAGCTGCACTGCACGCGATATCCGTTTCCTCCCAATCGTAAATCCAGGCTGTTGGGCTGAATTTGGCGCGGTGTTACTGGAATTTCTGATATAACGGTTCCACAGGCTGCCGCACGCCTAATCCATTGTGATGGTAATACACCGTTGTTTGGATCTACAAGTCTTATCATGCGAACTTCGGGTCGGTGAGAAGCTGCTCGCTCACGGTTGTTTTGGAGCGCGACGTACTTTGCAATTTTGCAATAAGGTGGTCATAAGCGCCTCTGTCGACAGGCAGATTTACCCGTTCACCAGTATGACCAGACAGTATGATTGCATTTATGAGCTCCACAGCTGGAAGTCCGTCTTCCCCAGGTGCAATCAATCTTTCACCATGCAGAATAGCCCGCGTAAAGTTGGCAGTAATTGCGCTGTGGCCCCTTATTGACTCCTCTGGCGGCAAATTAACCTGCTGTTCTACGGCCTTTGGGCCGCCCCACATTTCCGTTGAATTTACGGTTATCTCACGGATTGAACCGTCGATCGAGAAATGTCGTAAGCTGTTGCCATGAAGGATGATTTTGCCTCGATCTCCGCAAATCTCAATTTGGTTGTGCTCCGGAGCTTCCGTTGTGCTTGCATAGAGGTAACCGTGAGCGCCGTTAGCGTATTCCAGCGTAGCAAACGCTTCATCCTCCACTTCGATGTCATGCAACCGAGTACGGGTCTCCCCCCTAAGGGATTTAGGCAGGCCGCCCAGCCATGAAAATAGATCCAGATAGTGGGGGGCTTGATTAATTAGGACACCACCGCCCTCGCCTGCCCAGGTAGCACGCCACCCGCCAGAATTATAGTATGCCTGACTTCGGTACCAGCCCATCACCAGGCTTGTGCGATAGATTTCGCCTAGGGCACCCGATGTCACTATCTGCCTTGCTGCGCGGCTTCGTGGCTCGGATCGCATTTGATACATGACACCGAACTTAAGGCCAGACTTTTTTGCTGCGGCAATCATACTGTCTGCGGCAGAGACTGTGACGCAAAGTGGCTTTTCAGATAGAACGTGTATACCTTTGGCAAACGCGTCCTCGGCTATTGGGCCATGAAAATAGTGCGGCGTAGCAATGATAATGGCGTCAACAGTGCCACTTGTAAGCAGTTCGGCGTGAGTGCTGAAAGCCGGGACATTGTACTTATCTGCCGTTTTCTGTAGTGTATCCGGGTTGATGTCGCACACGGCTGAGAGCCGGGCTTCTGGAATTTCCTGGAGCATTTTACAATGACCTGATCCCATTCCGCCAAGCCCAATTACTCCAAATCTCACTTCGTTGGCTGCCATTATGGTTCTCCACGCTATCACCGTCCGATGGACAGGGTGAGCGATGTGATCTATTCGTCGAAAGTACTCTATTTATACCTTAATCCTAACCATGCCTTAATTGTGCTACTTAGCACGCGCAACAGAGTTCAGCCAGTTTAAACAATCTACGGGCCAGGCAGTAGTCGCTGTGCCCTGCCGTCCCAATCCAAATGCGTGACCACCATGGGGGTACATTTTGAGGAGCACAGGGATATGATTCTCGCGTAACGCTGCCGCCATCCGCTCCTCGTTAATAATTGGGACTACGGTATCGTCCTTTGCGCAGCAGATAAACGCGGGCGGCGTAGAGGCCGAAACGTTCATTTCGCTAGAGTAATATTTCACCACATCGGTTGTGGGGTTTTTGCCTATAAAGACATCGCCCAACTCCTGGTAGCACAGAACGCCAGGCATCATTGAGATAACAGGATAAACGAGGATCATAAAATCTGGCCGACTGCTTACCCTCGCCGCTGCCTCTGGGGCATTAGGTGACCCAGGAAGCCAGTGGACACCCGCAAGCGACGCAACCGAGCCTCCCGCAGAAAAGCCCATCACGCCAATCTGATGAGGATTGATGTGCCATTTACTTGCATTAGAACGCACGATCTGCATGGCTCTCTGCACATCTCGGAGTGGATAGGCGATCCCGTTTGCCGGTAGGTTGCCACTCGGCAGGCGGTATTGCAAAACAAAGCAGGTGTAGCCATGTTGAGCAAACCAGGTTGCAGGCTTGCTACCCTCAAACTGTAGTGCTTCCTGGACGTATCCACCGCCCGGGCAAATTATGATGGCCGGACTGGAATCTGCATTGTCCTTTGCCGGGTATTCCGTTAGAGTTGCCCATTGAATTGCGCCGCGGGTGACCAGCCCGAACTGCGGTGTTTTAACCAGGGTCACGTGCTTCTGCGCAGGCGTCAGTGCCAATTTTGGCCAAACGGGGATAACTCGGTTTGCAAAAGCTGGAACAGTAAAGGCCATAAGGATTAAGGCGACTAGCAGGTCTCGTCTTGGCATTGATGGTGTCTCCAGTGATGCGGATTTAAATTAAAACTGTAGGAATAATAATAGCATAACAGTTTAGACACTTTACAGAATAGAAGAGGCGCCTGCTGTTGTTCCTTGGTGACGCAGTCTAACTTTACTGAGCAAGCCAGAAAGTTTAGGTCAAGGCTTAGGTGCTGCCTCACCTTTAGCACAACAAGTAGAAGGTTCTGCAAGACCGCTCATATAACTATGATTAGGCGAGATAATGGCACGCGAACGGCTCTAAACGTTGCTGTGCTAACCGAAAGCGATCTTAGGCTCTGGTAGTTCCAGCCAGGCTTAGTGTAGCCATACTGCCTGCTAAAGATTGTTAACAAAACAGGTGCTAACAGGTGAGGAGCGATCAATGATACGAGGATACACGTGGATGCGCGCTGGGCTTTGCGTGGTTATTTGCGTTAGCCTGGCCCTCTCGGCTGGGTTCTGCTTGGCGGACGGGCACCTTAAATTGACAATTCGAGCCTCTGACCAGGCTGTTTCAGAAGGCGATCTTGTTGCAATCACGGCAATAGCAGTAGGTAATAATGGTACACCTATAGCGAATATGGCAATACAGCCGGAACTAGACGGTGAAAGCTGGTGTGGTCCGTTCAGGACCAATGCCTACGGTGTATGCCGCTTCGTGCTTCCCATGCCGAATGTAGGCAGGCACACGATTACCGTCGTTGGTAGCGGGCAGTCGAGCCCAGCTATTGAGGTGCGTGTAAACGACAGGACATTTCCTATTATCACTGATCCGAACCACCTCATAGGCATGGATCTGGAAACATGGTTCGGCCCAGGTTACGCACAATGGGGGCATCAGGAGGCTACCCCCATTCTTGGCGAATATTCGTCTCTCGATGCCAGGGTACTGAGGCAGCAAACATTGTGGATGGACAAATTAGGTATCAATTTTGTCCAGCTGGATTGGAGCAATAATCTCGGTCGAAGCTGGCCCGATGCACCTGCAAGAGAGATGCGCGACGCGACGAATTTACTGTGCAAAATCTACCTCACCATGAGGCAGCACCCAAAAATAGTCCTTCTGGTTGGGCCAGATGGCGGGCGATTCGGTACACGCCGTTTCACAACGCAGTTGAACTACATATATTCACACTATATACAGAATTCGAAATATCGAAAGCTGTTTCTCACTTATCTGGGGAAACCGCTTTTAGACGTCTACATGGGTGGTCCGACGACTAGGCCAATCCCCAAGTGGAGCAGTAAGCGCTTTACCGTTCGTTTTGTAAATGCATGGCTGGAGAAGATGGGAAATGTAGGTGACGGGTATTGGACCTGGTATGACAGGGACCCACAAGTGACGCTGTATCACAATAAACCGGAGGCCATGACCGCGGTATTTGGATATCCTGGGTATCTACCGGATCCTTCTACGGGCAATTATGAGTCGGCTGACGCAGACGGAAAAGATTATGGTGTGACATTTCGGGATCAATGGCGTAAGGTACTGAAGTTTAAGCCGCACTTTGTTTTCATTAATCAATGGAATGAGTTTGAGCCGCCAGATCAATGGTCACAGAATATGAGCAACGATATTGAGCCGACGCTCCACCGTGGCTTTGGCAATAAAGGATCTGGTGGATGGGGCTTCGAATATTACCTTCGGTGCAAAGAGGCTATTAGAGAGTATCAGCAGGAACTGGGAAACCTCATCGTCAGAAGGCGTTTTGTACACTGAATTGCAAAATGTGGTTGCCGGTCGCATGTCCAGATCGTCAACAAGTCGGCAATGTGACTGTCGCAGTTCCTGAAACGCGAGCTACAACCCGAACGTCGACGGAGCATCCGTGAGCCTCGGTAAAGTATTACGCTTACGCCTTTGACTTATCGGGGAGAACGCATACAATCGCAAGTCCAATCATACCGAACGGGGGTAGGGCACCAAAAACACCGAGTAATGGCTTTTGTGCTTTAGCCTTTGCATAGTTCATGCAACCAAAACCAGTGATCAGGTTTGCGACAATTCCTATAACGGGCACCCATGCAGCACCGTGCACGGTTGGAATGCCCGGATGAAGCGCGGCCGAATGGAGGGCTGCTTGGTGCATGACTGGGGAAATATGTACCGTAGAGTTGTTTAGGATAACCGAAGTGTTCTGTGCCAAATGATGCATTGCGGGCACAATATGCTTTGTCAATGCTGCCTGTCGCTTTGCAACGAGCTGCTGCCAGTTGTAAACACCCATTGCCGCTAGATTCAGGGCCATGCCTATACCTATTCCTGCCCGACCGGGAATACTGTACTCGAGGATCAAACGAATTCTCCATCTGCAAATATAATGCATTCACTATTGCGAACTCGCGAAAGTGTACTACTAGTTTACCGCACGGCGTTAGTTAAGTACTGAATAGGAGAGATGCGAACATCAACTCCAGGTGAGTAGAGAACCGAAGGGGGATCACCGTCCACATTAATCCCGGCCGCATTGGTCAGTGTTTGCCTGCAATACTTAATAGATGCCCCAAACAGCGGGTACGGCGTGTGGTGGACTTGGCCCGTGTATATCCGGCCGTTATTTTCTGTGAAAAGCAGGTACCGTTCTGCCAGGAAATGATCCAATGTACCCGGCATAGCGTTGTAGAAATCTCCGTGAAAAGCTGCTTCTACCTCGTACCAAGCGGATCTGTCATTCCGCTCGCCGCAATAAGAGACAACGTTGTCACGAACAGACAAGTTCATGCTGGCCTTAAAATAGGGAAGCCTGAAGAGCGTACGGGCAATATGAACGGCCACGGCATTCGCTGCATCTAGACTAAAAAACCAAACGCCCGGATTTGAACCATTATATCGCACATAGGTTCGTATATTCGTTTCCGCGAAGGTGGAGAGCCAAGGCGACGGAGGCAGGCATTTTGGCCTGACATTTTTCATCTCGAACGGTACAAGGCCAATCCATGCTTTTCCATCGAACTGATCTACGACGAGCGGTGAAGGGATTAACGGCTGAAGTTTGTCCGCATCAATGGGCCAGTGCACAAACAGGAGGCTGCGCCATTGTTGATACATCACTATCGGTGATGCAGAAGAGTTTTTATTTGATTGGCTGCGGTCGCCAACCGACTGCGCCCTAATCATTGCGGGGTGCCACTTTCTGGTCCACTGTGCGGATGGTGCAGGCGGGAAAAAGGTGTAGAGTGGCTGCCACACGACTGATTCTGTGGCGATTTAACGCGACAACCCGATAGACCAGCTCGAAAAGCCAAATAACCCCTCGAGATTGGGCAAACTTGAATACAGTCCATCCGCTAAGTTCGTGCAGGATAAATAGCACGGCTCGGCCTGCAGCAAATACTTCGTTATTACTGGCAATGACGTGGACAGCATCGCGACAGCGCAGTCGAGTCTCATCGTCTAGCCGCTTGTCCGAGCATATCTGCCAGGGAGCAGCAGTAAACTGTCGCCTCCGGTCGTGGCGTTCCACCAGTCGAATAAATGTGGCGCATAATCCACAATCGCCATCCCAAATAATGAGATGCTGCTTTCTAGCCATCACGGTGGAAGGTTTCATGATTTGAATACGCTTGCGCTCGTTGGTATGTGGCAACTTGGCGCCTAGTGTATCTGTCGGTTTCTAGTCCCTACCTACGGCACTCCGCCTCGCTTCCCGGTCCGCATCACGATCGGCTATCGACTGTCGCTTATCGTAGAGTTTCTTGCCCCTGCCCAGGGCGATGTCCAGCTTTGCAAATCCCCGTCTAAAGTAAAGAGAAAGCGGAATTAGAGCGAGCCCCTTTTGCTCAATTCTAGCCTGAACCAAGAGGATTTCCTTGTGATGCAGGAGTAGCTTTCTTCGGCGGAGAGGCTCTTCATTGTATCGATTTCCCTGCTCATAAGGCGATATGTGCATGTTGTATATCCACACTTCGCCATGTTCGACCCTGCAATAGGCATCCTGAAGATTGACCCGGCCGGCTCGCAGCGATTTAACTTCCGTGCCGACAAGAACAATACCGGCTTCCATGGTTTCTAGAATCTCATATTCAAACCTGGCCCGACGATTAGTAGAGACTATCTGTTTAGCATTGGGATCGCGCGTCTCGTGCTTTTCAGGGTTTGTGGTTGTTTTCATAGTCATTTCGGTAGTGCCAATCGTTCAGTAAAGTGCTTTTAGTTATTTACGGCTCAGATAAACACCAAGTATACCGCTACTCACTCGGCTAGCACAAATTGGAGTTCTACTCTGATACAATATAGGACACGAATAATATCAGGAGTGAACGTCTGGAATGCTAGCACACGAGATACGCCAAAAGTACTTACAGTTTTTTAGAGACCGTGGGCACGTGCATTTGCCTGGCGCTCCACTTGTACCGGTTGACGTACTGGGCAACGAAGACAGGTCAATATTGTTCTCCGGCTCAGGCATGGAACAATTTAAGCCATATTTTACAGGCGCCGCTACGCCTCCGTCTCCAAGAGTGACGACGGTACAAAAGTGTGTCCGCACGGTAGATATTGACGCAGTGGGTGACTTTTCTCACTGCACATTCTTTGAAATGCTGGGCAATTTCAGCTTTGGTGATTACTTCAAGGCAGACGTAATTCCCTGGACCTGGGAGTTCCTTACCGGGGTAGTCGGTTTAGATGGCGACCGGCTCTGTGTGACGGTTTACATTGATGACGATGAGGCGTATTCGGTTTGGAAGGATGTGGTGGGACTGCCAGACGACCGCATTCATCGACAGGGTGAGGACAAGAACTTTTGGCCGGCGAGTGTTATCAGCCAGGGACCGGACGGACCGTGCGGGCCATGTTCCGAGATTTTCTATCGTATTGGTGAGCCCGGTGAAATGACCATGACCCCTGGCTTATCTCCCGCTGAAAGATATGCAGTGGATGACGCAGCGGGCCGCTGGTTAGAGATTTGGAACAATGTCTTCACCCAGTTCTCTAGAAGCATAACTGAACGCGGTGACCCACAATTAAGTGAATTACCGCGACGTAATAATGATACAGGCGCCGGACTGGACAGAATTGCGTTTGTCTCCCAGGGTAAGAAGAGTGTATTTGAAACTGATCTGTTTGGGCCAACTCTAGATCGAATCTCCTCTTTAACAGGTCGGCCGTATACGGCATCAATGAGCCCTGAGGATTTTGCTTACAGGGTGGTTGCGGAGCATACTCGTTCGATGGTGTTCTGTATTGCGGACGGAATTCTACCGTCAAACGAGGGGCGGGGCTATGTGCTGAGATACATAATGCGAAGAGCCATACGCTATGGGAAGAAAGTGTTAGGCTTTGAGAATCCGTTTCTTACAGAGATTGCCCCTAGTATCATCGAGCAGATGGGCGGTTTCTACACGGAATTGCATGAACGTCAGGCACTCATCATGGAGACAATACGGGCAGAAGAGGAGCAATTCAGCCGTACCCTGGACCGCGGATTGAGGATACTGGATACCGTACTAAGCTCTGAATCTGTGCGGCAGTCCAAGATGCTTGAAGGAAAAGTGGCCTTCGATCTGTACAGCACATATGGATTCCCGATAAAGTTAACGCAGGATGTTGCTGCTGAGCGCTTAATTCAAGTCGATCTGGCGGGTTTCGAGCAGGCATTGAATGCGCAACGACATCAGTCACAACAAAACAGCAGCATAGATAAGGATGTGTTTTCGACTTCGGCGATGCAGGTTGGCCCAGGTAGCGAACTTGAACCTACAAAGTTTGTTGGTTACGAAGAGACATACACGAATGCCGTTGTGACAGCAGTTTATGGGGATCTTGGCCGGATATCGTTAGCCCGACCAGGTGACCAGGTGTTAGTGGCACTTTCGGTTACGCCATTCTATGCCGAAAGCGGCGGGCAAGTGGGCGACACCGGTTGGCTTACTGCAGATGGAGACGGGGTTTCATGTGCATTGCGTGCAGAAGTAATTGACACGCGCAAGACTGCTACAGGCGTATACCTACATTCGGTGAGAGTTTTGGAAGGTGAAATCTCTGAGGGGCAGTCCTTGGTGGCGCAAATTGACGGCATCCGCCGCCGAGCGATCACAAGGAACCACACGGCGACGCACCTTCTTCAAGCGGCTTTAAGGCGGGTGTTGGGCGACCACGTACACCAGAAGGGATCACGTGTTGGTCCAGATCGGCTTCGATTCGATTTTACGCATAACCAGGCTGTATCGCACGAACAACGGGCAGAAGTAGAGCGACTGGTAAACGACTGGGTTTTGGTTGATGAAGATGTGACGATATACCCCGAGGTTCCACTTAACGAGGCAAAACAGCGTGGCGCTATGGCGCTGTTCGGCGAGAAGTATGGCAACACCGTGCGTATGGTTGAGGTGCCGGGCATTAGCCTCGAATTATGTGGTGGAGTTCATATTCGGCACACCTCTTCTATCGGTTTGTTTAAAATCGTATCGGAGACAGGCAGCAGTTCAGGCGTCCGTCGGATTGAAGCGGTAACTGGCGAGGCAGCGTATCAACGCGTGGTCGAGTCTGAGAGCACCATAATGCGAACGGCTGCGCTGCTCAAGACGAGCGGTGACATATTAACTGCCGTGGAAAAGCTGGTACAACAGCGCAAAGACCTCGAGAAGCAGGTAAAGGAGCTGCAGGCTGGACCTGCGACGATAGAAAGCCTCCCGGAACCAGCGTATGTCGACAACGTACCAGTACTAACAGCAGTGTTACAGGTGACCGAACCCGGGCAATTAGCTGATCGCACAGATGCAGCAGCGCAGCAGCTCAAATCTGGTGTAGTTGTGCTTGGTGCCGAGCTAGATGGCAAGGTGATTTTCGCAGCTCGCGTTACTACAGACCTTATCGGGCGTGGACTCAACGCGGGCAGGTTGGTGAAGGAGGCGGCTCGCATTACCGGCGGAGGTGGTGGTGGCCGTGCCGATTTTGCAACGGCTGGTGGACGCGATACAACGCGCCTCAAACAGGCACTGGAGAGTATTCCAGATATGGTGGTGGCGGAGCTCAATGAAGTAACGAGATAAAACAGACTTTAGGTATGACAAGCGGCCAGAGTGATACTTCACTCTGGCCGTCGCGTTAGTGAGATTGGGCTCTCAGTTATACGTTACTTGCCCATTGCTTTCAAGGTCTGTAAACACCTACTGGCGCATTCTAGTGGAGGATAGGCGTAGCTTTCCTGTTCAACGATGTAGTAGCGTGTTCCTCCCACTGTTTCACACAGATTGAATATGGCGGGCCAGTCCACGTCGCCTTCTCCAATTAGAGCTTTGTCGTTGCTTTCAGAATATTCCTTTAAGTGGACTGTAAGAGCCCTATGGGGATATCGTTGCAGAAACGGAGCAGCCTCCGCCTTGCCGTGAAGAGCATTGCCAACGTCAAATTGCATCACGACATCTTCCGACGTGTTACCAAAGAATATATCCCAAGGCAATTCGCCGTCCAGTGGCTGAAACTCCATCGAGTGGTTGTGGTACCCGGTTTTTAGACCAAGTGGCTTCAAACGTTCAGCTATTTCGTTCATGTCCCGCGCAGTTCGGAGCCAGGCCTCCTTCGATGCTGTTCGCTCATGCGAGAGACCAGGGACAATAAGAAACTCGTTGCCAAGCACCTGGTGGAACTCTGCGGTTTCTGCCAGCTTGTCACCGAGCAGGCTGTCAATCATGATGTGTGAACCGCAGCATTTGAGACCAAGATCGTCTAACATTTTGCGCAGCTCGGCAGCGGTGAAGTTGTAATAACCAGCGAACTCAACCGCCTCATAGCCCATTGCCGCCACGGACTTCAAAACGCTAGGCAGGTCTTTGGCACAATCCTCCCGTACAGAATAGAGTTGCAATCCTATAGGTATTCGTGGCATTTCTATGCTCCTTTGCCCTGTTCAATTGTCAGTGTAACGCTCAAACCACAATTTCAATAACTTCTTCGCACTTTCCTTGTCCTGTTGATCAAGTTCGCCCTCAATCACCCTATCTGTAAGGAAATCCTTGGCCTTTGCTACGGTTGGACCACGGTCGATGCTCAATATACACATAATTTCGTTACCATTTAGCGGACTGTTAAGTGCCTGAACATCCATGGCACTCTGTTGCTCAGCAATACGCTGAAGCAATGAGGCCAATCGGTCGCGGTTGGCTTGCGGTAGATTCATGCTGCCTTGGTCACACTTAACAACAGTCATTAGCTGATCTCTAAGATCTGCTCGTTCTCGCATAAACCTGCGTACCGCGGCGTCACTCCACTCTGTAGTGTACTGTCCAGGCTTCATATGCAGTCCAACCAGGGAGACCGTGTCATTAATTTCGTCGTTAGCGAAATGTAGTCTCCTCATAATTGTGCGCACCATCTTTGCCCCTAGCTCGGCATGGCCATAAAAATGAATGCCCTGTTCATCCTCCGCTCTTACCACCGGTTTGGCAATATCGTGCCATAGAGTTGCCAATCGCACTTCTAACGGTGCATCATTGGGCAATAACTCGACCGCGGCCAGAGAGTGGTTCCAAACATCGTGGACGTGCCATCCTCCCTGTACGCAACCAACTGTCGGTTCCATTTCCCACATAAACTGATGCAGCAGCCCTAGTTGCAATAATAGGCGCATGCCTTTGGCAAATGCTGGACCGGGCAACATCGCGATCTTTATGAACTCGTCTCGAATACGTTCATCGGCTATGGCGGCCGATTTTAGCCGTTCGGCCCAACGCTGGATTGAGTTGAGGGTACTGGGTTCAATCTCAAAGTCTAGCTTTGCCGCAAAGCGAACAGCCCGCAGCATCCGTAGTGGATCATCAAAAAAAGTTACTTGCGGATCCAAGGGTGTGCGGAGGACTTTGTTTGTAAGGTCCGGACGTGCTAGCTCGGTTATGTCAAATTCATCGCCGGTGTGTAAGTTCCTGACGAGCGTATTTATCGTGAAATCACGACGGTATACGTCGTCTTTAAGTGACCCAGCCGTAACATCAGGCTTTCGTGAATTCTCGACGTAACTCTCCCGCCGTGCAGTAACCAACTCAACTTGATGAAGTTTACCTGTAGAGTCGGAAATATGCACCATCGCCGTTCCAAATCTTGGATAAGTCACAGGATAGTGTGAGGATAATCCCATGTTGTACAGTTCAAACGCAAACTGCACTGCATCCTGCTCGAGCACAAGATCTAAATCGTCGGCTGGCGTAAGGTTAAGCGCTAAATCACGCAGATACCCACCCACAATGTAAATCTTTCCATAGTAGGCAGGTACACTTGAAGCCTGGCGAATCTTCGATATTACCTCCTCAACAAACTGCACAGCAGTGGACCGTACTTCCATATACTAGAGTATACGCTACGGTGTCACTGCTGTGCAAGAACCAGGTATTGATCCGAAATCTAGGCTTCTTTACGGCTCAGTTTGGACGGTGCAGGAATAGGACTGATGGCATCCTTACCATTCGCGCTGCTGTCGTCTGTGGTTTTGGTGGAAACACTCGCGATGCTGCGATAGGTTCCTAAACACATATCCGCGATGGGTAGAAAGACATTGAGGTTCTCATTCATGTACTTGTGATGAATTCGATGGTGCTCCTTGGAAAACTTGAACGCTTTTGTACGCTCGAACCATCGATTAGACGGTACATGCATGAAATAGTGGAAGTATTCATACACTGCATAATAGGCGACTACGGCGCCGACTCCACCCCAAACGCTCTGCCAACCGGTAGCCCATTGTAAGAGCATAAAAATCGGGAGGTGAAATCCCACAAAGAGCGGTAGGGCAAACCAATCCATGGCAATGTGGTCTTTTTCATACTCGGACTGCCATTCATACGATTCGATTTCGTATTTGTACCGCTGATGATGAACGAGGTGATGGGCTTTGTATGTCGCTTTAATAATGCGCGGGGAGTGAAACAGAAACTTGTGGAATGCCCACTCGAAGAAGTTGGCGTAGAGAAAGTAGAACACAAATGCCAGGAATTCCTGGCCAACCGGATTCAACGACATGCGAAACGATTTCCCTTCTCAGGTCAATCAGCTAAATCGGGGGTTACACTGATTGAACCGACACCGCAGTATATATCACCGCGGCCTAATGCGATATGTTATTGTTGGACTCGTTGCGTTCAGCAACATTCCTCGGTCTGGGTAATTCTAATGGTGCTCCCCAATTAACGGGGTCTTCGGGAAGAAATCGAACTATGTAAGCCTTGTATGATCGATGTTGCAATTGTACCTTTTATGTTGGTTGCTGTCAATACTGTTTCGCGGCACTCATATCCTGCTTTCGGCCGATTTATATCAAGCATAACTAATACCCCTGCACTGTACGAATATTCCGTTCTATTACGTGCCTATTTAGGTAAATTCCGGAATTGCAGGCTCTCTCAATGGTTGCTTTTGAGCCGGTGAACTGGAGACGGCACTATTGTCGCTGGGCCAGGGCCTGTTTCACCAGATTGGGTATCTCGTGCATAGTATCGGCTACAGGTACACCTGCGTCTTGAAGTGCTGCTACCTTTGCCTGTGGGGTGCCACTGTTGCCACTAATGATTGCCCCGGCATGCCCCATTCTCTTACCGGCCGGAGCAGTTCTGCCCCCAATGAAGCCGACCACAGGCTTAGTCATGTGTGCTTTGATGTACGCTGCGCCATCTTCCTCATCGCTTCCGCCTATTTCACCTACCATCACTATGGCATGCGTGTTGGGATCAGCTTCAAATAGAGGTAGTACATCAATGAACTTCGTTCCAATCATGGGGTCGCCGCCTATTCCCACGGCGGTAGTCTGTCCCAACCCGGCGCGTGTCAGTTCGTCGGCAATTTCGTACGTAAGAGTTCCACTGCGAGATACGAGCCCCACATTACCAGGAACAAATGACGTTGGGGGTATGATTCCTATTTTGGTCTGTCCAGGAGTTATAAGTCCAGGACAGTTTGGACCGATGAGCCGAGTCACATTACCCAGCGATTTTAAGATGGCATTCACGCGAATCATATCACTAGTTGGTATGTTCTCACTGATGCATACTACAAGGGCAATACCTGCGTGAGCGGCTTCGATGATGCAGTCCGCGGCATTAAGATTGTACGGAACGAAAATGACGGAGGCATTTGCATTGGTTTCTCGCACCGCATCGGCTACGGAGTTGAAAACAGGTACACCCTGAGTGACTTGCCCGCCTTTGCCTGGAGTAACACCGCCCACGACCTTCGTACCATATTCCAACATCTGGCCGGTGTGAAAGGCTCCATCGCGGCCGGTAATTCCCTGCACAAGTACACGGGTGTTGCTGTCGATTAAAATACTCATCGTTATTCCTCTTCTGTTAGGGTGAGCAGTGGCGCCATCGCGTCATCATAGAAACCTTCACCCTCTACGTGGATAATACCGTTGGAAAGAGTTGCAAGACTGGAGACGATAGAGCCGAGTGCATCCCAAGCCGCGTGATCCTGGTCGTCAAGCAGAGCCGGGAGAAACTGCACACTAATGACCATTCGAGATGCGTGGAGTGTGTCAATAACTATTCTCTGCATCTCATCTACTGGTTGGCGGCCAGCTCGCTTCAGAGCGCGCTCTATCAACGCCTTGGCATCCTCGTCGGTGCCAAGGCGGTAAGACACTATGAGACAGACATCGTGTACGGTTGGCTGCATCCAGCGAACAAACATTGCATCCCACAGGTTGCTGTCCATCTCTGCAATATCGTTTTCGTGGGAGATACCGAACGTGAAAGAAATGGGAACCTCTTGTACCCAATATTCCTGCTGGATTATGCGAAGGGATGGTGGGTTGTCATCTATCGCATAAATCTGCAGAGGATCTGGTTCTATCATACAGCTAGCTCTTCCGCCCGTTTTTTTATAGCGTTGAGCGTGGTCTGCAGGTTCTCCGTCATTAGCTTCTTAACGAGACCCTTAACCATAGGGCCGACCATCGGTACGTTTAGATCGTAGTCCACGTTGCTGTCAAATCGTGTGTGATCAGTGTCTACGGCCGTAAACTGCCAGAAGCCTTCCATACGGTCCATGTCACCCTGCAACATCCTAAAGTCATCTCGAAGTGCGTTTACATCCCAATGGTCTTCTTGAGTCCAGCGTATTTTCATTTTGAATGCTTGGATGATCCCCACCCATTCGGTTACAGTGCGCAGACCATCATCCGACGACTCTAAGACCGTGAGGGATTGGAGATCGCTCATGAAAGTGGGAAACGCTTCCACGTTTCGTGCAACGCTAAAAACAAGGTCTGCTGGAGCTGCAATTTCTACACTTTGTTCAATTACTGGCATTCGGTAAAGTCCCTAAGCAAGTGTGAATGACGCCCCTTAACTACTTTAGTGTACGCCATGCCAGTTCACCCGCGCCCATAATTCCGGCATCGTCACCTAGTTCAGCACGCACTATGCGCGCTGCTGCCAGAATTGAACCCACTGCCGAAGCTTTCGTTGTTCGCACAGCGTTTTGAAACAGCGTTTCGGATTGAGAGATTTTGCCACCAAGTACTACCATTTCTGGGTTGAAGACGTTGATCATGCTAGCGATGCCGAGGCCCACAAGGTGGCCTGTCTCTTCCATGGTTTCGATAGCGATCGCATCTCCGCGCTCAGCTGCTTCATCTATAGCAGCAGGCGTAATAAACTGCTGCAGTGCTTCAGGTCCTTTAACCTGCGACCACAACAGAGTATTTCTGCCGCTCTCCATCTTTAGGACAGCTCGCTCGATAATTGCGTCCCGCCCGGCAAGGGTCTCCAGCCTGCCATGGCACCCGTTGGGACTGCTGCCCTGGCGGTCCGCGATGATGATGTGCCCAACTTCGGCAGCTCCACCCGTTGCACCTCGCAGGACCTCACCGTCAACGATAATACCGCCGCCAATTCCTGTGCCAAGAGTAAACATGATCATGTGTTTTGTTCCCTTGCCAGCACCATAGCGGAATTCGCCCAGCGCTGCCACGTTGGCATCATTGTCCATTATCATGTGAACTCCGACCTCAGCTTCTACCAGGGCGCGGAGAGGAACATCGCGGTAGGGTACGTATGAGTCGCCAACGTTTTCACCGAAGTTCGGCGCCCATCGCACCATACCGGCTGGTACGTCGATATGACCAGGAACAGCAATACCTATCGCCCCGACCTGGTCGAGTGTAACACCTGCAGCCTTAACTGCGTTGCGTACAGCCATTCCAATTGCTGATACCGTTCGCTTGACACCAGCTTTGGCCTCTGAAGGATTTTCTGCACGGCCCAGCCGCTTGTCATGAGCATCCAGCACTGCAGCTCGAACATTGGTTCCACCTAGGTCGATGCCCACAACGTAATGTGCGCCCTTTTTTGGTTCAACCCGCGAAGTTGTCACAGGAATAAGTCCCCTCAATTTCTTGGTAACGGCGTAGAATATTGCACCACGCATTACAGAAGATTATACAACACAAATTGACTGCTTCAATCTTGAGAGCGGGCGCGCATGAGTACGCAGGCGCCCTAACGCACACTACACTAAGCGTTCAAGCAGATAGCTCTTCAGTTGCGAGATTGCGATGCGCTCCTGCATCATGGTGTCACGATGCCGTACGGTGACAGTGTCCTTAAGTGCGGCGTCTCCTTCACGACCTAATGTGTCGAAGTCCACGGTAATGCAAAATGGTGTACCGATTTCATCCTGACGGCGATACAGTTTGCCAATCCCTGCTGTATCATCGTATACGGCTCTCATGAGCCCGGTGGCCTGTAGGCTGTTCTTAATGCTTTTGGCAACCTCGACTATGGCTGGTTCGTTCTTTTTCAGAGGTAAAACCGCCACTTTTATCGGTGCCAGCGCTGGTTTCAGTTTGAGTACTACGCGAGTATCCCCGTTTTCCAACGTCTCTTCATTGTACGCTTCAGTAAGAATAGCGAGTACTCCTCGATCCACACCTGCCGAGGGCTCAATTACAAACGGTACGATGTGCTTTTTGTTTGGTTGATCGAAGTACGTTAGCCTTTGAGTAGAGTGGGCATTTGGCTGAACCGCAGCCGTGATTTCGATTTTCTCCTGGTCACGCGTGTGCGATCCAAGGTCGTAATCCGTTCGATTGGCAATTCCTTCGAGCTCTTCCACACCTATTGGAAACCGATACATGATATCCACAGTTCGTTTGCTGTAGTGTGCAAGTTCATCCTTCGGCACCTCATACAGGGTTAAGCGCTCTGGACTCAAGCCACACCTTTCAGTCCAGAACCTCACATGGTCCTGAATAAAGGCTTCATGCGTTGCCTCGTCCTCCCCCGGATGACAGAAAAACTCGATTTCCATCTGTTCAAACTCACGCACCCTAAACACAAAATTACGCGGGGTTATTTCGTTGCGGAACGCCTTGCCGATTTGAGCGATCCCGAACGGAAGTTTGCGATTAGTCGAGTCAAGTACATTAGCAAAGTTCACGAAAATGCCCTGTGCGGTTTCTGGGCGCAGGTAGGCAAACGACTCGGGGTCTGGTATTGGCCCGACCTGTGTCTTGAACATCATATTAAACGGCCGCGGTTCCGTCAATTCGCCTTCGCATTCACCAGGGTGTTTTTTGGGGTTTTTGGGGCAAGGCATATCTCCCAATCTATCGGCCCTGAACCTCGCTTTGCATGTCTTGCAGTCCACTAACGGATCTACGAACGTTTCCTCGTGGCCAGAGTATTTCCACACAAGTTTATTCATCAGGATGGAGGCATCAAGCCCTTCCATGTCGTCTCGCTCGTAAACGTTGTGCTGCCACCATAAGCGCTTAAGATTGTTTTTAAGTTCTACACCAAGCGGGCCGTAATCAAATGTGCCCTGCAAGCCACCGTAGACCTCACTTCCCGGAAAGAGGAAGCCTCGTCGTTTGCACAATGAAACTATTTGATCGAGCGTCTCAGCGGCCATTGCAATGTGTCACTTTCGTCGTTGGGGTGTAGTTAAAGATCGTATTGCGTAGTATACCATTGAGTGCAACCGTTGGCCAAAGCTCAAACTTGTCGAGGTTAGTTCGTCAAATGTGGTGCGGCGTGCATGCGGTAAACTGGTGCAGAACTGCCATTAACGGCTTTCCACTTTCTAAAGGAGGACCATTGGTCATGAAGTTCGGAGTGCTGCTCTTGGCTGCCGTTGCAGCTATTGGATGTTCATCAGTGTGCCATGCAAAAACCGTGCAGTTTGCGGGTCTCACATGGCAGGTTCGAGACGATTTCGGTGGTCCAGGACCAAACAATTGGAGTAGCTCGCTTGTGAGAGTTGACCGGCAGGGTAGGCTGCACCTGCGCGTCGCAAAGGTGGATGGCAAGTGGAACAGTGTTGAACTGTACCTCACCAAACCCATGGGCTACGGTCTCTATACCTTTCACGTTCAGGGCCCGATCGATCACCTGGACAAGAATATTGTACTTGGCCTGTTTAACTACACTACTCCATCCATCGGTCCAGATGGCACCAACGAGATAGACATCGAGCTTGCGCACTGGGGGATGCAAAAATACCCGCCCGTTAATTTCACTGTTTACCCTTCGATAGTGCGACCAGGCAATGGCCACCAGGAGTTCGACTACCCGGCACCCATTTCAGACAGTTACTTCGCTTTTGAATGGTCCGCTAAGTCGGTTGCGTTCCGTGCCTTTAAAAAGCCGGGCCAGGCACCGTACATTGCTTGGACCTTTGCGCCAAAGAAACAGGCGGAATTGCGAGTGCCTCAGAAGCCATTGCCTGTGCATATCAACTTCTGGATGTTCCATGGCCACGCACCTTCTGACGGTAAGGCAGTGGAGGTTATTATTGACTCGTTCAAATTCACACCTCATGGTCCTCGTGTAACTGGTGGGGGCAATTAGGCCGATGGAACTCAATGCTCTATTGTCTGTGGATGAAGTTCAGGAACTCATCGTGAATCAGGCAATGCCGCTAACCTGGGAGCAAGTTCCGTTGCAAGAAGCGCGAAACAGAGTGTTGGCATGCAGTGTGGTAACCGATCTGCAGCTACCGCCATTTACCAATTCGGCAGTGGACGGATATGCCGTACACACTGCAGATTTGCAAGCGGCCTCATCCCAAAACCCTGTAGTTTTGCAGGAACGCGGGGTGGTCATGGCTGGAGACATTGCAGATTGGGAGTTGCTCCCTGGCTGCACGGCACGTATCATGACAGGTGCACCGTTACCTCGTGGCGCCGACGCGGTGGTAATGGTAGAGGATGTGATAACGTTTCCCGCTGCCGAGACTCCCACTGCCGTGGAGTTTACCTGTTCGGTAACATCGGGACAACACGTGCGCGTGGCGGGTGAGGATATTGAGACGGGGCAGGTGGCGCTCCCCGCTGGCACCGTTGTGCGGGCTGGTGAAATTGCCCTTCTCGCCGCGGTGGGTTGCATCAAGCCGACTGTTCTGCGACGACCGCGCGTTGCCTTGTTCACAACCGGTGATGAGGTAGTTGAGGCAGAGCAGGGAGTGGTACCGCAATCGGGTAAGTTGCGGAACAGCAATTTGCCTGTAATGACCGCATTGGCCGCGGATGCCGGGGCCGAGATAGTTTCAGTACAACATCTACCCGATGATTTTGACGTCATTAAGGCAGCGGTACTACGGGTTCTGGATGGTGAAAATGACAAGCCAGACCTCATTGTTGCAGCCGGCGGCGTTTCTATGGGGGACCGAGATTATGTGCGCGCGGTAATGGGGGAGATTGGCGCGTTATCAGTATGGCGAGTGGCGATGAAACCCGGTAAGCCTGTAGCGTTCGGTGTCAAGGAGGGTACGTTATTTTTTGGGTTACCAGGCAATCCGGTATCCGTGCAGGTGACATGGGAGATCTTTGTGCGACCGGCCCTTCGAAGGATGCAGGGCTTTAGCGATCTTTATCGAAACACGGTGATGGCCACCTTAGACGAAGGATTGCGGCATAAGTGTGGGCGGCGGGAGTTTATTAGGGTTAGGCTACGTTGTGACGACGATGGATGGCATGGCTCGACGACTGGTCCACAAGGCTCCGGATTTTTACGGTCAATGGTAGGTGCTAACGGAATGATGATTGTGGACGAGAGATTGGATGACATTCCCGCAGGGACAGTTCTTCCGACACTGCTACTCGACATGTAGAAAGAGCTACGACGGTGCTGCAAAACGAGGCACACCAGCCGTAGCTCTTTATGGTTTTCCCGTGATCTAAGTGGGTGAGTGTTTACGCATGTAATTGCCGGGCGGCACCGGCAATAGAACCCCAGAGACTAACCTTCATATAACACGCTACGTGACCATCTAAGCTCGCTGGCAGGACGTCCTCTTTCTCGATCCGAATCTCGCGAACGCTGCCCACTTGACGATAAATGCCTGGCGTTACAATCTCTCCTGCCAGGTACAACTCCTGAACACCATCATAATTTTCGATGCCCTGCCGCATAATATCACCTGCTCCCTTCACGTTTTAAAGGCTCGACCCTGCTAGACTAAAAGGTCGTGAGCCGAGTGTACATTTGGGCGCCATGGGTACGGACAATTGACCGTTACCGATGCGTCATTTACTCAATCAGCATTGAGCGATTGCTGCAGCTCAAAACATAGAGCGCTGTACTAATTTACAAAAGCACGTGACCTTAGGTATCACTGTGCTTCTACTTCGCTTTTGACCTACATACCACCGTACCAGCGGCCGGGTCAACTTTCATATAAGACATTATTGGCGACCGGCCTGTTAACATTTAGGGGTATCTTCTAATGTTAATACGTAATTGTACGGCAATTTTGATACCTTTTTGTGATTTTAAGTTTGTTAGGCAGTTATTTTAACCATTTTATGCATGCTAGTAAAAATTGATTGCAATCCAACAACTTGGATTAATAGGCTTAATTAATTGCGATAATTATGCCGTAATAAATGTATGTACTGTCACACGGTCGGTTGTGTGAGTCCCCGCTATCAATAACGGCGAGGTTAGCGCACTGGCATTTGGCAACGCTCATATTGACTCGCCGTGCGCAGGTGAACCGGCTGCACGTAGTAGCAAGTTGATTGAAATTGGAAATACTTTGTGTGCCGGTTGAAACGTATGTCCACCGCGGTTGTCGCACCAGCGTGGTGGTGCGTTAGACGGGCTACGTACACGCGCGCGACACACAGTACGTACCCGAGTGTTCTCGGGCTGGCTAGCACACTGCTCAGGATGCAGGTATTATTAAGGAGAGATGCAGCCGGAGGTTAATTGTAAATGGCAACAGCAGAAGTAAATGACCTGATCATGCGGCGACGAAGCGGGCGTGCTATCGCCGCGGACATTGTCGTACCAGCCGTGGTGATCGAAACAATGCTGGAGGCAGCGCGGTGGGCACCGTCAAGTGGTAATGCTCAGCCCTGGCGATTTGTTGTTGTAAAGGATTCCCCCATCATAGATGCCGCGCGTAGTGCACTTAAACCGGGCAATCAGTCATGGGCAAATGCAGCGCCGGTCCTATTCGTCGTTTGTGCCAATCCAGCGGATGATTACGACGTTGCTGGGCAACCTTTGTACCTCTTTGACACCGGACTAGCCGTGCAGAATCTGCTGCTGCAGGGGATTCACCTCGGCCTCGTGGTGCATCCTATGGCGGGGTGGGACGAGGATGCTATGCGTGAGGCGATAGATCTACCCCAGCCCTATCGGGTAATTTGCGTAATAGCGGCGGGCTACCCCGGTAACGTCGATTTATTACCTGAGGATCTGCAAAAGCGCGAAACCGCAGAGCGTAGCAGAAAAGCACCTGCGGAGATATGCCACTACAATCGGTGGACTAGCTAGTCGATCACTGGAGCCAGGAGTCATAACCCTCGCTTACTTTTACAATCTGCTGGAGGACGGATGCGCGTTTCAAACTTGTTCGGAGAGACACTGCGGGACATGCCTGCGGATACTGAGATTATATCGCACCAGACTATGCTGCGTGCCGGCTACATACGGCAGTTAGGCGCAGGAATATTTTCGTATTTGCCGTTGGCAAGGCGTTCTCTTCGCAAAATCGAAGCCATCCTGCGCGAAGAAATGGATGCGATTGGTGGTCAGGAAATAAACATGCCAGTGGTGCATCCGGCTGAACTCTGGCAGAAGACCGGTAGGTGGGATACGATAGACGAGTCGCTTGTGCGATTTAAGGACCGCAGAGGCCACGACATGGTTTTGGCTATGACCCACGAGGAGGTTGCTGCGGACTTGACGCGTTCTGAGATCAAATCCTACAAACAGCTTCCTGCTTTGATATATCACATACAAACAAAATTTCGTGACGAAGCGCGCGCCCGCGGTGGGCTAATTCGTGTACGTGAATTCGTGATGAAGGACTCATATTCACTCGATCGCGATGAAGCCGGGTTAAAGAAGCAATATGCAATGCACTATAGTGCCTATTTCAAAATTGGTGCCAGGGTAGGACTTAACCTTTTGGCGGTTGGCGGCGACGTTGGAATGATGGGTGGCAAAGTAGCCCACGAGTTTATGTACCTTACACCCATTGGTGAAGACTCTCTGGTCGTGTGCGAAGCATGTGGATATGCAGCAAATCAGGAGGCCGCAGTTTTTGCAAAATCCGCTAATCTTCCCAGTGAGGAAGGAACGTTAACCAAAGTTGCCACTCCGAACGCAAGCACGATTGCAGACCTCAGCGCAATGTTGGGTATCACTCCGCAGGGGACCTGTAAGGCGGTATTTTTCATGGCGGACTTTGGGCCCGCGAAATCTGCAAAACTTGTGACAGCGCTGGTTCGTGGAGACATGGAAGCCAACCCGGTGCTTGTCAAGAACCATACTGGCGCGTTAAACCTTCGTCCGGCACAACCCGAGGAGATTGAGGCCGCTGGCATGGTACCTGGATACGCTTCACCCGTTGGTGCTAAACAGGGAGCAACACTGGTGATCATTGACGAATGCGCTGCGGCTGCCAATGCACTTGTAGCTGGGGCGAATGAATTTGGTTACCACCTGTTGAACGTAAAATGCGGGCGCGATTTTAGCCCCGATATTGTCGCCAATATTGCCCTAGCTGTCGAGGGCCTTCCGTGTGCGAAGTGTGGGGCAACTCTTGCGATTAAGCGAGGCGTGGAGGTTGGAAATATATTCCAATTGGGTACCCGCTACAGCACTGCGCTTGGCGCTACATTCTTGGATGAAACCGGCTCTCAAAAGCCAGTGATTATGGGCTCCTACGGTATAGGTCTGGGGAGACTCCTCGCATGTGTTGCCGAAGAATATCGAGACGAACGCGGCCTCACCCTACCGATGTCCGTTGCGCCGTTCCAACTAAGCCTGGTCTCACTGTGTAGAACCCCTGAGGGACAGGCCCGAGCCGAATCGCTCTACACGGAGTTTACGGCATCAGGAGTAGAAGTCTTGTTTGACGATCGGAAGGATGCATCTGCTGGTGTTAAATTTGCCGATTCAGAGCTTAGGGGAATTCCGCTGCAGATGGTTGTTTCAGAACGGTCGTTGCAGAATGGCGGCGTAGAATGGAAGTTACGTACCAACCAGGACCGCACCATTGTAAGCTTAGATTCTGCTGTTGATTGCGTGAAACAGGAGATTAAACGCCAGCTTGATGAACTTAACGCCCGTACCACAAACGTTCCCACTTGGGATGAGTGAAGGGCGTAGGTGACTAACTAGGTGGGAACAAGACCTCCCCAGTTTGCGGCACCTCCCAGCGCCATACTGGCCGGTCACGTATGGTCATTCAGCCGGGATCCGCTTGGATTCCTCACTTCTGCTGCCAGGAACTACGGCGACACAGTGCGACTTAAGTTTGGAGGCAGAACTACGTGGTTCCTCTCGGATCCGGCTCTCATTCATCAAATCCTTGTACAGGATTGGCGTAAATTCGAGAAAGGCACGGGATTAAAGCGAAGTAAACCGCTGTTTGGCAATGGTCTTCTCACCAGTGAAGGTGAAATGTGGCGCCGCCAGCATAAGCTAATTGTTCCGATATTCCACCCTGAGAGGGTGGCAAGCTACGGACCGATGATGGTTGACGAGGCCGACAGCTTTACACGTGAATGGGTTTCGAGCACGCAAGTTGACCTGCTAGAAGCAACGACTGAGCTCACGCTACGTATTGTGATGCGCACGCTGTTTAACGCGAAACCTGGCGACACAGGCGCCATAAGCGAGGCGGTAGAGTGCGCTCAAGCAGAATTCGCCCGTTCAATTCCCTTTATCATCATGCTTCCCTCCTGGGTTCCCACTCCAGTTACCCCGCGGTTGAGACGTGCCATCAGTCATCTGGATACCGCGGTAGAGCATCTTATTGCACAACGCAGGAATGAACACGCTGATCATGGCGACCTGCTGTCACTATTACTCGCCGCTCGGGACGATGAGACACAGGACGGAATGGATAACAAGCAGCTTCGTGACGAGCTGCTTACTCTCTTTTTAGCGGGGCATGAAACAAGCGCGTTAGCACTTGCGTGGGGGCTAATGCTGATAGCGCAAAATCCCGGTGTTGAGTCCAAACTTGTGGACGAGGCATCACGGGTATATGGCAACGCCCATCCTCACCCTAATGATAGGGCAGCACTTGTGTATACAAGCGCCGTCGTACAAGAAGTCCTGAGATTATATCCACCGGCATGGTCCGTTGGGCGAGAAGCGATCGAGAATTGTAATGTGGGGAAAGTACCACTGCGTAAAGGTGATGTGGCATTCTTCAGTCAGTGGGTGGTTCATCGCGATCCCCGCTGGTTTTATAATCCTGATGAGTTCATCCCCGAACGTTGGCTGGATGGTAGCACCGAAGCTAACCCAAAATTCTCTTATTTTCCATTTGGTGGAGGACCTAGAGTTTGTATTGGCAGTCAGTTTGCACTTATGGAGGTAATTCTGCTACTCTCATTCCTAGTCGCTCGCTTTCATTTTCAACTCGCCCCGGAGTTTGTACCCGACCTCTACCCCGCGATAACCCTGCGGCCGGCGCATCCCATGAAGATGACGGTTACAGTTCGTCAGTAACTCGTTAAACAACGTGGGTTAACGGTTGCACCTTCAATTCTGGTAAATGCTGTGTGTCGTTTTCCATGTGGTGCATCTGGTGTCGAATCGCAGAAAATACCTCTCCTCATCGTCAATCATGCGTTGTTCTAACACTTCTGCTCCCATGCGAGAGTAGAAACGGAGCACCTTGCTGGCTGTGGTGGCGTATGCTGTTCTATAGCCACGTTCGTAAAGATCACAAAAGACAGTTCGCCAAAAGGCAAACCTGCTGTGAAGGTTGTGTTCATTCACAGAGAATAAAGTTAAGAACTCGCAGGTCGTCTCATTGTTTTCAACAGGGTAGAAGCCATACGCGCGCGATTGACAAGTGGTGCAATCACGATTCACAGCGAGGCCGGTTACAATTTCACCGCTGTCGATCTTTCTCATTACGTAGTTTATTTGCTGTAGATAGGGAAGTCGCACGGACAATCTACGTTGATCATCGTTCCAATTCCACAGTTTGCGTATAAGACGATTATGTGAAGCTCGTTCATAAGCGGTATAAAATGCGCGTTCGTAACACTCAACATCGAATGGGCAGTTGGTGTTTAGTACCTCAATTCCCAGGCCATTGACTTGGTCGATCATAGTGGATGAGTCCTTAAAAGTATCTCTCTTGAAGGCGCAAGCGTAATTTGAGCACGGATGTCGACAGGCTCCTGATCTGCAGGGCACACCCCAATGCGGGCACCTATTACGGCAAGAATTGTAATCATTTCGTTCATGGCGAATTGAGCGCCGATGCACACATGTTTACCCATTGCGAACGGGTAGTACGCGTTGGGGGGCAGTGCCCGATCTGGCGCAAAGCGGTCAGGGTCAAATTCGTCGGGACGTGGCCAATATGCTTCGGAGCGATGAATGCCGTAAATAGATATCAGCAGAACGCTTCCCTTTTTAATTCGCCTCGACCCAAGGGTATCCTCTGCCACACACTCACGCGCCATGTTATAAACTGGAGGATATAACCTTAGGGCCTCTTGTATGATTTGCTTCGTGAAGGGGAGCCTATCCAGGTCTTCAAACGTCGGCAGAGCTGTGCCAATTGCCTCGCTACATTCCTTATTCCACCTCGCCGCCACCGATGGATGGCGACTGAGCAAATAAAGTGTCCACGCAAGTGCCGTGGCAGTAGTTTCGAACCCGGAAACGAACAGTGTCTTGGTCTCATCCAATAGTGCCTGATCGTCGAGTTTGTCGCCGGTTTCCTTGTCACGTGAATGAACCAGCGTATCCAGAATATCAGCGGTTTGCGCAGCATCCTGATTCGTCTTACGGCTCACTATTTGCGGTGCCAGAAACTCATCAAGTACCTGTCTGGTTCGGTGTATACGTGCGTTGGCGCTGTTTGGCATCCACATCGGTAAACGTAGCAGCGATGTGTTGCGTTGACGAACCAGATAGAGTGTCTCCCTAACCGCATGACCAAAATCCGCTGCATGATCGTCATCTATTTCAGTAGAGAGTAATGTCTTACCGATGATGATTAACGCCAGTCTCTGTATTTCGGCAACGATAGGAACGGATTCGGTCTCTTCGTCAATAGTCTGCCACCTTGAGATTGCCGTAGCAGTCGCTTCTGCTGCAACTTCTACAAGCTTGATCATCGTGTGGGTTTTGAATGCCGGAAGCATCTCGCGACGACGCTTCAGCCACATAGGGCCATCGGTTGATAGGAGACCATCCCCGATGACTACACGACCTGTTTTGTATTGAAAGCTGCGTTCGTATCTATCGTGTTTGGTGACGAGTATTTGTCTGGCATAGTCTGCGTTTGTCACCGTATACAGGTGTTTATGCAGCATACGAAATCGGGCCAAGCCGCCACTGCTCCACGCCAGTTCCGCAGGAAATTGATGGGGTCGGTCCCACATTTGCCGAGCACTGCCCGTTAACCAATGACTCTTGAATGTTGTGTGTTGCGACAAGTCACTCATGCTCGGCCTCTCTTTAGCGATAATTCACGTGTGGCATCCACGTAGTCACTGTCTAGGCCCGTTCCGGCCTCAAGATATCTACTAAACGAATGTGCGAACCGTGCCATACCCATACCGTCAATCACGGCGTGATCGGCACCGGCGGTTAGGCACAGCACCTTGCGTGAAACCGCCCCTCCTGCCTCGCTCCACTGCATCTTGTTTACCAGGCTGCCAACTGCCACGGTAATAGTGTAGATTTGCGTAGGATAGCCATAAAATGGCTGTTCAAGTCCCCGCATTTGCACGTTAGTTAGGCCAATGACACCGTGATATTTTCTTAACAGGAGTGGGTCGCTCTTTATTCTTCTTGCTTGAAATTGACGAACCACGGACGGCAATTTAGCCATTCGCCGGCGAAATCTCACAATGGGGTCATCCTGCAAAGTGCTGCGGCAGGCGGTACGGAGCTCATTGTTCGTTTCTGCAAGGCTTCGTGCTTGTGCATTACGGAAGATATAGCCTACGGGCACTCTGCCCGCACCCTGAACTGGCTTTTCAATCACAGTGCCAACATCAATGTTTTTGAATGTAAGCATCTGCCTACCACGTTTAAAGGTGACCGCTGCCGGCTGATCGGCCGCTGCAAGGGCAAGGCAGTGCAGCACATAAGCGTGGTGCGAAAGTGCAATGCCTGTTTTACGGGAACAGGATGATATTCTTTCTGCTGCTAACGTAAAATCTACCTCTGTAGAGCCATAGACGGTGTGTTCACGGTGCTGTTGCAATAGTGTGACGACGGCATTGCGCACTGTAGGCCACGGGCGTACCGAGTAGCCTTCCATGTCATCCATTCCGTACTCCTGCACGATCGTCATTATCCATTTGCGATCTAAACCACCGCATGAACTCGGAGAGGTTTTGAACAGCTTGAAGTGTGACACCATTGTACAGCGATGCCCGAACGCCGCCGATGCTCCTATGACCAGTAAGTCCAACAAACCCAGCTCGTTCTGCACTTGTCAAGAACTTATCCGTAAGAGATGGCGTTGGTAAATCGAAACACGCGTTCATGTTCGACCGGTATCTCTTAGAGGCCCTGCATCGGTAAAATCCATCGCTTTCATCAATTGTTTTATACAACGTTGCGGCCTTACAACGGTTTATGTCTGCCATCTCAACCAGACCGCCAACGGTGCCTTTGAGCCATCGTGTTACCAACATCATCGTGTAGATTGCGAACACTGGGGGCGTATTGTAATTAGAGCGATGTTGCGCAAATAGGCGGTAGTCCATTATAGAGGGTATGTTTTCCGGTGCTCTATGCATCACCTCTTCCTCAACAATGACTATGGTCACACCTGCTGGGCCCATGTTTTTTTGAGCATGTGCATAGACAAGCGAATACGACCCAATATCTATTGGCCTACTAAGGAAGTCCGAGGACATATCACAGACCCTTGGAATCTCCTGCAGACCTGGTAGGTAGGGGAATTGCAGGCCCTCAACAGTTTCGTTTGAAACGTAGTGTAGATATGCCGCATTCGGTGTGAAGTTACATTCATCAGGTGCCGGCAGGTCACAGAAACCGTTCGCTTTTCCGTTCCATGCCTCATTAACCGTACCTTCTTTTCGGGCTTCAACTATCGCTTTCTCACTCCAGTACCCGGTCGTCAAATAGTCGGCGCATTTGCCTGCACCGCGGAGCATATTCATAGGCACCATGCTAAACTGCATGGTGCCGCCACCCTGAAGAAACAGAACGCGGTACTTGGAAGGAACGTTCAGCAAATCGCGAATGTTGTCTTCGGTCTCGTCAAGGACATCGCGAAACCACTGTGATCGGTGGCTCACTCCCAGGACCGAAATGTTGGTTCCCGGTGCCCTAGCAATGGCCTGTTGGGCTTCCTGAAGTACAATTTGCGGCAAGGCGCCAGGGCCACCAGAAAAATTGTGCACATCAGAGAAGCTCCCTAGGGAGTCGGGCTCAAACTGTTGAGGATAGTCGCACATTGTAGGCATGACGCTCCACCTCCTTGTACTAATCATTCTAAAACGTTAATAGAATACATTGGTAAGTACAAAGTTGGAAGTGAATTTTCTAACACAAAAAGTGTGAAATATAACCCTACTACAGGATTCCCCGAGGATTTTAGAAGATTTTCAGGAGTTTGGCCACAAGCGTATGTTAGAAATTAACATACGCTTGCGACCGTTTTATCACACGCAGACGAGGCATTATTAACTGCCGTATTGTTTAACGATGCCCCAGCTGAAGCAGATCATTGTTTGTGGAAGGTCTGAAGCCAGCGCGTGTAAAGGCACGACGCGTGCTAGGCAGACTTTGTTCAAGCTTCCACACTAGCCCCGTGCGGGCATTCTCGATCGCGAGCATCGCCATACCCAGATCGATTCCAATGACATCATGATCAAACCAGCTACGAGAAGGATTTAGAGCATCGGCAAAACCGTAACGTCCCCAGGCTTCCTTGTGGTAGGTGGCATATATGTACTTTGCGGCATCGATTGCAAGCTTTGGTGAAGTCTGTATGGCTGCGACAGCGCCTGTGGGAGAGACTGTTCCATCAATTGGTCCACCCGGAGCGCCAAACGCGTCGTATCCGTCCGGTGCATCGCTTGCATTCAGACCCCAAAAATTGGGCCCCATACTAGGAAATTTTGACGAATTGTCTATGCAAAATTCTCGATTTATCAAGATGCCGTGCCGCGCCGAGACAAAGTAATTATAGCCCGCACGGTCACGCTGTTTGTTGAAGTCGTAGAACTCTTGGGCCATTTCATGTAAAAATATTGGGCCGCCAGTCAAGGTTGTTAGGCCATGGTAAGTGACGCGCGGACGCTTCCAAGCCATCCAGATTGCAGCCGGAGGTGCGTTCCTGGGTGCCCCAAGAGAGGGCAGAAGTAGCGTCATCAGTTCGCAATAGCTGTCCCAGTTCGATTTTATAAAGCCAGTCTCGGGATGCCAACCCATGCTAAAAACGAGCTTATGCGGATATAATCCCCCATTGGTCAGCATCCAGTGCCAGTCGATATTGCTATACAGACGGCCAGCAAGCCGCTCCACCGCTGAGTGTGGCCAGAATGCGCTATCTATAAGTGCCCCTTGTAGCAGTAGGGCCGTGTCAATACTTGAGACTTCACACTTCCATTGACGAGCGCCAGTGTTTATATCGATGAAATGATAATACCAACCGTGGACTGATGGCAGTTTGTTGACCACAAAGTTGAGTGTGAGCAGCGCGCGTTGGTAGGCCTCCCTGTTCGTAATCCAGTGATGCGATACCGCTATGGGCAGTGCGGCAAGTGCGTACCCTGTACTTGCAATGCTTGCAACTGTATACTTTTTATAAGGTTCAACATTAGAGGCTCTGTCTAGGGTGAGGCCCGTCGTCCTGCCGCTTTGCTGCCAAAAGAAAAGGAAGGCTCGATGTTCAACCTCGTTCAAAAGGTGTGAGTCCGCAACAGTCTGGCTCTTGCGTGGCTGTGATGAACTGCTACTGGCAACAGCGCCAAGAACTCCGGCTATAGCCATTGTACGCGCTAATGTTTTAAGGAAAAACCTGATCAATATTGATGCCCCATTAATTTTAAGGCTGTCCTGCAATTACTTGCCAGGACAGCCACTCGTAGCAACCTAAGCCAAGGCCTACTGCAGCTGACCAGACTGCTCCGCGGTTTGCAGGGTCGTACAGAACGTGTTGATCCAGCTCAGGTTCATATTGCCAAAGTTCATGTTACTAGGATCATAGGCCCACATATTGGTGTGATCTCCGTTGCTGGGCTGGCAGGTTGCATCCCACGATGTGAACTTTGCATGGCCGTCCATGAATACAATGTTGCTAGAACGATCGCTACCGTTGTGCCGTGCGCCGAAGTTGGCGCCACTCATGCCCCAGTTCGGTACCATCGCCATCCATGGTCCGTAATCAGGATAGACGTCCTTGTTCTCGGCGATCATCAAGGTTCCTGAAGGATAGGGGAAGGCAATACTGGTGTATTGATTCCCAGCCCACCAATCACCCGAGCCAATTGCTGCCGACGACTTAAAGAATGCGCGATAATAGAAGTAGCCGCGGTAGGTCTTAGGCGTGGCTGGATTGTATCCGCTGTTGGCATTTCCGGATTCGTCAAACACCTGAGAGGCCGGGTTGCTAGGACATCGGAATATCTGCAGATTCTTGATGTAGGGCTGTATAATATCCTTCCAGTTACCCTCGATGTACTTACTGTCCTGGTCGCGAACCGGGGGCAGGTACTCATCATAGTCTTGGCTGTACATATTAATGCCGAGACCGATCTGTTGTAGGTTAGAGAGACAAACAGTTTTTCTGGCCTGCTCTCTGGCCTGTGCAAATACTGGGAAAAGAATGGCTGCAAGAATGGCGATAATAGCAATAACTACAAGCAGTTCAATCAGCGTGAAGCCTGATCGAACGTTTATCACACGGCGTGGATTCATGGCTTTCTTTGCTCCTTGTTGGTGTGCTGCGCGGTGCAGCTAGTTTGTGCCGGGCTTTGATCCGTTTGGGCCTGGAATGGATGGTAGTACGGGTTTGCCCAAACCAGCCTGCTGCGGTGTAATTGCTCCGCCAGACGCTGGGCTATTAGTAAAATTGCGATAAAGAACAATAACTAGTATTAGGACGATGAGACCGATTGCGCCGTAAACCAGACGCTGGTCAAGTTCCTTTTTCATAATGGCAGTAAACTCCCCGTGAGCGGGCCGCACGATTTGCGAATATCTAGGTGTGGCTGAACCCTAACAGCGGTTTCAACGGGTCGTGCACCGCTGATATTGGCGGCCAATAATCGAAATGCTGTAGCAGCCATGTTATACACAGGCTGATGAACACTCGTCAGCGGCGGGTCAGTGTGGTCACACAACGGTGTGGAGTCAAATCCAATCACCGATACGTCCTCCGGAACTCGAGTACCTTGCTGGCGCAACAGAGATATCAGTTTTATGGCGACATCATCACTCCACGAAAAAACAGCAGTTGGTCTGTTGGGGCTAGATTTGTCGAGCATCGTCAGTGCAGCGCTAAGCTCATGTTCCACCGAAAATGCATCGAAGATTAACTCGCCATCCACTGTAATACCGGCGTCAGTAAGCGCTGAAACGTAACCTTGCTTTCGCTCTCGTGCTGCGGCCGACACTTCGGATCCTGCAAGATGAGCGATACGCTTGTGGCCGAGCGATAGTAAGTAGTCTACAGCTAGACGCGCGCCTGCCAGATTGTCACAATCCACAAACCAATGCTTGTCGTTAGCACTGTGGCTGAACATCATGACAAACGGAAACCCTGCATCTAGAAGTGCATTAGCCAGCGGATCCTTTTCGTCGCGTAATAGTAGCGCTCCATCTGCTCGCCCGTCTAGCAGGACAGAGAGCTCCCTGCGGTGCTTGTCAAGCGTTCCTTCCATTTCTGTTGCAATGTTGCGCGTGTGCAGCAGTACGTCATAGCCTTCTTCCAATGCTGTATCAGTGATGCCGTGCATCAGTTCATTGGTAAACCCAGACCAGCCTGAGAATATTGCAGGGTACTGCATGACTACCGCTACCGTGTTCGTTTGGCGATGACTTAGCCCCCTTGCGAGAGCATTCGGATGATACTGCAACTCGGACATTGCACGTCGAACCCTAGAGCATGTTGCCTCTGGAATCCCTCGCACCGCCCCCTGATCATTCAGTACATAGGAGACTGTCGCCACCGAAACACCGGCTCGTCGTGCTACCTCCCGCATTGTTGCTGCCACTGATTTCCGCTCCTATCAACTTAACCGGTTAAGTTGAGTACATGATAACGCAATTTACCGTGCTTGTCAAGTCAGAATGCAAAAATCGCAAAACTATTATTTCATTAGCGCAAATGTATCTGATTCATGTGGCAAGTATGTTAAGTAGGGTGGTTAGTACGGTATCCGGTTTCAAGTACTCTCGCAGTACAACGACAAACCGCCAGAGCATTATTTAACGCCTTGTGTTACAACTTTACTGGTTTAGCGTCATAACATCATGGGCAACTATGCGGCGGCATTTTGTGAGAGCGCACTCCGTTCTCGCTTCATTATCATAGTTTCTATGCAAACTCTAGGCGGCTAAGGTATCCTGTCATAGAAAAACATGTGTTTATAAGAGGGGTATTCAAGATATTGGCGGACTCTAGTGTGATGAAAGAGAAGGACAATCGCGAAGTTTTGGTTGGAAAAACCACAGCCGAAATCACGCAGTTGTTAGTATCAGGCGGACACCCAGCATACCGCGGGCAGCAGGTTGCAGGATGGGTGTACCGCAAGGGCGCGGCATCGTTTCAGGATATGACAGACATTCCGGCCTCGCTTCGAACTGAATTGGGTGAGAAATACCTGCTTGGACTTCCCGAATTGCGGCACAAGGACGTTTCCTCAGACGGAACAATCAAGTATTTATTTGCAATGCCTGACGGGCTAACCGTTGAGAGCGTTTTTCTCCCCTATCAGCAGAGGGTCTCAGTTTGCCTTTCGACTCAGGTAGGGTGTCCTGCGGGTTGTACCTTTTGTGCCACGGCGCAGGGAGGCTTCGCTCGCAATTTAACGGCAGGGGAGATTGTTGGGCAACTTCTCTTTATGCAGCGCGAAAGCGAACGAAGAATTTCGCATGCGGTGTATATGGGTATGGGAGAGCCGCTATTTAATTTCGAAAACGTTGTTACTAGCCTGAGATTAATTGGTAGTGAAGTGGGTATCTCGCTGCGAAATCTTACGGTTTCTACAGTTGGCGTAGTACCCGGCATTGAGGCGCTTGCCGATGCCGATGTACCGGTTACACTTGCGCTATCGCTACACGCTCCCGAGGACACCTTGCGCCAGCAGTTAATTCCTACAGGTCGAAAATGGAACATCAACGAGATTATGAAAGCGTGTCGGTATTACACGCACAAAACTCGTCGAAATCTAACCTTTGAGTACCTACTGATTGGCGGAATTAATGACGGTGTGGATCAAGCCGCGAAACTTGCGACGTTGTTGAATACATGGCGGTTGCCTGGAAATGTCAATCTCATACCATTTAACTACGTTGATACGCCTGGCGGATACAAACGTCCTACTCCGGAGGCGATCCGGCTATTTCGCGAGGAGCTTGAAAAATCCGGACGCATCGTAACTCAGCGTATGACCCGTGGAACGGCCATCTCTGCGGCCTGCGGCCAACTTAGGCGCAACGTTGCAGCGGTTCAGCAGTTCGATTTACGATTGGAGGCGGTGGGGTCGCCCAGTTCTCTATGAGAGGGCTCGCAGCAACGTTATTGTTGGTGGCTGTGGGAGTATGTGGCTGTGGTATTTCTGCACAACAGCGTCAGCAGCTCTTCTTAGAACGGGCACAAATTAAGGAGCGCGAGAAGTTAGCCTCAACCCCGGGTATGTTCGCGGGTAACGGCTGTTACATACCGTGGCGTACCCCTAACCCTAGAAATCCAAACGGTAAGCCGCTCACTGTCCTCGAGGCACGAGCTGCTGTGGGCATTGTGCAGGTAAGCGGTAATGCCTCCGTGGTGAATTTGAAGACCGTAACCGCTCTGATCTATAAAAACAATGCACCTGAGTTCAGGTTGCGGGCCGACACTGTGACCGGTGACGAGGGTGCCATGACCGTTTCTGCGCGGGGCGCAGTGGTTTTTGAATCCACAAAAGTTCCACCAGACCTGCAAGTGACCGCAGATCGAGCGACATGGTCCCGGGCAACACACTTATTGACGGCTGACGGTAACGTAAAGGCCATCAAGAGGCAGCCGCATGGCCCCGAAATTGTGCGAACAGGCAGCCATATGGTTTACAATACTAAGAACGGTGAGTTAAGTTATTGAAGGTAGTTCACCTTAAATCTATCCTTTTGCTGCCTGTGATTCTTACTGCAGCGAGGATCAGCAGCTGGGCCGCGCCTGCAAATACGAACGTTGACCGGTATGGTGACGTCGTCATACAATCGAGCCATGGCACTACAGATTTTGTGCACAGACGATTTACCATCAAGGGGCCGAATGTTGAGGTGTGGCTATCAGATAAATCAAGTCCGGTGCAGTTCCACGTATATTGCGTGAGCGTTAGCGGTAGTTGGAACACAGTGAGGCAGCAGCAGCAGGCCAATGTTTTGATGCAAGGCCCGTTGCGATTTCATGTTGTTCTAAAACGAAAGGGCCGAACTCAGGTGATAGACGGCACTTCTCAAACCGCCGTCTATTCACAGCTGGCGCACGTTGTGCGCCTCTTGGGCGGCGTAAGTGCCACCCTAGTGGACAATAGTATGCTCGCTGGGCCGGCGCGCATTCACGCTGCAGAGGTCGACTTTAATACAATTGGAAATCGCCAAGCGGTTTTGAAGGGATCCTCGTATGCTGCACTGGTTGAGGCAGACCTACGCGGTAACGACGTGCGAACCTACCACTGTGAGTGTGTCGGATTTTCTAGCTTCAGTTTTGAACGGCCGGGCCACATCACGATAAATGGCACGGGAACACACCTGAATTTGTCTGGGGTTAACCCTACAACCAAATTGCAGGCAACTATGTCATTCTCAGCCCCTAGTATAACCGCAGATTTTGGTGGTGAACCTGCCCAAATACATGCTGCTGGTGGAATTGTTGCAGATTATAAGTGGCAAGCGACCGCACAACAACCAATGCACGCGCACATTACGGCTGGTTCGCTTGACTATTTGGCATCGTCCAATGTGCTAACCGTCGCAGGAGGTGTACACGCCGAGTCTGGGCCAATAAATGGCAGAGACGTTGCGACGAAGCTTACCGTAACGCAGCTCACGATGCGGACCGCGAACCCTGAGAAATACGTTCTTGTAGCCGATCCCGCAACAAGCCTTGCGACGTTTGGATTGGGTAAGTACGGGCAGCACGCGCTTCCATCCGCTAATGTAACAGCAACTGGGGCTGTTACGGTTACCCACTTTCGCAGTGGTGTGCTAGTTCCAGGAAACTCGGCACAGCTACGTGGTCCAGACCTAAACATGGTCTACGATAGCAACGACACAGGCACACATGCTACGCTTCAATGCAAATCCATAGACACCACATTCAGGGCCGATAGAACTCTAAAGAAGTTGGTGGCCTCTCATGATGTCCACTTTATATGGAACCAGAACTTGCCGCCCAACAAGAAGTTGCAACCGGTACCTACAACGTCCGTAAGAACAGTTTCCGGCACAACGCAGACCCTTCAGGTTAATCAAACCGGCGCAATCGCTGGCACTCCTCCGCAGCAAACAGTTATTTTAAACGGTCCCACAGATGCCACAATTTTGCTGCCATCTCTTGAGAGCCCTGTGCATTACACGGATAAGGCAGGCGACAGAATTGAATTGAACCTTGCAACGCAGCAACTGGATTGGTATACCGCAAGCCATAGCGCGAAATTCAGTGCTTCGGTGCCGCTAAGCCCGCCCGCTGTAAAGGGCCGTGCCAAAGCAGGTACTGCCAAATGAAAATCAGAACCGAAAATCTTGTGAAGAGCTATCGCGGCAGGGTAGTTGTAGATCATATCAGCCTCGAAGTAGAACAGGGCGAGGTAGTTGGCCTTTTGGGTCCTAATGGCGCCGGTAAGACTACAACATTTTACATGATTGTTGGATTGGTACATCCCGAGGGTGGTCATGTCTTTCTTGACGATCAGGATATCACTCGGTTACCCATGTACAAGCGGGCTCGGGCAGGTGTAAGTTATCTACCGCAGGAAGCGTCCGTATTCAGAAACCTAACAGTGGAAGAAAATCTCATGCTGGTGCTGCAAATGCAGGATATTGCCGTTGCCGAACAGCGTAGTCGAACGCATGAACTACTGGAGCAACTCAGTATTTTTCACTTGCGCAATCAAGTCGGTAAACTGCTATCGGGCGGGGAACGACGCAGAGTCGAGATAGCGCGAGCGCTAGCCACTCGTCCTAAATTTATCCTGCTCGACGAGCCATTCACCGGTGTAGACCCTATCGCCATTGACGATATTGGAAGCATCATTCATGGCCTGGCAAAATCGGAGAACAGAATTGGGATCCTTATCACAGACCACAATGTCGAGGCGATGTTAAGGATTACGGAACGCGCATATATAATTGCGGATGGAGTACGTCGTACCGCGGGGCCGTCGAACACGTTGCTAAATGACCCTGAGGCGAGGTCTGCATATTTTGGTGAGAATTTTGGTTACTCAGGGTCTCAGAGCGGCCGCCACGGCACCACATTGACCAGTAGACTGCCTGACGAATCAGCCAGCGTAGCACAAGAGGCCGGAGATACCAGTGCGACTGATAGATAAGCTCATATACAAAGACCTCATAGGGCCGTTTGTGGTGGGAATGGCACTGTTTGTCATGCTAATCTTCACCTTGGGTTTCCTTGGGCAAGCGATAGACATGGCGCTTCAGGGTGTTCCCATTTTAATGGTGATACAGTTTGGAATCTGCGCGCTTCCACAAATTATCACTCAGTGCTTTCCGATTGCGATGTTGATGGCCGCTCTTATGGGCTTTGGCCGATTAAGTGGTGATAGCGAAGCTGTAGCGGTATTTGCGGCAGGCGTTAGTTTCACAAGAATGGCGCGCGGCGTATTTATCATGGGCGCCATTACCAGCATCGTAGCCTTTGCGTGGAATGAGACCGTGGTACCACCGGCCACCCGCAAGATGTGGGACCTGAAACAACAGGCAGTGCAGCATATCGCGAAGTCAGATCAGCCGTTAGCCTACGATATTCCTGGTAGTAACGGTACAGGAATAAGCGAGACCGTAAAAGTTAATAAAGGTTACGATGCGCATACTCAGACCCTGCGCGATGTTACCGTAGTAAAATATGATAGTGAACCCCCATGGAACGGCGGTGTGCAGGTTGTTATCCATTGCAAGTATGCCAGGCCAGGCGACTCACATGAATTAGATCAACGCGGGTTAAACTGGACGTACTTTGATTGCACGTTCACCGTCTTTACACAAGATGCCGCATCAAAGCGAATGTTTGCTAACACCACCTATTTTGAGAAAGCGCATGTCCTTCCACGTGGTGCTGCGTTGGGTAAGTCGTTTAATGAGATATTGAACACGCAGGTTCAGGACTCTAATCGCCTCTCCTTTGTTCAGCTACAGCGTGAGATCGTTCGTGATCAGGCTCAAGGAAAAATCATGGAGGCGCGAGGAAAGGAAGTCGATCTTTACGGGAAGTTGGCACTGCCTCTCGCGTCGTTCATCTTTGGGGCTATGGGCGCAGCCCTGGGCTTGAATACTCGACGCGGTGGAAGTGGAAAAACAGTTGGATTTGGAATGGCGATTTTTATCGTATTTATATACTATATCGTCTACCATTCCATGTACGCAGTGGGTAAAAATGGTGGACTGCCTCCCATGCTAGCGAGCTTCCTTGCGGACATTTTAGGGGCAATAGCCGGTGTATTCCTGATTATGCGTAGTTCTCGGTAGGTTAACTGCCACGGGCTGAAAGACGAGACGTAATGTTCTGGACCTTTATATTGCTCGTACTGATGGTCGCTATGGGAGGGTTTGTCTCCTACTATGGCGACCTACAGGGAAGACGGTGGGGACGCAAGCGCGTATCGTGGTTTGGCTTGCGACCGAAGCATACTGCCATCCTCATTACGATAATTACCGGCTCGTCGATCTCATTGTTGTCCATCGCGATCCTATTTGCCGTTTCTGCCCCCGTTCGTGAAGTTATATTGCACGGTGAACAGGCCATAGTAGAGAACAGGCTACTTGTGCACCAGCAGCGGCGGATTACGACTCAGCTTAAGCTTACCGAACAGCAGGTTGAGCAGGCGAAAACGGACCTTAATGGTACACAGCGTGCGCTCACCATTCAGCATCATGCACTCGACAAAGCACAGCGGCAGCTGAGTTCAACAAGACAACTACTGGTCTCTGCCCAGCACCTGCTTACAAGTCGCCAGGCCCGCGTGAACCAACTGAAAGCTCTGATGCAGCAGCAGACTATGGCAATTAGCCGTCTTAAAGCGGAAGCCGGTATATACCGCTCTGGCAATTTGCGACTGAGCCAGGACAGTACACGTTATGCGGAGCGTGTTCATTTACAGCAGCTGGCATTGCACGATGCAGAACTTAAACTCGCCGAGGCGCGCAATCAGGTTGCCGCGTATAATGCATTCGTTACCGGCGCGAGCCGACTAACGCGAGTCTATTTGGCGGTCCGGCAAGGGCGTATTTGCGTTAGGGCACATTCTGAGCTTGCCCGGTGCCGTATTCAGAAGCACGAAAAGATTAGTGAAATCGTTCAACAGCTTCTGTCCCTGCTTAACTCAGCAGGACAAGAAGCCTTACGGTATGGCGCAAGTGTTGGTACCAACGGGAGGGCGGTGCGAATTCTGCCGAAATCGGTTCAAACCAGTTCCGGAACTCAATCCACCACAGAAATGGACAGCATAGATGCACTTGCCGAAAACCTTGCAGGCAGCGGACAGGATGTGCTAGTTACGGTTAATGCGTTTAGCAATGCAGTCTCTAATGAACAGGTGCTGGTCGACCTACATGCTCATGTTATTCACCCTGCCTTCGCCTCTGGGCAGATCATTGCGCAGAAGGTTATAGATACGAATGTTCCTACGCGCCAACTACAGCAGGCTATCGCTGATTTCCTTCAGACTGATGTGCGCAGTGCTGCGCTCAAAGCCGGGATAGTTCCGGTAGTGGATCCGGTTACGGGAGTAGGCGAGATAGGCAACTTTGGCCCCTTCGCTCTTGTGCAACTGGCACTTCAAGCTGGTAATACCCATGGTCCCGCAGTTATACGGGCAATTGCAATAACCCCAATATCTACTGCAGATATGCTTGATAGAGAACATCTGCGTCTTGAAATCGTGGGTGGTGGGGGAGGGAATAGTGTTTCAGGCAAACAGTAAGCATATAGCTTCCGTCCTGGCCATCGACCCAGGACGTGCTAAATGCGGTTTTGCAGTGGTTAACGCTCAAATGCAGGTACTTCATTGTGAAACTGCCGCGATAATTGACTTTGAGACCGTTCTGGCTCGTTTGCTTGATGTATACCAGCCGGCTGCCGTTGCCGTTGGCAACGGTACAGGCTCCCGTGAGATCACGAAACTTATTCGCGAACGGTGCCCGAACAACGCCGTGGTTAAAGTCGATGAGTCACATACAACGCTAGAGGCGCGCAAGTTGTGGCATGAATTACATCCCGCTAGAGGCTTGCGTAGGTTGATGCCGAAATGTCTGCGTACACCAGACGGTCCATGCGATGATCTGACAGCCGTGGTTATTGCACATAGATATTGGCGAAATAGTCTAGCTGAAACATCAGCATCCAATAAGAACTCGGAAGGAAACAACTGTGAAACTCGTCCGCTTTCGCCGTAACGGCCAGTCTTCTTTGGGCGTATTAACGGCAGATGAAGCCTCGGTATTAGATCTCACTGAGGTGTCACCCTCTGGTGACAGTATGACTGCTGCACTAGCCGTTGGTCCCGAATTTCTTTCTGGTGCCGAACGGCTTGCTAGGTCCGGTCAACCAATACCATTGCGGGAAGTGGTACTCCTTCAGCCAATAAGCGATCCACCTAAAATTCTCTGTATTGGACAGAACTACCGCGATCACTGCGAGGAACAGAATCAGCCGCTGCCAACCAGCCCAATCCTCTTTGCCAAATATAGCAACACGCTAACAGATCCGGGGGGTGTAATAAAGTTGCCTGGTGTTTCGGAGCAGATAGATTACGAAGCGGAAATGGCAGTTGTAATAGGGCGAACCTGTAAAAATGTCGCTGCGACGGATGCTTTGTCGTTTGTAGCAGGATTCATGTGTGCCAATGATGTGACTGCTCGAGACATACAGAAAGGTGATAAGCAGTGGGTGCGGGGCAAGTCGATTGATACGTTTTTCCCTACCGGCCCATGGTTGGTGACATTGGACGAGGTTGAGGATCCTCATGCACTAGATATCTGGTGCAAGGTCAACGGAACCGTAATGCAAACGTCTAATACCCGTAACCTGGTATTCAATGTGAACCAGATTATTGCGCACCTCTCACAGACGATTACTCTGCAGCCTGGTGACATAATTTCAACCGGCACTCCTGGTGGTGTAGGGGTTTATCGCACACCACCCCTGTTTCTTCGGTCCGGTGATGTTGTACAGGTTGGCATACAAAAGCTAGGTGTGTTGACGAACCATGTGGAGTAGAGTGTGCAAGGCTAAACTGGCACAAATTACGAGGGTGGCAGCGTTCAGTCTATCCATACTCGCCCCTTTGCCTTGCTGTGCGCAGCTCTCTGGATTCCAGGCGAATAGTCCATTTGCAATACAGTTCGTGCAGGCGTGGAGTGTACCGCTGCCTGCTAATGTTAAACTGATCGCCTGTAAGCCCGTAATGAACAATAGTCGAAATAACCTGGTCATGTTGGTTGCTGGCGACACCCCTACAGATTTACGTCGTTCCTTGCTGGTGACCCACTGGGATGGTTTTCGATTCGCCATCGACGCACAGTTCAAATTCTTGGGCTGGACCGTTGACCCGCTGCTGGTAGGGCGTTACTACTCAGCACCTGCGGTGCCACCTGTCGCCGGGTCAAAAGCCAAACACGTCATAATCCCAGCTCGTCAGATTGCTGTGGCGGCTGGAGTTTACCAGTGGACTGGCGGCGCATTTGAGCGTGTTTGTCCTGCGCCTCCAGCACTCAAGATCAGTATCGATTTACCTGGTACGTTGTGTCCTTTGGTTGGCGGGGTGGGAGATGCAACTCAGATATGGGACGTCCAACAAAACCAGTATAGTGTGTCGAAATTTAAACTGGACGATCGAGACCCAGGGTATCCGGAGTGGGGGGTGGGTAATCAAATATACGACGGTCGGGCGCAGTACGAACCTGGTGTGCAGTACCTTCAGAGCTACTGGAATGACAACGATCGTTGGGTAATTTGCGACAAGACAGGAACGCCGCTTCCAGATCCTGATACGGGCACCACGGGTGATACGATAATCGTTTACGTACCAAATGATAGTGAACGCAAGCGTACCTATTGGCAGCTCACCCGGCATCAGGATTACGAGCAGTCCTGGAGCAGTGGACCGATTGCCGGTAAGATACTAGACGTGTGCATCGGTGACCCAAGAAATGATGGCAAGCAAGGCCTACTGGTGTTAACCGAGGATCCTACTACGCGCAAGAGAACGCTGCTGTTTTACCTTCCGCAAAAGGGTCTATTTCGCCATTGATGCCCCCGCAACTTAGTCGGTACAACGAGGAGCCTTGCCAAACTGTAGCTATTTTTGAAGCTAACTTATTTGTAGTGATTGCTCAAACAGTTGCCCACAGGTCAAGCGTAGGCTAATGCGAGGAGCGCATCAGCAAGGGACACCAAGCGCGCGCGTTCAGCGATTTGATCCATCATTGCAGAAGGAATGTTAGTATCTCCGTAGAGTGCTCCTGCTAATGCACCGGCAAGAGTAGCGGCACAAGCTGCGTCCTCTCCCATGTTCGCGGCTGCGGCCACAGTGTCCAAAAAGCTACCGTGCCATCGAAGGGCCCAAACAGCGGCTCGAAGAGTTGCGACGGCGGTAGACTTGGGAGGAGGAGGAGCTTGCGGCAGTGATGTGGATTCGACCGCCTCTGATACTGGTCCTGCGGCTTCTTGTGCAGCAAGTGCCTGATTGATTGCCGTTTCGGTGCCCATTCCCGACGTGATATACGCAAGCAAGGCAGTGAAAATTGAGGCGGCTTCCTTGCATGGCGGGGAAGGAAGGGTAATGGACGAGAGCACCGGGGCCAATGTACCAATGTATGAGGGTGTTTTGTAGAAAAAGAGGGCTAGCGGTATGCAAAGCGGCAATGAATCGTTACCAGCCTCGTCGTCATTGGCATCCCACACCTCGGCCGCGGCGTTCATCCAAGGATGCCCCTGCTGTATCAGTTTAAGTACCTGAAGGACATTGGGGCTTACGATCACAGCACTGTTCTGTGCCCAGTTCGCCAGCCGGTTTGCAATGTCCTCGGGATCAAAAACCTTCCGCTCCAATAAACTTGACGATGTGAGTAATAGTAGATCGGTTTCTTCGGCCCACATGCCTGAGGGCCACTGTCGCCAACCACCGCCAGACAAGGAAGTGACCCATTCCGCCCGCGGACGGGCAGGTTGCATCTCCGTAGCTATGCCTAGGGCATTGCCAATTGCTGCACCTACTATCGCACCGCGAAATCGCTGCCCCACAGACACAGGGGGGTATTTGTCTGCGGGATCTATCATAAGGCCCTTACCTTTAACTGGATCATCACTGATTAGCAGCCGGAGTTAACCCCAGGAATTCCTTCATCGCTTCGCGCAGCTTTTTGCGATCCTCGGGGTCTGCTGGTTGCAGAGCGTAATGATTAATGAACAGAACTTGTTGCTGAACCCATTCCGCCCAACAGGATTGACATATTTGCTGCTGAATCTGGTGACCCAACTCACCGCCTAACGGTGGAGAGCCAAGGGGATCATTAGATTTGTTGCAGCGTGAGCAGGTAAAATCAGTCGTCACTTGTGATTATCCTTTTCGTGGCAATTAGTCGCGCGAATCCCGTGCAAGGTCCAGGTATTCCATCTCAGAGGTGGTAAGGTTGAGGTGTAGGGCTTCTATATTCGTATTTAACTCCTCTTTGCTTGCCGAACCTACAAGTGCAAAGATGTTGAGCGGGTAGTGAAGTACGTAGGCTAGTGCCACCTGTGGAACAGTGACTCCGTAGGCCTTTGCCAGTATCTCTGCGCGTTCTAAGCGCTGAAAGTTCTGAGGATAGCAGTAACACTGCTTAACCAAGTCTTCGAAATACCCGGAAAACTCGTCAAGGTTGTTAGGACGGAACTTACCACTCCAGAAGCCACCAGCCATGCTTGACCAGGTGAAGAGAGGCATTTTGTTTTGGCTGTACCAATCACGCTGTGATTTACCCGCGGGACCACTTATCGTTACGCAATTTGCCCAGGGCTCCTTTACCTGTTCCGCTAATGAGAAGTTGGGAGAGGAGACTGCAAAGGCGACCTGGCCAGATTGCATTGCGTAATCATGGGCTTTCTGAAGTCGTTCGGGCGTCCAGTTGCTCCCGCCAAATGCGCGTACTTTTCCTTCGCGGTAAAACTGGTTAAATGCGTCAACTATCGGCTCCACGGGGTACGCGGGATCGTCGCGGTGAAGGACGAGTAAGTCAACATAATCCGTCTCCATCGCTGCAAGTGTGTCATGTAGATCCGTGCCTATATCGTAAGGAGTTACCCTGTTTCGGAGATTGTTATGATGGGAGCATTTGGCCAGTACGATTACCTTTTCCCGAATACCTCGCGACCGCATCCACTTTCCCAAGAAGGCATCAGCATCACCATAAATCCTTGCGGTATCCACACAGTTTATGCCTGCCTCAAAAGCTGCATCCAACAGGGCAAACCCCTTGTCATCATTCGTGCGATCGACCTGAATGATGCCTTGTACTATTCGCGAAACAGGTTGTGTAATACCGGCAACTTCACCATAGAGCATGCGAGTCATTAGTCGTGTGAATCCTTGTTCTGGTTGATGGGAATTGGCGAACGATGCAACCCACCGCCAACGGCCATTTGGAACCGAGGAAGAAGAATTGCAGCATATTTAAATTGATTTGTGGGACATATATTCGTTCGATCTGCGTCCAGCAGGAACGGTCGCTATGCCTTAATGTTATACAATAGAGTATACACGAATTGAGAGGGTGCAAACATGCAAGCAGGGCGCAATCCTGGTCCCATGGACGATTTCCTATTCGATCTCAAGGGCTATCTCGTACTCAGGAAGGCAGTGGAACCAGACCTTCAAGACAGGCTCAATGGGGTGTTTGACCGGTTCCCGCCTCTTCAACCGGGCCAATGGTGGGGGAACGCTCAGCGGCGTGACTACACTGAAACCACCGGGTACGAACTGCATAACTGTGTAGAGGCTGGTGCTCCGTTCGAGGAACTCATCGACCACCCTTCCTGGATAAGATACGTTCAGAGGTACTGTGGTGAGCAGGATTCATACGTACAGGGTCTATTCATCGATGAATGCATTGCGTCCATTCGAGGTACTGGTGGGCATCATCCCGTTCATTCTGGTGGATGGCACGGCGCTGTACGAGGGCAGTACCACTATGCAAATGGTGTTTTTAGATGCGGGCAGTGCAACATCATACTCGCGCTCACCGACATTGGACCCGGTGATGGTCCTACAATGATAATACCTGGCAGCCATAAGTCGAATTTTCCGCATCCGGCGGCGGGCGACTATTCTAAGGGTGACACTATGGACTTACTCCCGGAGGCTGAACCTGTGTGGCTCAACAAAGGTGATGCAGTCCTATTCGTAGATGGTCTTATGCATGGTGGTGGGGCTAGAACCAATCCCGGCGAGAGGAGAGTGGTCATTTACAGGTACGGTCCCAGCTGGGGGGCGACGCGCTTTGGGTACACCTATTCGCCTGATTTGCTACGCAGACTAACACCCGAGCGGAGGAGAATTTTGCAGCCGATTTCACCGATCGGTCCCGGAGTGGACAACCGATGATATTTCCGGCTGCGCTACGCGCTACTTTGCCTAAGCCTCCAGCCTATTCCAGCGTAGTAATCCACAACGATCGTCTATTTCAGGGGACATACGCTTTTCGAAATATCGGCGTAACCGTTCCTGATTTAATTTCACGGTTGCAGATCGGCGCTATATCGTCGCTTACCACGACTCTTCTTGACGCAAAGCGTGTAGGCGCCAGGTTTGTATCGTTCCCATTGCTGCAGAATACCGCGAGCATTAAGCTTATGGACGAGTCGCCTAGCGGGTTTTTGGCGTTAACTTCAAAGGCAATCACTCTTATTAATGATGCCGGGTTAAGCGCCATTCCAACCATCGTGGGAAATGCAGATGCGGTGAACCACTTCTTTGCCGATCCAGCAGTTCCGGGGGTGAAAGGGTCCATCTTTAAGGCGGGAACCGCAGCGCGGTACCTCGCCGTTCATTGCGCCGAAGAAGAGGGCGCACACTTTGCAAATAACCGTACGATTCTGTTTTGGCAGGCGGGCGACGACCTCAATGCAGGAGCAGATACAGGCGGTGGCGCTCCTCAGAGTGAGCAAGTTAGAATGCTGCTGGGTGACATTGCGACCGCACTTCATGCGAACGATCACCGACATCTGGTTTGTAGTGGGAACGGAGCTATGCGGCCGGATGCATGGCATCTACACCTTGATAGACTTCATGGTAGTACAAATGCCGCAGGTGCGCCTCAGCAGTTGGACTCACTAGTACAACGCGAACGAGAGATGGAGTTACTAACACCTCCCGGTATTAACATCGAGTCTATTCAATTAAGCCCCAACGACTCGTTTACTCCGCGCTGGCTGGTGTCCGAGCCAGGGAAGGAGCTTGATCTGCCCTGGCTTCAGTATGTCTGTGCGCGATTACATCGCCCACTTTTCGTTTCTGGAATTTATGCGCCCGTCGCTGGTGAGCCACAGGACAGTACCGATGTTAAATGGCTCGTGGACGTTTTCAGGAGGCTGCAGGCGAGCGGCATGCCGGCCGCTACGGTTTCCGTGTGGGAGCCGGGTACTACTCCCTACACCGATGAACCGGGGGCACTGTCGTTCAAGAACACGCCACATCTTGCCGTGGCAATGCGAATTGCAAACGGTGTGATTGAGAATTCGCAGAGTAACAATATTACTTTGACCGTGGGGCCACCTCTGAACGCTACTGACCAGACGGTGACCGCATTTAGGCTACAGGAACAGGCACTGCGTCTTCAAAAAGTAGCCATATCAGCATCAGCGCGTGCGATAATACCGGCTGGTAAGTCCGGAAACCTTTTGGGTGGGCCCATTGTGGTGAATACTCCTAATACAAGGTACTTTACACCGGCATACGCTGCACTAATGGCGCATAACCGAGTGGTAACACCCGCACTAATTGCGTCCATGATTAAGATTACTGCTGAGCACACCAACGGGAGTAAATCAATACATTGTGCCAATGGATTAACGGTGCCTCCGTACACAGTCCCAGAGAGAATTGGTCTGCAGGGTGACACCATTTGGTTTCCAGATGGAAAAGGGGGTACCGATCAGGGATCCGGTACGTATGGTTTGCTTCCGCCTGCTGACCTGCCCTACTGGTTTATCAATTTGGTCTATAGATACTACAAGGAGACATCGCGCATCGCGTTTTTTAAGGCCAATTTCATCACACTGGATGGTACAAGAATTCGCCTTTCGGATCTATGTACAAAAGTCTTCGATTCTGTACCTGCCGATAAAGGCACCGGACTTATCAGTGTAAATAACACACCATTCAATCGCCGCACCGACTGTTCACTGTTTGCAGGCGCGGAGCGGTCCGGCGACTGCCTATGGCCGTCACTTCTTCGATTTCAGGCGGCACGTGAACTGGCCGCGATGTTTACAGCGGTAGGTGATGTAGTGAACAGCGAAACCTTTCGCCACGATGTTGCAGCGATGAGGATGGCCCTGCCAACTGCCTTCTTTCTACCACTTGGCCAGCAAAAGGGCCACAACGTTGGAATGTTAATATCCAGCATTACCACTGGGCGCCGCGATGACATTTGGGGCAGTGCAATGGCCTTGCAGCTGGATGCCTTTTCGCCGGATACAGCCCTAGCTATTGCACGTCATTTAGATGATCTCGTGGCAACGGGCATGATAACCTCCCAGGGATACGTTCGCACGATCCCGCCTGATGGAACTTACGGTGGCGCTTGGAAACTAGTGAACGGTAGTTCGCAGAATTGGATCAACCAGGGCTATTCGATACTTCCTGTGGCGTGGTTGGTACAGGACATACTACCTGTGGCCCCAGAACATGCTGTTGAGCTTTTGACCGCAGCGGCACAGCAGGCAGAAGTAGATTGGGCAGCATCCGGGCCGTGGGAGTTCGGAACTAAGAACATGCGAACACATACCGTGGGTCAGTCATTCTCTGGTCTAATTTGCGCGGCGGGTTATTCAATGTCTTATTTCGCTCCGGATGTCGCACCCTAAAGCAGGCAAGGTGGCACCGATCTACCAGTCCGCCATTGATCCGTCAAACGAGTGGTACCACCGGCCGGGGTCCTTTTGTAGTCCGATTCCATTAGCCAAGATCCAGTTTTCGTCCGGCACTACACCCAATCCCGGCTCTTGTGGCAGCAGAATGGTGCCATCGTTCTCCACGTGCCACGGTTTCGTCAGTAGACCTTGGCCAAGTCCGAGAGGGTCGACGAATTCCTGGACTAGGAAGTTAGGCGTGGCTGCATCAATGTGCAGGCAGGCTGCAAGGTTTATTGGTCCGTAGGGATTATGTGGCGCGAGAGCGCGGTATTCTACTTCTGCCATGGCGCCAATCGCCCTAGTCTCCTGTATGCCACCGCAGATGCACGGATCAGGCTGCAGTACCGCTGCCGAACGTTCTTTCAGGATCTCGCGAAAACCCCATTTTGTAAAAAGGCGTTCACCTGTGGCGATAGGTGTAACAAAAATACGGGCAATATCTGCCAATGCATCAGAGTTTTCAGGCAGCACGGGTTCTTCAATAAACATTGGGTGAAATTCGCGCATTGCCTGCTCCATCCAGATCGCCATCGTTGGGCTGACCCTGCCGTGGAAGTCTAGCAGTATGTCGACGCCGCTGCCAACAGCATCGCGCACTGCAGCAACCCTCCTGGCCGCCTCTTCAACTACGCAATAGTGATCAATAACTTGTACTTGCTCAAATGGACAGAACTTTAGTGCGGTGAATCCGCGTGCCACTGCTGCCATTGCGCTGGAGGCAAGCTCCTGGGGACTGGAACCGTTAGCCCGTGTGTACATCCGTATTCTGTCCCTAACGGCCCCACCAAGAAGCTGCCAAACAGGTACATTTAACGATTTACCAAGAATGTCCCACATGGCCATTTCAACACCCGAAATAGCCGCACAGAGAATAGGACCGCCGCGCCAAAATGCGCCCCTGTAGAGAACTTGCCAGTGATGTGTGATTCTGCGAGGATCTTCCCCAATGAGTGCGTCCTGGAAACTGTTCACCGCAGTCACCACTACCAGTGCCTTATCACCAAGGCATTCACCCCAACCTTCAATGCCGGAATCTGTCGTAATTTTTACAAGCACCCATCGAGGCTTGACAATATAAGTGTGTACACCGGTTATTTTCATCCCATCGCCTCCAGCGAGTAAAGATCATTGAGGAAAGCACCGGCATTCAGTGGACTGCTTGTTGCTGATAGCACCCATTCGTCCCAGCGCATAGTACCACCGCTAAAAAATAGTTCCTGGCGTAGGTATTCTCCCGTTGCGGGCGAGGTTTCCAGGTTGTGTACAGACGAGGAGGTACGCTCGACTAATGCACGTGTAATCTGTGATGCCATCATATCACCCAAAAGGTAGCTGTGATAATACACTGGCGACGAGGCAAAATGGATTTTTGCAGCCCAGTCTGGCTGGTTGCGATTTGGAGGCCGTTTGACCCTCTGGTAATGTTCTACAAGATCCCACCACAGCGTATTCAAATCCTGGTCGGGATTAGAGTACAATTCACGCTCGAAATGGCTCATCACTAAACACCAATGCAGGAATACCAGTTGATGAGTGAGCTGGGCGCGCGTAGCCTGTCGCGCCAGTTTCTCACAGGCTTCCTTACTCTCACCGCTAAACCGTTGCAAGAAGCTTAAGGTAGTTGGAAGTCTGCCCATGAACAGGGCTACTGCTTCCGTCGTCATTGTATGCGACGGTCGGCGAAGCAAGTATGGTAGCTGAGAGTTGATGTATTTATCATATGCAGCGTGGCCAACCTCATGCAATGTTGTTGTGAGCCACCGTTCACCAGGAACGATGTTGCACAATACACGAATGTCGCCCTTGCGATCGACATTCAAGCAAAATGCATGCTGGCACTTGCCTGGTCTCTCATAAAGGTCAGCGCGTTGGATGAGATCATCCACTGGTAGACTCATCGACGAAAAAACCATGCGGGTGGTCTCGACCGCATCTGTACTTGCATAAACTTCGTCGAGGTTTATTTCGGGCTGTTTGACTGTCTGAAAGAATCGATTGGAGTGGTGCCAAGGCATGACCTCTTTAGGGCGAATACCAAAACGGCTGGCAAGGTTTTCATCCAAAGCCGTGCGGAACCGCTCCCACAATGGGCGACATCCTAAATGAAGCTCGTTTAGAAGATGCGTCAGTTCGTCTTGCTCTATCTCCTGTCCTTCCAGTGCCATCTCGTAGTAGTTACGATAGCCAAGCTTCACCGCAGAACGGTTCCGTAACCGAACAAGTTCAAGCAATGGACCAACCGCAACCGCACCCACTGTTTTGCTCGCCTCCCATGCGTTGCGACGCTCAGTGCTGTCCACCGAGTTGGCAAGTAGTTCGTCCAATTTATTGTCGCTGCACTCCACCCCGTTCAATTTTGCCCTATGTTGGTTGTACTTGGCCGATAGAGACGCGCGCAGGTTTTCCATCTGGCTGATGTCCTGCAGTTCAAGCTGATTAGTTTTAAAGGTAGTAAAGAGCAGCTTATACTGCCGTTTCAGCAGCTTGTTATTTAGCGTATCAGCGTGAATTTTTTGTAGGTGCAGCCAATTGTCTCTGTCGGCATAGACCATGCGAATTCGTGCCGCCGCCGCCGCCGATGCCTGCTGGTTTTCTTCGCTACCTTGTAGTTGCATCTGCCAATGGGCGAGAGCGGCCTGTTTTGCAAGAGGTTCTATAATCCGCTCATGGTCGTTTATAAAACTCTCTGTTAAAGCCGATGAGGCTTCTGCGTCGTACATATTCTTCAGCCTTCTACAAATTTAATTTTAACCGTTATTGGATGATAGAGTTGCATTGTCTACCAATCTCCAACACTACCGTCGGTGTACTTCACGGTCTGAGGAATTTCTTGTTGGAATGGATGCGCCCTCACCGCTGCCTCATTGATTTCAATACCCAATCCCGGTCGATTGGAAGGACGTACTAATCTCCCTTGGGTCTCAACGGTGAAACCTTCCTGCACAACGTCCTGCCGCCACGGCACGTCGTTATGCACTGACTCGCAAATGATGTAGGATGGGGCACTAAATCCAAACTCCAGTGATGCGGCGGTACTTACAGGGCCTTGTGGATTATGAGGCGCCAGCGCTACTCTGTAGGCGTCGGCCATGGCAGAGATTCTGCGCATTTCAGTTAGTCCACCAACATGAGTTATGTCGCATTGCAGAATGCTTACGGCACGCTTTTCCAGGTACTCACGAACAGAGTATTGGCTCACCAGTCGTTCTCCGGACGCTATAGGCGTGGATACCGCCCGCTGTACGTCCGCAATCGCATCTACAGTCTCCGGCCAGCAAGGCTCTTCAAACCAGTATAGGCCAAACTCCTCTAGCGCCCGGGCAAACAGCAGACCCATCCTCGGGGAGGGGCGAGCATGGCAGTCCACCATAATGTCAATGCCATCGCCAACAGCCTCTCGCATCGCACGCACGCATCTCGTAGCGTATTCCACTGGTCTGCGGCCTTCTATGGGCATCGTCCACGGTACAGCCATGGTCTTGAAGGCGGTAAATCCTTCCTGTACCGCCGCTAGTGCGAGATCTGCAAAGCGACCTGCATCCGCCGGATTGGTCTCGTAAAAATCCTCCATCCGACCGCCCCCTAAATGACAATATAACCTTATTGTGTCTCGAACAGGTCCACCCCAGAGTTGATGGACGGGGACATTGTGTACCTTTCCCAGGATATCCCAAAGCGCGATGTCTATACCCGAAATTGCAGTTCCTCGCACAATTCCGTTTCCGTGCCAGAAGTGCTGCCTGTACATCTTTTGCCACAGGTACTCGACTCGCCGTGGATCTTCACCTATTAGCAGTGGGGTAAGGTCCTCAATTGCGCCAACAACCGACCGAGTGTGCCACTCGAGTGTCGCTTCGCCCCAACCCCAAAGACCGGGTTGATCGGTTAACACCTTGACGAATACCCAGTTGCGCATACGAGCATTGCATACATGGGTCTCAATAGCAGTGATTTTCATGGTAGTACCACTTTCTGCACATCGTTGGGATGACACTCACGTCCGAATGAAATTGTAGTTAGAATAGCGTAGACGACGAGGAGAAATCAGCCACCGTACGGCCAAAATTGATCCCATGCATGCCAAAACGAATCCGCAGTGGACCTAATCAGCCGGGGACCGGCGATGGTAACGCCGTTTCGCCCACGGAAGTCATTAGCGCGATCTGGCGTAGCGAGTTCGACCTCGAAGGTTACAGGATTGGTAAACTTGAGGGGTGCGGGCCAATTGTGATTGGCAAGCGCCGAGTAAACTCGACCTTCAATCATTGCACATGCGTCTACTGCTGGTAAATGACGAGCGCTGTAGCGACCCAGGGCCGTCTTCACGGCTGCGGTAACGCATTTGTCTCCTATAAGCTCATTGACCTCGCGACACGTTGCCGCATCGCCTGAAGCAAAGACTACAGGGGCCTCAAAGTCACCACAGATTGCACTGATAATTCCAGACTCGCCGACCAGTGTTCCGTTGATTCTCGCGTTATACCAGGCCTGATTGGACACAGTGTGACAAAGTATTCCGTCGGAGGTTCCTGCCATTGCGTGAGCGCCTACAAACAACACGGCATCGCACCCCTGTTGAAGCGGTTCTATATATCGCGCCCAAGGATACCCTAGCACGTATTCCGCGCCACTCTCCAGATCCGCAGGGATCAGGCTCTTGAATTGCCAAGCGCCTCCTGCACCGTGGCCATCAACAACTACGATTTCGTCAGCACCGGCTCGCTTACATCCCCGAACGGCGGCGTTAATTTCTTGAGTGTATAACCGGCGACCCTCTTCGTACAGCGCAGCGCCGCCATCTACTTGCGCCCACACGGTTACTCCTGCAACGCCTTCCATATCGCACCATATCATCACGCGCATTTTAAACGTCCTTCAATCGACTCCACAATGTTTACAGTCTGTACCTATCGATTAAAGATTGATCGACATTTGTCCTGCTTAACTCTGCAGTGCTCGGCCCCCTGCACACTGAAATACTGATACATGAGATGGGTAAGCAAAAAGACAGCCGGTGTAAGGACTCTCGATAATCCTTACACCGGCACTTTGAACTTAAAACCTAAGAGCTAGAATCTAGTGACAACCACATCCGGAACCACAGCCACCGGAGGATGCTTCTGGGCTGTCATCGGTTGAGAACGAACTGCCACAGCCACAAGATCTAACGGCATTCGGGTTGTCAATCTTAAATCCGCCGCCCATTACGTCCTCTACATAATCTACCGAGGAGCCCTTTACATACTCAAGGCTTACAGGGTCGACAACAACCTTTACCCCATGGCACTCAAATGTAAAATCATCCTCTTCTACCTCATCGTCGATAGCCATGCCGTAGTTGAGGCCGCTGCAACCGCCACCCTGAACAAATACGCGAAGCGCAGAATTCTGCTTGCCCTGCTGTTCTAGAAGAGACACAATCTCCTGAGCCGCGCGCTCCGACAATTCAATACCGCCAGTCGAAACTACCGAATCTAAAGCCGCCATAGTCCGTTAACTCCTTACCAAAAGTGCAGTAATGCCAAAATCATGGTGTTATAGTCATATGTACGTCTACTTATACCATGTCTACTTCCTAATTACATATTACTACACAGAATAACAAAAGCCGCGGGTATGTCTTTTCATTTTCCTGAAATTCCGCTAGATTCTTTAACGTGTTTAAGTACTAATAGCAAATGTAGCCCGTGGGTCACTGTGCAAGTATAAGCACTAGTTTTTCATTTTAAAACCCAGTATTGTCACTATATTACGCATAAGAGAGCAACTGTTGTCAAAAAATGGCATGGCTTGTGCATTTTCTCCTGTGGTGCAACTAAACTGCCGCATACGGTTCAAATGTTGGCGGCGTTGGCAATCCAAAACGCGCGTTAGGAGAAGTATCGTGATAATGTCTACTGGCAAAGTAAAGTGGTTCAATGACGCCAAGGGGTATGGCTTTATAACAGCCGAGGATGGCGCTGACGTATTTGTACATTACTCTGTAATAATGAGCGATGGTTTCAAAACTTTGCGCGAGGGCCAGCAGGTCAAATACGATGACATAGAGACACCGAAGGGGCGCCAGGCAAAAAACGTCTACCTAGAAAGCCACTAGCCTGCAGAGGGCATACCAATCAGTTGGTAAGCCCTCAAGTTAAACGGCTGCAGGATAACCAAATTCACCGTGTCGATTGGTCGGGCTGGTATGCCAATTGGACTGGGTCTGCCAATGCGCTTTCGTGCTCAGCCTTTGCGTTCGAGTGTTCGGTGACGAGCCGCCCCGAGTGAAAGGCAGACGCAGTGAGTGCGATTGATTGCCAGGCAAGTGATGTCCCGCCGTCTGTGATGTGGCGCAGGTGTGACTTCCATCTCATAGCGGCGAGTTCCACATTCATCTGCTGAGCAGCAGTGATTGGAGTAATGTTGGTTGCTGCCTGCGCGTCATTTGCATGACTGTTAAGGCGCATAAACCCAACGCCGTATACAAATATGTAGCTGGCAATGGCAGTTCGTAAAGCAAACCTCACAAAACCTGGATTGCGCTGTCTGGCCCACTCCATCACCAGAACTGGGCCGAGTAGGCATACAAGTTTGGCCACTACAAATGCCGGAACTCCCATATTCCAATAGTGTCTGAACAGTGGGTTCGCTTCCTGGGCACCGTGGTGTTGAATAAACACGATGGTACTCACCAAGTCTGCAATTCCGATCCCAATTAGGATCCAGCTTTCCTTAGCAATTTTCATTCGTCCTCTCCGTGCGTTGCTGTGAGCAGCAATCAATTTACAATCACCCTTGTTCTACTTGACGAACTGAATCGCCTGATGTTCTTAAAACGGTGGTGGTTACTATCTAAAATCGGTAGATTAAGGGACAAACCAACAGTTATACGGGGTTATTCCATGATTTACCGGGTAACTTACCATGTGTTGTCGGTGATCGTAACGGGAAAGGTTGTTATGTTTGATTCCTCTAGAACACGAAATTGACGTTCTTAACTCCAAACTTAGACGTTAGGCCCATAAGCTGTTTTATTGCCTGAGTGCGGGCTATTTGTCTTAAGTGCATCTGCTCTGCCTCACTTCTAAAGAGAGCCATGGCATGAGCCTGCGCCTGAGGAACGATGTTTTCGTCGTTGTAGAAAAAAGAACCGGATTGACTGACCACGTGGAGCGTAACATTAGGCCGATAAATCTGTACAGGTGGTAGATGAACTGTTATGGTTTTTACACCGTTGATCACGCTGCTGTTTACGTCGGAAGCCGTCAGTTGGGCCAGGTTTACTCCTGCCTCCACCGAGGCATCAGCAATCACTATCGCCTGGTTTCGTGTTGCGGATTCAACCAGCCAGTTAACACCTGGTACTGCGCGCATCCATCCTCTCGCCTCCTTGTATGTGTTTTGATCTACTTCCTGCTTAAGCGAAACGCGCGCAGTGTGAAGGTCACCCAACTTCTGCATTGACACGAGAATTGGTTGTGTATTATCGGTACCGAAAGCGTTCCTGCCACTATTCCAATACACAAGAATGGCAGGGATCCATAGCAATGCAACTACAAGGCATACGCCAGCGGCCACTGAAACAGCACTTATCTTGCTCCTTGACATTTTCGTCATTTAAAACTCCTTAATAGGGTGAGTAGGAAGGTTACGTTGTCACAACATTGCACCTTCACAGCCCGTATCTCCAAGCCGATTGCCTAGAGACTGATAGTAAGACTACGGTTGCCTATTGCAAGCGGTTACATTAAAACCACGGTTGCAAAGTGTACAGCGTGCCGTGTATGCAACTACCTGACTTAAAAACAGTGGAAGTTGCAACATCGATCGTGTTTTTTTGCTTGACAAGCAAGAAAAATTGCGATATAATCCTAACAATTACATGACTAAGCGCTTAGTCACGCCACAGTTAAGCCGTTTATATTCAAATGACCAGTCACAACAAACCACCAACTCTGCAAGATGTCGCACGCGATGCAGGTGTAAGCTGTAACACGGCTTCCGTGGTGCTGAACGGCAGCCGCTCTAATACGCGAGTGTCCGAGGCAACGCGCGAGAGGGTAATTCGCGCCGCTGCTAATCTTAGTTATGTTCCAAACGCCATGGCGCGGGGTTTGGCGCAGAAGCGAACGCAGGCCATTGGTATCCTTTTTGGTGTCGCCGCCGGTTCCACCGATTACGTCACTAACCCCTATATGACGGGAATCTTACAAGGTGTATTAGAGGCAGCAGGCGATGCTGGGCACTGCGTCACCATCTACACTCAGGGGTGGGTTAGTGCAAAGGTTAGCGCACCACTGTTTCGTGACGGTCGCACCGATGGAGTTCTGGTGATTGCACCACCTGCGACCGCAGATATCTTAAGTGGCCTTAGCGCATTGGGAATACCACTTGCGGCGGTCGCCTGTGAAGCTGAAGTCCTTAATATTCCCTCCGCCGATGTGGATAACCGCGCCGGCGTTGAACTTGTTGTACGGCATCTGATACATCTGGGTCACTCACGAATTGCTCTCATTACTGGAGAAGCGGATATGAGCAGTACAGCCTTGCGTACTGATGCATTTACCTCGGCGATGCGAGATGCTGGTCTGCAGCCCGACAGGCAGTTATATGCTCGTTGTAATTATTCAGGCGAGGGGGCTGAACGTGCATTTCTCTCGTTATGGAACATGCAAGATCGGCCAACTGCAATCTTTGCGTGCAATGACGCCATAGCAGCAGGTGTGGCCCGTGCCGCAAGAAGTATAGGGGCTGCCATACCTGACGAGCTATCCCTAGTAGGATTTGACGATGTACCAACTGCATCTATGGTCACACCGTCGCTTACTACCGTTCGTCAACCTCTGCAAATGATTGGTGCAGAAGCAACACAAATGCTTTTGGGCAGAATTGCTGGCGAGGTTTACCCCGCAACCCCACGGTTGTTTTCACCAGCACTCATTGTGCGCGAGTCTACGGGCAAGGTTTGTTCCCGCTAAAATAATGGGGGTGTTCTCCCATTGAGGTAATTAGGAGGTCACATGAAATCAGGCTATGGGCGCGAAGGTTTTACTCTTATCGAGTTGTTGGTTGTAATCGCAATCATTGCAATTCTTGCTGCGATTCTCTTCCCTGTTTTTGCGCAGGCGAGAGAAAAGGCGCGCCAAACTGTTTGTGTTTCAAACATGCAGCAGATAGGCACAGCCCTGCTTATGTACACTCAGGACTACGACGAGCAGTTTTCTCCTATTCGTGTAGCTCTCGAGAACGGGCTTCATGGTGAGGCGAACTCGGTCATGACGTGGCGAAATGTCGTTCAACCCTACATTAAGAGCTTTGACGTCTTCTCATGTCCTTCAAACCCGAACGGAAAGCCGACAGGGCCGGGCACCGCAGGCACGGGTTGGAATGACTTAACAACCCTAAATGCGGAAGGTTGGCAATTTACTCCAAATCGTGAGATGCCCATGAGCTATGGCTTTAGCAGCTGTGCATCCACCTGGGCACCTGCCAATGTGAGCTGGGCAACGAGTGACGGCCAACTGAGTGAGAACGATGCAGAACTTGCCCGGCCAGCCAGTACGATTATGGTGGCTGAGGGTACACGCGGTGACTCTGACATAAATGCGCAGTGGATGTGGAACGGCTACTCTAATCCCAATTCGTCCAATCCCTACGACCGGGCAGGTATATTCACCCACGTAAAATGGCCGGGACCCGGTGGTAAGGGCAACTTTCTTTTCTTCGACGGTCACGTGAAAGCACAGACCTGGGCGCAAACTATTTTGCCCATCGATCATAACGAGTGGCAAACCACAGACCCAATTCCTGGTGAGACTACTTTCAGCGATCCGAGCGGGGAGTGCCAGGACTCAACCGGTTTCTGGAACGGCTATCCGCAAAACTTCTCGCCAGAGGCCAACTAATCCTAAACATGAGGGTTCGACCAACCGGGTAGTGTGGTTGAACCCTCCAAATCACTGGAGGTCATACAAAGGTGTTATCTAAATTGCCTCAACCAGTTGTTATTTCGGTGTTGATTGTAGTGATAATCGCGGCAATTACGGCCGGTATTCTTCATGTTCGCCATGCCACCGGTGCTGATCTCACGGACCAGATGCACGCTTATTTGAAGCAGCAAAAGCCTGGCCAAGCACCATTTACGCCACAACAGATGCAGCAAATGGCTGGTGGCGGTGGTAAGTAGAGACGCTATGGGAGAGTCCTCGGTACCATCTAGAACGCCGGTGAGCGTGGGAAGGCCGGGCCACGATACTTTCAGGCTGCGGCTAATCATTGCAGCTGCCTGCCTGATTGCTGCTGGAGCAGTTATTGTGCACGTTTATGGGTCGTGGCGGCGCGGGGAGGCACTGCAAGCACATCTGGATGCAGCCTACCAGGACATTGCGGTGGGTAACGGGCCTGCAGCAGAGCAGCAATGGCGCTCTGCACTTCAGTTATCTCCCATGAACGCAGGTGTGCATGATATGCTGGGAGAGTACTACCTCGACACTCACCAGTGGAGTAAGGGGGCTGAGCAGTTCCGCTTTCTTCAGGCCCATGCCCCAATGCGCCCTCATATAGACTGCCGGCTAGCCGCCTGTCTTTTTCGTTTAGGTGACCAGAAGGACGCCTTTTTACAGGCCCAAAATGAACTTAAGCGTGACAAGGATTGCGTTACAGCACTTGGCATAGTAACGACCGTTATGACGCGGCAGAGCGGCATTGACCAGGATAAACTGCTTGTCTACTTGAAACGCTTCGCACGCCTGCAGCCTAATGACCTAATGGCGCAGCACATGTACGCGGAGGCGTTAGCAAACCGCTACTTTTATACCGAGCTGCGGCCAGAACTGGATCACATTCTTGCCATTGATCCCGATGATGCGGAGGCCTATAACCTCAAGGGCTACACAGACCTTGCGAGTGCCAATCAACCTGGCGGAGCCGTTGCAGCACTTGCAGATTTTCGAACCTCAATAAAATTGGCGCCAATAAACGGCGGTGCTTACTTCGGTCTTGGACGCGCTTATCTGCACCTAGATCGACCAAAGCCCGCAGTTCAGGCTTTAGTCGAGGCGTCCAAACTAATACCTCATCAAATCAGAATATTACAAACGCTTTCGCGTGCCTATCTATTGAACGGCCAGCTTTCTACGGCATCGAAGGTGCGCGACGATGTGACGGTACTTGAGCGTGCTGCCGGTACCGAACGGACCCTGGCCGTAAAGTGTAGCCTATACCCAAACGTTGCAAAGTATCCTCGTGAATTAGGGACACTCTATCTAACTATGGGCGAGTATAACAAGGCGAGTTACTATCTAGGTATGGCAAGCAGGCTTTTACCGAACAATCGGCTCCTGCTCTCCATAGTTAGTAAGCTTCGCAAGGGATTGAGGCCAGTAGCGGGGAACAACTTTCTACAGTAATTCCATGAGTAAATTTAATCATATTTCACGACGACAGTTCCTAGGTACCAGCGCCATCATTTTAGCGGCGGCGTCCACATCATGTAAACAATCACCCAATAGAGGTGTAGCCCCGGAGAGCCCGCTGTTTCAGGAACTGGCACAACAGGCCGGTGTCCACTTTCTTCAGACTAACGGCGCAACCGGCAAGTTTTACTTTATCGAAGAAACTGGCTCTGGTTGTGCCTGGTTCGATTACGACAATGATGGTCGACTGGATCTGCTTATTGTACAGTGTGGGCCCTATCCATATGTACCCGGCCAAGGGCCAGAGCCGCATTGCACGCTCTACAGAAACAATGGAGACGGTACGTTTACTGACGTGACTGCGGGGAGCGGACTAGATACCTACCTAGGCTACTGCCAGGGAGTAACAGTCGGCGACTACGACAATGATGGATACGATGACCTGTTTATCACTGCATTTGGTACTAATCACCTCTTTCACAATGAACAGGGCACCGGTAGGTTCGTGAACGTTACCCAAAAAGCGGGCCTAGGAGGTGAAGCACACCTCGCACGATATGGCACCAGTGCGGCGTTTGGCGACTACAACAATGATGGCTGGTTAGACCTGTACGTCTGCTATTACTGTCCCTGGTCAGTTGCTACTAACAAGACCTGCAAGACGCCAGATGGTCGAGAGGATTACTGCACTCCAGACGTTATGCCGCCTGCAACACACCGTTTGTACCGTAACAGGGGCGATGGAACATTTGAGGATGTTACAAGTGAAAGCGGCATTAGCAAACACAAGGGACATGGGTTGGGTGTCGTTTTTCTCGATTACGACAACGATGGCAAATTGGATATCTTTGTAGCGAATGATTTGAACATCACTTTCCTCTGGCACAACAACGGCGACGGCACATTTACCAACGTTTCTGAAAGGGCTGGCTGCGCTTACAATAATGCCGGCCAGGAAATGAGTGGAATGGGCATTGGTATTGGTGATTACGACCATTCTGGCGAAGAGAGCCTGTTTGTTGGAAATTTTTCAATGCAGCCGAACACGCTGTTCAAGAATCTCGGGAACGGTCAGTTCCTGGATGTGAGCAATCAGGCCAATGTGGCCATACCTCACATGCACTATGTTACTTTTGGAGCTGATTTTATAGATTACGATGCGGATGGCTGGCTCGACATAATTACGGCGAACGGTCACGTTACGATGTACATTGCCGAAACGTCACCGGGCATCACTTATGAAGAGCCGCGACAGCTGTTTCACAATAACGGTGACGGAACCTTTAGTGTGGTTAAGGATAGACTGGGAGCGTTATCTGTACCCATGGTTTCTCGAGGTTTGGCTGTGGGCGACTATGACAATGACGGAAGACTGGATTTCATTGTCGTAAACCAGAACGGCCCCGTGCACCTATACCACAATGAGGTTGACAATGGTAACAATGCGGTCATATTTAAGACAGTAGGGACCAAGAGTAACCGCAATGGCTTTCACGCGAAATTAAGGCTGACGGTGGGTGCGGTTACTCTATTTAGCACCGTACACAGCAGTTCAAGTTACCTGTCTGCCTCAGACTCGCGAGTCTATTTTGGGTTGGGGCGTGCAACCTTGGTGGAAACCGTTGTTATTGAATGGCCGTCAGGCGTTAAGGAGACGTTGCTTGACATTAATGCAGGCGCCATTTACACGCTTACTGAAGGCCGTGGCATAACCAACCGACAGGCGTTTAACCGGAGCAAGTTAAACGCCTGAAAGGCTTAGCTACATCCTCCGGTGTACCTAGACAGGGTTTGCCTGCCGAACCTCCGGGTACTTAGTAAAGAATTTCTGCAGTGCTGGCCACACATCCTCTTTACTTGTGATCTTGACCAATGTAACCCTAGGTTCATTAGCAAATGCCTCCTCATACGCCTGCCCCAATGGTGCAAAAGCTTCAGCTTTTGTCCACACATCATTAGCGATTTCACCATAGCCTATCTGGTTACAGTACTCAACCATTTTGCCCACGAGGTCGACGCAATCTTGATCGCCCCAGTTGTATCCATCAGAGAACAGGAACGGGTATATGTTCCACTCACGGGGGTTGTATCTTCGGTCGATAATATCCATGGCTAATTTGTAGGCTTCACTCATTTTCGTGCCACCGCTATCGCCAAGGGAGAAGAACGTATGTTCGTCCACCTCCTTGGCTTCCGTGTGGCATGTAATGAACACGATCTCCGCACTCGTGTATTTTTTCTTCAGGAATCGGAGCATCCAGAAGTAGAACGACCTGCAAACGTAGGCCTCAAACTCGCCCATAGAGCCCGAAACGTCGCGCATTGCAATAATGACCGCATTTCGCTGAGGCTCTGTAACGAGTTCCCATGTCTTGTATCGCATATCTTCGTTACGTACAGTCCATCCTGGAGATCCCTGGCGCGCATTACGTCGGTAAGCCTCCAGAAGTGTCCGTTTTCGATCTAAATTACCGGCAAGCCCGCGTTTACTAATGGTGTTGAACTCCGCGCTCTCAGCCAGTATCTGCTTAACGCCACGTTCCTCAAGGTTAGGGAGATGAAGGTCCTCAAACACCAGCTTTGTGAGCTCTTCAATCGTAAGCTCGGCGTCGTAGAAATCTACTCCTGGTTCCTGCCCGGGTTCTCGGCCCGTGCCAGGCGAAGGCTCGCCGGCCTTGCCAAGTACATCGCCAGGCTGCGTACCGCCACCACCTTGTCCAACGCGTTCGCGTTCACCATTATCGAATCGGATTCGTGGCAACTCCAATCCGCGTATCGGCACTTTAACGATCTTACCATTGTCCGCGGTAATAATATCCTGCTGACTTATGATGCCGCCAAGGTTCTTTTTGATGATCTCCTTCACCTTCTCGTTATGCCGCTCGCGATCGCGCTCAGCTCGCCGATGGAGATCCCAGCTGTCAGCATTAAGCGTATTCGACATATCATGCCTCCCCGCTACCTGTTTAGCAGCGTTCCTACATAACGTAGCAACTCATTAGCCGATTGGGGAGTATAGCCCTGTTCCCGGCACATACGATCGACCACTTCATTTACCTTTTTGAGTTGCTCGGCGTCGGGTGTTTTTGAGCTGGTAGTGATCTTAACAACATCCTTAAGATCCGAAAACAGCTTTTTCTCAATTGCTTCCTTAAGCCTCTCATCAGAGGTGACTGTGAACGATTGGCCGCGGCGCATCAGTGAGGCTACGGAGCGCATAATACCTTCCCGAAACTCGCGTTTTTGGTTTTCTGTTATACCAATCTGTTCCTCTATAGATCGCATCAACCTCTCATCTGGCTCAACATCCTCACCGGTAACGGGGTGCTTTACTTTTTCGCGATTGCAGTATGCCTCCACATTATCGATGAAATTGTTCATCATGGTATGTGCGGACTCCTCATAGGAATAGACGAATGCCCGTTGTACTTCCTTCTTAGCTGCTTCGTCAAACTCTTTACGAACCTCATCGATGAAGCCTAATAACTTGCGGCGCTCTTCTTCATTGTTGGTGTACTCGGTCACGCCATCTCGAAGTGCTCGCAGCATGTCGATAGGGGTGACATAAGACTTGCCACCCTTCACAAGCGCAGCGGAAATACGGTTGATTATGAGGCGAGGTGACACTCCGTTCATCCCCTCGTCCAGGAACTCATCGTGCAACTCCCGTACTTGTCGCTGATCCCAATCACCGACCTGCTTTTCACCATCGTACAATTTCATCTTCGCCATAAGGCTTAAGCCGGCCTTGCGCGACGGCTTCAGCCTCGTTAGGATGGCGAACATTGCAGCCACTCTAAGCGTGTACGGTGCGATGTGTACTCGTGAGAGATTCATCTCGACGCCAGGCATGCCCTCATGCACATCACTTTGACCAATGAGCTTTTCGTAGATGCGTACCTCTTCGCTTACCCTAAGGTTGTATGGCACCTTCACTACGAAAATGCGATCTATCATCGCCTCGTTCTCTTTGTTTGAGAAGTACGAGTTATATTCGTACTCGTTGGTGTGCGCGATAACCGCGACGTCGCAGTAGATGAGTGCAAATCGGCTCGCTTTAATGGTTTGCTCACCGGCAACAGTGTTGAGTTCATAGAGAAAGCGCTTCTCTGCCTTCAACATCTCAATGAACTCCATTACGCCGCGATTCGCAATGTTTAATTCACCATCAAAGTTATAGGCGCGTGGATCAGATTCCTGACCATACTCCGTAAGAGCCTGAATGTTTACACTGCCTGTTAGCTCAGCAACATCCTGACTTTTAGGATCCGCCGGCTTGAAAGTTCCAACTCCCACGCGCGTGCGCTCGCTCAATAGAATTCGCTGGACAGGCACGTTGTGAATGTTATTTCCCCACTCATGATCTAGCCTGTACCGGCAAACCGGGCAAAGGTCACCTTCGATGTGAACACCGAGACTCTGTTTAAATTGCACTCGCAGTTCGTCAGGTATAAGGTGCAGAGGTTCCTCATGCATGGGACAGCCTTTTATTGCATAGATCGCTCCGGCATCTGTACGGCTATGCTTTTCGATGCCACGTTTGATTAGTGTGACAAGCGTCGACTTTCCGCCGCCAACCGGACCAACAAGCATCAAAATCCGTTTGCGAATATCCAGTCTACGAGCAGCAGGATTAAGATACTCTTCAACCAGTTGCTGCATAGTATGTTCAAGACCGTACAGATCATCAGCAAAAAACCGGTACGTTTTGGAACTTCCGTCAACGTCATCAACTCCTGAAGCCACAATCATGTTGTAGAGTCGAGCATGTGCCAAAGAAGCGATGGAGGGCTGTTTAGCAACCATTTCCAGATATTCCCCAAACGTTCCTTCCCAGGCTAATGCAACTTCCTGCGATCGTTGTTCCTCTACCTGGCGGAGAAAATCTTTTGCATTGAATTCGGACATTTGACTGCTCCTCTCTGCGTGCACCAAAGCGGCAGGTGTACCTAACATAAAGACGATATAAGTGCTGCGAGATATTTCCACCCATTTTTATGGTGTTGGCTACGCACAACAATAGGTTAAGCGCGTACTTTTCTACAGAAAGCTGCCTGCAACAGCCGCCTCATTAACAGTAATCGGACGATGTGATAAGGTTAGAAAATCTCTGACTGCTTACAAGACTCTGGTACGTTAGTGAATGCAACTTTGTGACCGAGACCTAAAGGCGAAGCTGTTCATTAAAACTACTCTGGCTTATACGACATAATATTGTGTATGTCGGGAATCTCCAACCGGGTCTGCAGAATTTGATTCCCTGGACATTGAGCCGTCACTCGAAAATAACAGTGTGGCACGACTGTGTATCGCGCCTAAGCTACTACCGATGAGACTTGTACTAAACGGGGTAACAACGCTTTGATAGGAGTCTACTTGCTCGATGTGGCATCCTTTTTGGGAGACGGCCGCTTTTGGGGCACAGCGAAAACCGGGGATGACTAGCGGGCCACAATGAGAGACGGTGATTTCCTCGCCCCAAAATTACTTCAGGAGTCTGCAGACTTGCACTGGGCATGTTGCCACACTGCAAGGTTAAAGGTAGCGAGTGACAAGTAGGGATGCCAACTTCCGCTGCCAGGTTCATGGCAACGAAACTACGGTGTTTGGAAAATGGTCAGCTGGACGCTAGACGACCTGTAAAATACTTATGATGGGACTCTAAGCCGCGAGTGCCATGTAAACCCAACCGGCGATGAAGCATAAGCCTCCAAACGGTGTGATCACGCCTAAAAGGCGAATATTAGTCACGGCAAGCACATAAAGGCTGCCCGAGAAAAGAACAATACCTAGGCCAAACAGTTGCCCTGCGGTGCGAAACTTTTTTGCCTCGGGTTTAATTGCCAGCATTAATCCGCATGCAATCATAGCTATTGCGTGTACAGCGTGATACTGTACGCCTGTTTCATACACTTGAGCCATATTGTGCGCAGCTAGTATGGCTTTTAGTGCATGCGCCCCGAATGCGCCAATGATTACCGACAGGCAACCGAAAATAGCCCCAGCGCGCACCATACTGCTGGATGCGCTGTCGTTTGGTGACGTCATTGTTGGGATCCTGCGGTAACTGTGCGAGTGCCGGCTTTTAACGAGGCGCAATACTCATAGGCAACGTTATGAAGGTCCCGGTTGTCACGGTTATTGTGTATCAAATCTACTAATGAGCTTCCAACAACCACTCCGTCGGCAAAGGCGCTAATCGCTTTGACATGCTCGGGCGAAGAAACGCCGAACCCCACTGCAATAGGAAGATCAGTGTACCGACGTATCCGAGAAATTGTGTCTTTTAAATCCTGAGGCACATCCTGCCTGGCTCCAGTTACGCCAGTGCGTGAGACACAATATACAAATCCTGAGCAGATCTTGCAGACAGAGGAAACGCGGTCGTCGGTGGATGTTGGAGCCAGCAGGTAGATGGTCGCAAGTTGGTTAACCTGAGCATGATGCTGCCATTCCGCCGATTCCTCAGGTGTTAAGTCAGTAATGATTACTCCATCAACTCCACTTGCTGCAGCGTCGCGGGCAAACTCGGTCATGCCGTACCTTAACACTGGGTTGTAATACGTCATTAGAACGAGAGGAAGTAGTGGTACGCGCTCATGGATGCGAGCCGCACATTGAAGCGCCTTATGAGCAGTCATGCCGGAATCAAGGGAACGTTGCGATGACGCTTGTATCGAAGGCCCATCCGCTAACGGGTCGCTAAATGGTATACCCAGTTCGAGAGCGTCTACCCCTGCGTCATACAGACTGCTCGCCAACTCCACGGTCTTGTCAATGTCAGGGTCACCTGCAGTCATGAAGCAGATCAGAGCGTGCTCGCCTCGAGCTTTTAGAGTGTTGAAATTTTGCGTTATTCGGTTCATAAGTTTAATACCCTCGTATAACGCGAGGGGAATGGGTGAGTGCCTTCGTAAGTTATGTTGTTTTAGAGATTAAGTTCGCGAACTACTGTGTTCATGTCCTTATCACCTCTGCCCGAGCAATTGACAATGATAAGTGTTCGGTCATTAATCCGCCCAGATTGTTTGAGCTTGTCCAGGTACGCAACAGCATGGGCTGTTTCGAGTGCCACGATGATACCTTCTCGCTCGGCCGTGAGCTTTAGCGCCTGAAGAGCTTCGGCATCCGTTACGGCACCGTACTCTGCTCGCCCACTGTCCTTCAGCCACGAGTGCTCTGGTCCAACGCCGGGATAATCGAGCCCGGCAGATATGGAATGCGACGGAGCAACCTGCCCGTCATCGTCCTGAATTAAATAACTCGCCGAGCCCTGAAAAACCCCGGGCGAGCCTGCCGTAAGCGGAGCGCAGTGCCTACCAGTACTTATTCCCAATCCTGCCGCCTCAACCCCTACCAATTGGACCGTAGAATCCTGCATGAATGGGTAGAACAGGCCCATCGAGTTCGACCCTCCTCCAACGCAGGCCACGAGCATATCGGGTAATCGACCCTCTTGAGCGAGTACCTGTTCGCGGGCCTCTCGGCCAATCACCGATTGAAAATCCCGCACCATCATTGGATATGGATGTGGGCCAACCACGGAGCCTATGATGTAGTGCGTAGTACGAACGTTGGTCACCCAGTCACGCATAGCTTCGTTTGTAGCGTCCTTCAGGGTGCGCGTGCCGGAACTGACAGGAATAACTCGCGCTCCCATAAGCCGCATTCGCGCCACATTCAACGCCTGGCGCTCCACGTCCTCCTCACCCATGTAAATGTCACAGGAGAGACCAAACCGAGCGCAAACGGTGGCTGTCGCAACCCCATGTTGGCCAGCACCCGTCTCGGCAATGATACGCTGCTTGCCCATCCTCACAGCAAGCAAAATCTGGCCGAGCGCATTGTTAATTTTGTGCGCCCCCGTGTGGCACAGATCTTCACGTTTTAAGTAAATGCGGCCGCCGAATTCTTGACTAAGCCTCTCAGCGTGGAATAGGGGGGTCGCACGACCAACATAGTTTTTGAGGAGGTTGTTGTACGTGGCCGCAAATGTGGCGTCATTTCGCGCGGCATCGTATTCCGCGGCGAGCTGATCGAGCGCCGGTACCAACGTTTCAGGAACATAGCGGCCGCCGTAGGGCCCAAAATGCCCCTGCGTATCGGGAAGTGCAGAAGCCGCGGAGGTAAAAACCTGTGCCACGTGAAATTAAACTCCTTTAAAAGTATGGGGCAAATTCCTACATATTATACTGTACAACACGTGGTTACCGCACCAATATGGAGGGTTCATGAGCCAACACAGAGGGGCAGGGTATAATCTTCTCGAAATGCACGGTCTGCCGTAATTGGAGGAAAAGGGTTGCAGGTTACTTATGTAAGCGAAATGGGCCTGGAACATTGCAAACGAATGGTTCGACGTGAGCTCCTTCAGGACAATCCTGAGGTAGAGGCGACGGTTCGCGCCATCATTTCGCGAGTAAAAGCTGAGGGCGATAGTGCGCTGCTCGATCTTGGTCGCAAGTTCGATGATGCCAAGCTGGTTAACCTGGAACTGGACAAAACCGAATTTGTGGCGGCGTACAATGCCCTTGATACTGAATTGCGCTCAGCACTTGAGAAAGCCGCGGCGAACATCCGTGCTTTCCACAGTGCCCAACGATCTGAAAGTTGGATGGATGTGAAACCGGGACGTGTGGTGGGGCAGGTTATCCGACCACTTCGGCGTGCGGGTTTGTACATTCCAGGAGGTACGGCATCCTACCCTTCCACGGTGCTGATGACGGCCATACCCGCCCGAGCGGCAGGTGTTGAGGAGGTCATCATGTGTTCTCCATCTGCTCATTCGGCGGTACTGGCCGCAGCTCACATTGCTGGCGTTGATCGAATGTTCCTCGTCGGCGGTGCGCAGGCGATTGCAGCAATGGCTCTGGGCACCGAGACTGTGCCGGTGGTAGACAAAATAGTAGGCCCTGGCAACGTGTATGTGAATATTGCCAAGAAGATGCTGTGGGGTGTGGTAGACATGGATATGCTCGCGGGGCCCAGTGAAGTGTGCGTCGTTGCTGATGGCGACGCAGACCCAGAATGCGCTGCAATGGACCTATTAACCCAGGTAGAACATGATGTGGAGTGTGCTGGTTATCTTATTACTAACTCGCCGGAGTTCGCTCAAAGAGTTTTGGAGGCAGTAGGCAGGCGTCTGAGTAACCTTCCTCGTAAATCGATACTTGAAAGTGCTCTAAATGCACATGGCATGATTTTCGTTACTCGAGACCTGAAGGAGTCGTGCGACCTCGCGAACGCGTGCTCACCAGAGCATCTTGCGCTGATGGTGCGTGATCCGTTCGCCGTCCTGGGTGATATCACCAATGCTGGCGCGATACTTATGGGGAACTATTCACCTCAAACGTTAGGTGATTATTGGGCGGGACCAAGTCACACGCTTCCTACCAGCGGCACTGCCCGCTTTTCCAGCCCGTTACACACTGGTACGTTCATCAAAAAGTCGAGTTTTATCTATTACAGCGAGTCGGAGTTGAGCCGTTGCAGTTCGGATCTCACCACCTTGGCGCGCGCTGAAGGCTTTGAAGCTCATGCCCAGGCGGTAGAGGCGAGGTCTAATACAATCGCGAAGGATCAGCAATGACCGCGGTAACACGAATTGCAGCGGTAAACCGCAAGACAAATGAAACCGATATACATATAGAAGTCAACCTTGATGGCCAAGGGGTGGCTACGGTTAGCTCTGGTATTGGTTTCTTCGACCATATGCTCACGCATATCGCGCGGCATGCCAATATGGATCTGACTGTAACCTGCGAGGGTGACCTGCATATTGATGATCACCACACGGTGGAGGATGTCGGTATAGCTATTGGGCAGGCGATTGCGCAGGCGCTGGGCGACAAAGCGGGCATTGTAAGGGCTGGTCAGTGCACCATGCCGATGGATGAGGCCCTTGTGGCTTGTGCTCTCGATATCAGTGGCAGGGGATTTTTAGCCGAGGACTTCGTACTTAACACGCCCAAGTTGGGCGACTATACCACAGAACTGACAACGGAATTCTTTCGAGCAGTTGCAATGAATGCGGGCATCACACTGCATTTTATGCAACTGCGCGGCAATAACTCGCACCATATCATAGAATCTGCATTTAAGGCATTTGCTCGAGCTTTAGCGATGGCTGCCAGCCGAAGCGCGAGAGTGACGGGAATACCCTCTACAAAAGGGGTGCTGTAAAGGCTAAAAGGATCTACAGGGTGAACTCGAAGACCACCTGAGGAGATCCCTTTTTGAACGACGAATTAAACGACAACGAACTAGAGGACATTGGTGGAGATCGTCCGGTCTATGTTAGGGTAGTACTTGTCATTATGCTCAGTGTGGTTCTACTAGGAACATTACACTGGGCGATGAGTGTAACCGACGCAAATGCCCGACAAATATCGTCCAATTTGACCTCAATAGAAAAGCACATAGACGACGGATCTGCTGGCTCGGTCGTGAATTCCAACAACCCGGGACCGCAGATCGACACACAGGCAGTGTCTGGCCGGTAGCCGCTCGCTAGTGGCAGCCGCGTAATACACTGCGGAGCCGCTAACGAATGATTGCGATTGTAGATTATGGTATGGCTAACCTGCACAGTGTGGAGCGCGCGCTGCAGAACGCCGGTGGTGACCCGTTCATCACGGGCGATCCCGATGAAATAATCGCGGCAGACAAGGTTGTTCTACCCGGAGTTGGCGCGTTTTGTGCTGCAATGAATAACCTTACCGACCGTGGTTTAGTGGAATCTGTCCGTGCCGCGGCCAAATCCGGGAAGCCTTTTCTGGGTATTTGTCTCGGCTTACAGCTACTATTTGACAGCAGCACGGAGCTTGGCACATCGAATGGGCTGGGTATTTGCGCGGGCAACGTAGAGCGATTCTACGCAGGTACTCCTGCCCCAGAGGGTATCAAAATTCCGCACATCGGTTGGAATAACTTGCACTTCACACACCCCTCACGGTTTTTTCGAAACGTAGAAGAAGGTGCCTGCGTCTACTTTGTACATTCGTACTTTCCTGTACCCTTCGATAAAGCTATCATTTCTGCAGTTGCAACCCACGGTATCGAGTTCTGTTGCGCAATAGAAATGGATAATGTGATGGCCGTACAATTTCATCCCGAAAAAAGTGGTGAAGTGGGTAAGGTAATGCTAAGAAACTTTGTGGATTGGAAACCATGATTATTTTTCCTGCCATCGATCTTAAGGACGGCAAATGTGTTCGTTTGAGCCAGGGCAAATTTGACAGTGTTACGACGTATTCTGAAGACCCGCTTAAGATTGCCCGTCGGTTTAAAGAGGACGGAGCGCAGTGGCTTCACGTCGTTGATCTAGACGGAGCCCGCATGGGTTCACCACAGGCAGTAAATCTTCAGGTCGTTCGACATATTGTGCGACAGGTGGGGCTGCCGGTGCAGTTTGGTGGCGGTGTGCGCAGTGGTGAGGTTGTGGAGCGTATGCTTAATGTAGGCGTTAGTCGTGTCGTAGTTGGCACCGCGGTCGCCCAAAATGATCAACTAGCCCAGGGACTTTTTACGTTGTATGGTGACAAAGTCGCTGTTGGAGTGGATGCCAAGGAAGGTTTGGTCGCAATTCATGGCTGGCAGCAGACAACGGGTGAACCTGCTGGTGCATTTGTTACGAAAATGGCAGCACTAGGGGCCCGGCGGTTTATCTTTACGGATGTGGCTCGCGATGGTATGCTGCAAGGTGTTAATCAGGTGGCACTTGCAGATATTGCACGTTGTGCGGGTAACCTCCCGGTAATTGCCTCGGGAGGAGTAGCGGGTCCCGATGATATAACCACCCTAAAAGCCTTGGCCGATAAAAGTGCAAATATAGAAGGTGTTATAGTGGGCAAGGCTCTTTACGCAGGAGCGCTTACACTTAGAAATGCTCTTGACCTTGCTCAGGGAGGCTAGGAATGGGTGATCTTATTGGTCTTGTAGCAGTTGTGATGATCTTTATGGTACCGATCATGGCAATAGTTACCAGCCACCGTAAAGAGATACTTGAAATGCAACTTCTCAACGGCCAGAATGAAGGCAACCTTCGAGCTGAGGTAGAACGCCTGCGCGAGGAGTTACGAGCATTACGGGATACAACTACACAGTACGATATGTCGATAGACCATACGCTTCAAACCTTAGATAGCCGGGTCACCTCCTTAGAATTAACAAACCGTGCTGCCAAGACCGAAGCGCAACAGGTGATATCGCGGAACATGTAGGTGTGATGTTTTTCTTGAGGCCAGGGTATTTTTGGTTTGCTCCATTTGCTATTGCAGTACTTATCGCGCTCTATATGCTAAAGCTTCGCCGCGACAAGGTCGTGGTTCCTTCACTTTTATTCTGGAGTAGGATTGTACAAGATGAAACTGCAAATACTCCCCTTCAACGGCTGCGTAGCAATCTTTTATTTCTAATTCAATGCCTGCTAATAGCAGCCATAGTGATTGCAGCGGCTCAACCCTCGTTCCTCAGCACCTCGCAGTCAAGCGGTATGGTTTATCTCATTGTGGACACGGGCCTCACCATGGAGACGAGCGATCGTGGTGAGACGCGGCTCCAAGAGGCAATACAAGCGACCGAGAGGTCACTATATTCTATGCACCCTCGCACGATAGAGCTTATTTCGGCGGGCAGCCAGGCAACAATTGTAACCCCACTAGTTCACCATACATCGCGTATCATGGCCGCCTTACAAACCCTTCGCTGTGACGACGGTTTTCCCGACATTGCAGGAGCAATTAATCTCGCGACCGATCTCGCTACCACAGAGAGGAATGATAATCCCACCATTGAGCTGGTAACTGACGGGTGTTGGGCAGCACGTTTCCCTCAAGCGCTTCGTGGTGCCGCGAAGGCCCAAGTACCGGTTCGTGTTATCACGGTGGGTAACAGGCACTCGGGCGCACTCATGCTTTCCGCGTGCAACTATGCCTATACGCCACAAGGAAACGGATTGCAGGTTTTTGCATCGGTGCACAACGCCGGCACGATGCCGATGAACGCTGTCGAGAGCTTGAGGCTTGATGGCGTGCTTATTGATGCGAGATCCATTAGGGTAAATGGCAACGGAAACAGCACACAGGTATATCAGCTCCCTATAGTCCGTGCACGACACAAGCTGGAGATCACACTGAATCCCTCGGGCGACCTGCCTGTAGCATCTCGGGCACGGCTTATAGTTCAACCACCTCCAACTCGCAAAGTACTGCTTGTGGGAACTGGAACGGAGTACCTTCGGGCCGCTCTGTTAAGCGATCCTACTGTTCGACTTTGGTCCGCGCCGCAATACCCCGGTAAGGCTGCCAGTCAAGGGTTTGACCTGATAGTGTTTTGCAATACCGCACCCGCAAGCCTTCCGCGAGGTAACTACCTGTTCATCCATTGCACAAGTAATCAAAGTCCCGTCCGGTCAACTCACAAGGTAACAAGAACAGCTGTTGAGAGCTGGGAACGTAGACATCCTGCCATGCGTTACGTTAATGCTCATGGTTTCGTTTTTCCTAACTCTATACTGGGTATACCGGTGAATTCTGCTACGGATCTGGCAAAAACGGTCGATGGCGATCTCATCGTGGCTAGGCGTGGCATACGCCATAGGCAGCTGTTTTGTGGTTTCTCGGTAAACAGCGGAGCATTTGTCGTTTCTGTTGGGTTTCCAATTTTCGTGTCTAACGCCGTGCGGTGGCTGACGAAGGACTGTATTGATGTTGCAATAGCCAATTACGAAGCCGGCAAAGCAATAGTCTTGCCAAATGCACCGGCAAAAGGCGTGGTCCAGGTTACTTACCCCGATAGGCGTGTTGAAAATGTGAATGCCAATTCGGTGGGAGTATCAGTTGTCTGTAATGAGGCCGGGTTTTACACGGCCTCGGCTGCAAATTACCATTGGACGTGGGCGATCAACCCAAAATACTCCGACATTGCTTCGTTGGGGGCGCATCGAGTTCCTGGCGTCGGGCACGAGGAGGTCAAGGCGAAACCAGGAAAGGTAAACGTCGTTCACCGGCCCGTTTGGAGGTTTGCTGTGCTGCTGGTCCTTGGATTGCTGTGCCTCGAGTGGTGGGTCTATTATCGACCTGTCGGCTTAAAGTGACAACACTGTAATCTACAGATCCTTCAATAGTGAATATTTAGCTCTGGCCGATCCATATAGATCGGCCAAAGCTATACCTAGGTACGTTTCACTGCGGAAATGAAGCTTTAGTTACTGTCGTCGTCGCTATCATCGGAGCCGCTATTATCGTCTTCGCTACTGTCCGAATTGCTGTCATCGTCATTGTCATCGGCGTTACTATCGTCACTGCTGTTTGAGTTGCCACCGCCTAGGCCAAATGCCGAGCCAATTTTTGCAACGGCGCCTTGCGCATTGCCTGCTAGCACATCAGTGACGGCTTCCCCAGCAGTACCGCCAAATTTCTGTGTAACAGCATCCTCTGCTAGCTTTTTTAGTTCATCGTCCATAGATATAACCCCATTTCGTGGTGTATGTGGTGATATTCTTAACGCGCTCACGCTAAGATCAAACGCATGTTACAGCGGAATAGCGAGCGAAACCGAGTGAGATTTTACCTCTTCGGCTGACACTTCACAACCGCGCTCAGCCGAAAGGTAGATGCCCGTGGAAATCAACATAGTATTTAGTGCTATCTCCGCGGTGGGCAACAACTGTACCTTGCCAAGTAGCGCAGCAACCCAATGGGCCTGTGAACTGGTATATAGCTCCTTTTCACCATGCACCGTATTCCAGCGGTACCGGGAGGAGTCTAGATTTGCATTGGCGTCGAGATCAACCTCACCCACTGTTTTGTGGAAGCTGAATGGGTCAAGCGACACGCCGCCTTTAGTGCCAAGAATACAAGATCCAGAAAAGTTACCCAGGTTTACTGCCCAAGCCTCAATGACATCCAGGGTCAAGTCACCCTCGAATCGAATGTAGCCTGTAGCTAGTTCCTCCACGCTGTAACCAGCATCTTTCCTTCGCGCTTCGTTCATTGGCAGCTTTTGGTAGGTATTTCCCGAAATCCTGGCTATCTTGGGGTTGCCCAGGAGGTAAAGCAACTGAGATATGTGGTAAACGCCCATATCGTAGAGTGCACCACCACCAGAATTCTGCTTCTGGACAAAGGCAGGTTTTCCGTAACCATCGACGTAGGGGCGTCCGCGTCGTCGAAAACCAGTGGACCGGGCGTGGTATATCTCGCCAAGTTCTCCGGCGTCAATAAGTTCCCGTGCGGCCCGCGCCTCGTCGAAATAGATCATACCAAGCTGAATGTGCAGCATTTTGCCGGTATCGCGTGATAATTGGAGCATTGTTTCGGCGTCGCGATATGACCCTGCCATTGGCTTTTCGCAATAGCAGTGTAGTCCACGCTCCAGCACTGCCCTAGTACCACTTACGTGAAGATTGTTGTGTAAGCATACATCCACCGCATCAAGATCATCGCGCGCAAGCATCTCTGCAGCGGTGTAGTATACATTGGGTATGCCAAATCGTTCTGCGGTGTTATCCGCAGCTGAATGGAGGATATCCGCACACGCTACTACCTCTGCTTCGGGTATGGTTGCGTAGTTCTTGAGATGCTGCTGAGCAATCTGGCCGCAGCCAATGATACCGATTCTAACGGAACGGCTTTCCATTTTCTGGTAACCTCCTTACTGGCTGCGAGCCAGCGGGCTAAATATTAGCCACAATGATAATATACCGACTTTATTCTGCGGCTTTGACTATTGCAGCGAAATCGGATGCTTTGAGACTTGCTCCGCCAACGAGAGCACCATCTATGTTGGGCCTACCAAGGAGATCGGCAGCGTTGTCCGGCTTTACGCTTCCGCCATACTGAATTCGTACAGCCTGAGCAGCTGTATCTCCGGCTAGGCCGGCTACCGTTGCACGGATAATACCACATACGCGGTCTGCTTCATCCGCAGCACATACCTTACCCGTACCAATGGCCCACACGGGCTCGTATGCAAATACAATCGTGGCTGCCTCATCGGCAGAAACGCCGTCTAGCGCACCTGTCACTTGGGCTTGTACTATGGCATCAGTCTTGCCGGATTCGCGTTCGGCAAGAACCTCACCTACACAACAGATGGGAGTTAGTCCATTGAAGAGTGCGGCACGAAGTTTGAGATTTACTGTTTTGTCGTTGTCACCAAAAACCTGGAGAATCTCTTCTGTAAGATCGGGTTCCGGAACGCCAAATCGTCCGCGTCGTTCAGAATGGCCCATAATGGCATATTTGCAGCCGCAGTCCAAAAGCATTGGCCCAGAGATTTGGCCCGTGTAGGCTCCTTTCTGGCGGAAGAAAATGTCTTGAGCGCCAAGCTGGATTGATGAGGAGGTTACCGCACTAGCAACGGTTGACAGCGCAGTAAATGGCGGACAGACTACGATATCCACGTTGTTGGAGTCCCGAACCAATGCCTTAAGTTCTGCAATGAGAGCCTGAGCTTCAGCGATCGTGCCATTAAGCTTCCAGTTACCCGCGATGATGGGTTTTCGCATGTTATTTACTCCTTATCCTGAAGCGCGGCCACGCCAGGTAGCGGTTTACCTTCCAGAAACTCCAGCGATGCGCCACCGCCGGTCGAGATGTGGTTCATTTTGTCGCCAAAGCCCATTTGTTGAACCGCAGCAGCAGAATCGCCCCCGCCGATAATCGAAACGGCCTTTGATGACGCTAGTGCCTGAGCCACGGCTCTCGTTCCTGAAGCGAACTTTTCAAACTCGAAAATACCCATAGGGCCGTTCCACACTACTGTACCCGCGGAAGTAACCGCTGCAGAAAACGTCTCTACTGTAGCCGGTCCTATATCAGCCCCTTCCCAACCGGATGGAATCTCGGTTGCAGGAACAACTCGCGTGTTACACGCCGCTTCACCGTCCTGAAAGGGATTGTGGTCTGTGATCACTATATCCTTGGGGAGCAGTATCTTGGATGCCGAGGTTGCAAGCACCTCCTTGCAAAAGTCAAGGTTTGCCGCATCAAGAAGAGAGTCTCCAATCTCGTAGCCCTGTGCCTTCAAGAATGTGTAAGCCATCCCACCACCGATGATGAGGGTGTCTACTTTGGTAAGTAGCTGCTTAATGACACCAATTTTGTCTTTGACCTTGGCGCCACCGAGTATGGCAACAAACGGTCGAGTCGGGGCGTCAAGCGCAGAACCCAAGTAATCAAGCTCCTTCTGCATTAGAAAGCCGCCGACTGCTGGTAGGTGATGAGCGACTCCCTCGGTGGAAGCATGAGCGCGGTGAGCAGTACCAAAGGCATCGTTAACGTAAAGCTCTGCTAGCGACGCTAGGCTCGAGGCGAAGGCTGGTTCGTTTTTTTCTTCCTCCGGGTAGAACCGCACGTTTTCAAGAAGGATGACTTCTCCGTCCTTAAGAGCCTTCGCTGCGGCTTCAACATGGGGTCCAATACAGTCCGGTTGAAGCACAACAGATTGGCCAAGCAGTTCAGCAAGTCTCTTCGCAACTGGTGCCAGCGTATACTTGGGCGTAACGCCCTTGGGACGACCAAGGTGGCTCACCAGTATTAACCGAGCTCCGTTTTGCAGGAGGTACTGAATTGTTGGGAGGGCCGCGGTAATTCGTGTATCATCGGTAATGTCACCATTTTCATCCTGCGGTACATTGAAATCTACACGACACAGTACTCTCTTGCCACGAACATCAATGTCACGAATGGTCTTTTTATTCATTAGTATATTGTCCAGTCTTATTAACGAAACCAAAATAAAAGAGCAGCGCCCTCAATGAGGGCGCCACTCTCTAAAACCGCACTATTAGAGACCTCGGCTCGCAATAAACTTGGTGATATCTGCGATCCTGCTGGCATAGCCCCACTCGTTGTCGTACCATGCAACTACTTTAACGAGGTTACCGCCAACCGCTACGGTGTCGATGGACGAGTAAATCGACGAGAATGTGCTGCCCTTTAGGTCAGTGCTGACGAGAGGAAGTTCACAGTACTGCAAAATACCCTTCATTGGCCCGTCTGCATATTCTTTCGCCACGGCATTTATTTCGTCTACCGAAGCATCTCGCGCAAGAAGCGCGGTGAAGTCGACTACTGACACGGTTGGCGTAGGTACGCGGAAAGCCATACCGTGGAACTTACCCTTAAGCTCTGGGATAACCAGACCGACTGCACGAGCGGCGCCTGTACCTGCAGGAACTATGTTCTGTGCGGCGGCCCGCGCATCACGCAGGTCTTTGCTGGCGGTATCCTGCAGCCGCTGGGAGTTGGTGTATGCGTGAACGGTCGTAAGTAAGCCCTTCTCTATGCCAAACTTGTCGTTGAGGAATTTCGCGACCGGAGCGAGACCGTTGGTTGTGCAGGAGGCGTTGGAAATAACATGGTGCTGCGCAGGGTCGTACTTGTCCTGGTTCACGCCGAGAACAATTGTTATATCTTCATTTTTAGCGGGTGCAGAGATAATAACCTTTTTGACGCCATGTTCTCTGTGTGCGACAGCCTTGGTTGCATCGGTGAAAAGGCCGGTTGATTCAATGACAATATCAACGCCAGCTTTGTCCCATGCGATGTCGCCAGGGTTACGCTCTGCAAAAACTGTGATGGGTTTGCCATTTACCGCGAACGTTCCCTCGTCTGCCGTTACTTCGCCGTTAAATGGACCATATGTAGAGTCATAGCGAAACATGTGTGCGTTAGTAGCGGTATCTGTTAGGTCATTAATAGCTACAACCTCGAGGGCGCCACCGCTGCGCTCAAGGATGGTACGCAGGGCAAGGCGGCCTATTCGACCAAAACCGTTAATTCCAACTCTAACTGTCATGACAGGTATCCTCCATTGGAAATTCAATAAAATGCAGGTGCATTGTATTCTTTCTCTTACATCCACTGCATTCTAGCACTATGCGACGCTTAAGGTCAACAAACATTCGCATGCTATGCGACTAGTGCCACAAAATCAGCACGATGGAGGATGAATTGCCACGTAGCGAAATCTGATTTGGTGAATGAAATGTGGGACGGACCCAAATAGATTGCGCTTCACGATTTGCGGTTGCGTTTCTGTGCTGATACGACAATAGTGCTAACTTGCTTGCTTGTTAGGTGCCTTTAAGCCGCCTTAATACCCTGGGGCAGTTACTTAGGCAGTGGTTGGTACACCCGAATTGTTCCGGTTATCATTCCTGAAATATTGTACGTTCCACGAGTAACATATAACTTGCCGTTAGAATTCTGCTCCAGCACATGTACCACATCATCCTGGTCTGAGAAGCCCGAAACAACTGCCGTGTGGTGGTCTGCGTCTTCACCCACTAATTCGTCTGCAGTAGTAGCCGCGATGTGCACGCCGTGCAGCTGGAGTATATTCCCTGGCTCAAAGACCTCGCTAAGATTTTTCACTAGCGAAGCGCGCGAGGCAGGCACGCTGATGGTGATCTTGCCGTGGTGTGCAGAAATCGTGGCAATGAGTGCACCCCAAACGTAATCGCCGCGTGTGGGATAATCTCTAAAACCTGTGGCCGCACCGATCTTTTCCAACCCAGTCTCAACCAACATAGCGCACTGTCCATCATTCACCTGAGATCCTAAATGATGAATGCAAAACTGCAGCAGCTTACCATTCAGGTTGCTCTCTCTCGTGATTTTTGCAGTACGCGAGTTTACGGGTCGAAATGCGCGTATAGTCCCGGCCTTCAGGCTGGGCATATATATTCCAAGTTGCGCTGCTCGGGGCGTAGAGGAAGAGACTTGTGTTACGAATCGGCAATATCGTCCGTGCGGGCTTACCGCGGTCACTACGGCAGCGATATTGCTGAGAAGGTAGTTAACCTCGCGAGTGGCCGACTGAACGTGAACATTTGCAAATTGCAGTATATCGCCAGGATGACACAACAGCCCACGACCAGGACGCCAGTCGTAAGCTGGAGCTTCCAGAGTTGTTAGCACGCCGTGCCCCTTGTGTGTCATTTTACCTAAATAGACACCCCAAACGTGGTCACCAACCGTTGGATAATCTTTAAATCCCGTTTGAGCGCCTGCTGCATTTAGGACTGCGTCGATGAAACCGACGTCTGAACCGTCACGGACGAGTTTACCAATCCTGCTCTGCGCTTGGCTCACTATATTTAGACTGAGCTTTGATTCAGGAATAATTGCCTGTGCAATCGTTACTTGAGGCGAGGCAATCACTGCAAGCGCAGAAAGCGCCGCGATCAATCCAGCCCTGATCGGGCGCAGTAACAGTTTCTGTAGTCGATAAAAGTTCACCATTGCTTCCGCTGAGCCATTGAATTACCTCGCCCTTAGACGCCGTTCACTGTATCGCAACGAATTCCATGATGCCCAGGGGCTTTCCCCATAGGACCTACAGCTAGAGCCGCTTGCTTTTTAGGTTGCTTGCACTCACCGAACGGTAATACGAACAGGTGACTGGCAAGTGACACTTCACCAACGGAGATCGCACTTATTTTACAATCTACCATTTACGCATCGTCCCAAGGAAGCAGCACGACTTTCCCACATTGTGCACTTTCCTGAAGCGCCCAGGCCTCCTCAACGTCCGTCAGGGCAAATGTGTGCGTGATGAATGTATCGAGTAAATCCGCAGCTCTTCGCAGTGTGGAACGCATCGCGCCCCCATCTCTAAGGTGGTTCCAGTGCCAAGCCCCTCGCAAGGTGATTCCTCGTCGGAGAACATCGCCAGCGTTTACCGGACCGCCCCAGCCGACAGTCGTGATCTGGCCATTGATGCGCGTCGTCTCCAGTAGGAAGGCTGGAGCCATACTTGCACTGCTGGCCTCTATGGCCTTGTCGGCTCCACGGCCATCAGTTAGTGATAATACTTCCTCCAAGGCAGTGGGGGATTTAGGATCAATGACGGCTTCCGCACCAAGTTTCATTGCAAGATTTGCCCGCCATGGATTCGTCTCCAAGCCAATAACTCTAGCTCCATTCAGTACACCGTTAATAACACCGCCTAACCCCACTGCACCCAGGCCCGAAATTAATAGCCAGTCACCAGGCATCACATTCATCTGCCTCACCGCATTGAATGTTGGACCTAAACCACAGCACGCCATTGATGCGTGAATAACTGGGATATCCTGTGGAACGGGAAATAACAACCAGTCTTGCTGAATACAATACTGCGCGAACGTTGCCCTACCGGTTAAAGAGCCAGTCTCCTTTAGCGGATCACGCTGTGATTGGCAACGAATATGCTCACCTGCAAGGCAAAGGTCACAGGATCCACACCCGTTTTGTGGCATCACTACGACGCGGTCGCCTTTGCGGAAACGCGAGAAAGCCGGTGCTTCGACAATTTCGCCGGCTGCTTCATGCCCCAGCACCGTCGTGGGCATGCCATTTATCCACTCGCTAACTTCAGTGCACATTGGTGCGGCAAGTATTTGAATAAGCGCGTAGTTTCCTCTACAAATGGGCATAGGCAGTTCGATTATCTGCGCGTCTCTTACTGAATTTATGGATACCGCTTTCATAACACTTTTACCTATTCCCTAGTGAGTTGGATCCTCGACAGCCTTGTGTTTAAGTTCAACTGATGGTATAATACTCAGGTTGACGCACTAATTGCGCTACATAACTTAATAATTCGTTCCTCGGTAGGCGAGGTTACCACGTTCACACATGCCACTGCCGTGCACCGTCTAGAGACGCGTGTTACTGGTGAAGCAGGTCTTCCCGACATAAGGGTCAACCTAATGTGGCTGAGGCTTATGCCTCTTACGGTGCGTGGTGCTTAAGCTCAGACGAGTGAGGAAAGCGTTTAGATCTGCACCTTCTGAGGCTGCTTTGTCTTTAAATGCCCAATCCTTTACTTGTAGGGGTTGGGCATTTCTATTTGCGTGCCCGCTAGAACTCGCCAGTTAAGGAGAAAATGATGGATCAGAGTACCGAGCCTCCTAGTTGCGGAGGCATTTCAAAATTGCCGTGACAGAAAGTTTGTTAGCGATAGTCCCTCCATTTGACAATCGTCCTGCGTTCTCATGTCACGGCGTCGACACTGAGGCGTGGGGCCTGTAATTATCTTCATCATCAACTCGATATCCTCCAGGTAGCCACCCTTCAAAAATCATGCCTGTAGCTGCCATCCGCTAATTAAGTTACGGTGTGATTACTTCAGCTTTTGCCAAGTGTATCACTGATTAGCGTCGGTGATTAGACGTTTAGGGGGCCTATCATGTTAAGACTAGTTTGGACGGTTGGTGCTTCCGGGCTGCTAGGTGCGAAGTGGCGGTGTGACGACCATGTGGATAGGGGCGATGCCGTTTGTGCTAATGGATCTGCCGAGTTCTTCCCCAATCCTGAGATTGCCAGCTTTATGCGCTGTCATGACTCTCAACTGCAAGGATTAGGTACGCAATACGGCGCTACGCGCCCTTTTGAATCCCTCGCCGTGATCGCTAAAGAACGCAATCTCGAGAGCGGAATACCGTGCCGCGGCATCCTTTGCAGGAGGGTGTCATGAACAATTCACTGCCACCGGTAACCTCAGCGCCGGAAATGCTGCCGAAGCAGCACGCCGTAGCAAAGTCAAAATGGCATCAACGCGTTATGCTGCTGCTCATGGTGGTTGGTCCCGGATTAATTGTGATGGAGGCAGACAATGACGCGGGCGCAGTTTCTACATATACACAGGCTGGTGCCCAATATGGCTTGCACTTGCTCTGGCTGATGTTGCTGCTGCTGCCAGTGTGCTACTTCATGCAGGAGATGGTAGCGCGCTTAGGAATAGCAACCGGTGAGGGGCACGCGGCCATGATCTACAGGCGGTTTGGTCCTTGGTGGGGCGTGTTCTCACTTCTCGATTTGCTTGTTGTCAATTTTCTGACACTGGTGACAGAGTTTGCAGGCATAGCCCTTGCGGCACGGCAGATGGGTTTATCACCGATATTAACGGTGCCACTCTCCGCCCTTGGGCTGATATTAATCGTGCTTACCGGCAGCTACCGAAGGTGGGAGCGATTCACAATTGGTCTGTGTGTTCTTGATGCTTTCTGGTTGTTAATGGCCGCAGCCACCCGACCATCGCCGCGCCAAGTTGCATACAACTTGATTGTTCCCAATGCGGGGCCCCACGGGTGGACGCCGAGCCTTGTCATGATGATTGTTGCCATCGTTGGTACGACAATTGCGCCGTGGCAGCTGTTTTTTCAGCAGAGCGCTGTTGCAGACAAGCGCCTAAGGTTTTCGGATCTCAAGAACGCGCGTATTGATACCTTTATAGGTTCAGTGTTCACCGTTGCTGTGGCGGGTGGAATGATTTGCGTTGGCAATGTACTCTATGTGCGCCACCTGCCGTTCACCGATCCTGCCCAAATGGCCGGTTTACTTGGCCCAATTTGCGGGTACTGGGTTCAAGTTGGCGTGCTCCTGTTTATGGTGAATGCATCCGTACTGGGCGGCACCGCGATATCGCTTGCAAGTTCCTGGGCCGTCGCGGAGGTCCGACATTGGCCGCACAGTCTGCAAATGCCATTTCGCGAAGCGAAGGGTTTCTATGTTGTTTATGGTGTTGGAACGTTCGCTGCAGCAGTCGTCGTGTTGATCCCTCGAGCACCATTGCAAATGGTGATTATTGGTGTACAGGTACTCGCTGGTTTGATGCTTCCATCTGCCATCGTGTTTCTACAACTCTTGCTGAACGATCGCGAACTTCTTGGTGACGATTTGGTTAACCGACCGTGGAACAATGTCATAAACTGGGTTGTTATAGGAGTGCTGTTCCTGTTGTCTTTGGTTCTTGCGGTCCAACAACTCGTGCCATCCGTTTTGCACACGGCTTAATACCCTGTCAAGTGTAATGGAGATGAAATAATGGAGAAATTGAAACCTATCTCTACAGAATCTAATGGTTGTGAAGTAGCCGGCGTGGTGGTTATTCACCCACTTGATGACCTGCCTGAACACAAACGTAATGGCGATGGCCTCGGACTTATGAAAATGAGCAAAAGTATGAAATGCACACTTTTTGTACTGCGCGTCTACCTTTTCACTGTAGTTGGTCTCGCAATCTACAGAATACTTGCTCTCGCATTGCTGCATCGATAACACAGCCCAGGCTGCAAAAATACCCTATCGTAAGTGGCATTGTGACAAGTGTGCATTGGTACCGATTGAAACGCCTGAACACAATATGTTCAGGCGTTTCCACTGAACCGCGGGCCAATCGCTGAGCAACATCGGGCCGTAGATGAAGCCGTCATGAAAGTCTATTTCTGCTAAGCTGAAAGCACGGCTAAGTCGATCGATCTGCGACTACATTCTGTGCATGAACAAAGGGGTGGCCGAGCTTCAGGCATGTGCTGTGAGCTCCTTCGTTGACCGTACGAAATTGCTTATGCTATACTCAAGTATACATACGGAATTTCCCGACCGGTTAAATCTTTATGGGGAGTCACGGTGGAACAAGTTAAAAGTAATGCTGGTGATCTGCCTGTAATTCCTCCTTCGTCTCTAGATGCAGCTGTTGGGGGCGGTAGTTCTGCCCTGGAGCATGACCGGTCATTGCAGGCGAATACGGCAGGCCCGGTGATGCCTGCTCTAGATCTCGCACCTGAAGAACCTGTTATATTAACAAATCCCGAAATAGACATGGTTGTTGAACGCCTGCTTGGCACCCAACCTGAGGAAATGAGTGAAATGGCTACTAATGGCGAATTCGATGCCGACATCGTTGTGATCGGCTCGGGGCCTGGTGGGTACGTATGTGCAATTCGTGCCGCTCAGCTCGGCGGTCGAGTTGTTTGCATAGAGAAAAGCGCAACAGAATGGGGTGGCACCTGCCTAAACTGGGGTTGTATTCCGACTAAAACCCTCATATCCAGTGTGGAGCGGCTGCATCACGTGAAAACTGCCGATGCTCTAGGTGTCCTTGTGCATGGCGAGGTTGGGTACGACTTTGGCAAAATCATGGAGCGCAAACAGAAGGTGGTAACAACCCTTCGTGGTGGTGTTTCCGCCCTGTTAAAGAGTAACCATGTGCGATCCGTGGTGGGTGTGGCAAAGATCTCCAAACCTAATTGCGTTGAAGTGACACACGAGGACGGCTCGAAAGAGGAGATCACCACTAAGAACATCATTATTGCCACCGGGTCCGTGCCGATTGTTCCTCCGGTTCCCGGTCTCGAGCAGGCTGCCGGCGATGCTCGCGGCGCAAGTAGCAACGGTATCTGGACGAGCGATGATGCGGTGTCAGCCAAGACCTGCCCGGGCAGAATGCTGGTAATGGGAGCCGGTGCCGTAGGCCTGGAGTTCGGGTTCACGTTCCGCGGTCTGGGCAGTGAGGTTACTGTAGTTGAAATCGCGCCGGAAATACTTCCCAACTGTGATGCCGAGGTTGCGGCAGAACTCCGGAAGGCGCTTAAGAAGCAAGGTATCAATATCCTTACTTCTGCAAAGGTTACCAAGGTGGAACATGGCGCCACTGGCAAAACTGTTCATGTGGAGCACAGCGATGGCAAGGTGAATAAAATTGAGGTGGATGTCGTGCTGTGCGGTGCGGGTCGAAAGCCATTCCATGACGGGCTCGGCCTCGAGGTTGTTGGCGTCAAAACTGTTACCGACGGTCCACTGTCGCGACGGGGAGTTGTAGTAGACGACTACCTTCAGACCACTGCTCCAGGTATATATGCGATTGGTGATGTAACAGGCAAAATGTTGCTTGCACACCTTAGTTCGCACATGGGCATTGTTGCGGCAGAGAATGCAATGGGGCATAAAGTGGAAATGGACTATCGCGCAGTTCCTGCCCCGATCTACACGTCTCCGGAAGTTGCGTCTGTTGGGCTTACGGAGGCGGAGGCCCGTGAACAGGGTTACGACGTAATCACTGGCAGGTTCCCGTTTCGGCCCCTAGGCCGTGCAATGGCCCTGGGCGAGCAGGACGGCCTCGTTAAAATCGTGGCTGAAAGCAAGTATGGCGAGGTACTTGGAGTGCATATTTGTGGCCCCTGGGCGACTGAGATGATTCATGAGGCAGTAATTGCCATTAAACTGGAGAGCACAGTCGAGGAGCTAATGTCGGCTATCCATGCACATCCAACCTTATCAGAAGCGATGGGTGAGGCTGCTCTTGATGTATACGGCAATGCGATACATAAGTTAAGGAAATAAAGATTGTCCAGGTCCAACGATGTCGCAGTATCACGCCGGCAAATTGTATTAGCTGCATGCGGAGGTTTGGTGTCTGCTGTGGTTCTGCCCGGCTGTGCCCCGCCGGCTTCCCAACGGGGCTTTGCCGCATTGGTGCTCGATATCGGTGGACCAGACGATCACTCGTTCAATGCTGGCGCAGTGAAGGGCCTAAATGAGGCCCAGCAACAACTCGGCCTCCCCGCAGGTGCTACCAAGTACGTAGAATCGCGTAACAGTGGCGACTATCAGACCAACTTGACAACATTGGCATCTCAAGATTTCAAGATTATATTTGCAGTTGGCTATGCCATGGAAGGTGCGCTCAACCAAGTTGCTCCGCGTTTCCCTAAAGTCAAGTTTGCCATTGTAGACGACACTGCGCCGCCATTTCCAAACTGTGAGGGGTTGGTATTCAAGGAACAAGAAGGATCGTTTCTAGCAGGCTATCTGGCAGGGAAAGTGAGCAAAACTAAGCACATCGGGTTCGTGGGCGGACAGCGTATACCGCTAATCGAGCGCTTTGAAGCCGGGTATCGGGCTGGAGCAGAGACGGCAGATCCAAAGATTGTTGTAACGTCCACGTACACCGGTGATTGGAACGATGAGAGTAAGGGTAGAAGTCAGGCAGAGCAGCAATTTAGTGCTGGCGACGACATCATATATCAAGCAGCCGGAAAAGCTGGCTTAGGTGTTATCGAGGCCGCGAAAGCGCGCGGAAGTGGATACTATGCGATTGGTGTAGACATGGATCAGGATTACCTTGCTCCTGGACGTGTACTAACCAGCATGGTTAAGCATGTAGATACAGCTGTGCTAGACACAATAAAGCGGGTGAAAGATGGTACGTTTGACGCGGGCACGCACGTTTATGGCTTAAAAGATGGTGCTGTAGGTTTGTCGCCAATGAAGTATACAAAGCAGGATGTTCCGGCTGACGTTTTTAAACAGCTCGAGGCACTAAAATCCATGATAATATCAGGCAAGGTTGTTCCGCCAGCCAGCCTGGCCGAATTACGGTCGTTCCATCCGCCTCAAATCTCGTGAATTAGGGGTTTTGTGTTCTACTTAAAGCCGGTTAGCATAAAAAAGATGTTAAACGGTTTTTTTATTTCTTAATTATTGGTGTTTTTGGTTTAGTATCAGTGTATAATGATAGTATAGTTTGATTTATCCGATAAATTAGCCTAATCCAACACTCAGGAGTTACGGAATCAGATGAATATTGCCAAGGGTGCCACCAGGTCGAAAATTCTAGCTCTCATCAAGAGTGAAGAGGCCACTACGGTAAAAGAAATCGCCGAGATACTGAACATCTCTCAGGTGGCTGTACGACAGCACGTGACGATTCTACTGGAAGAGAACCTGGTAGACATGGAACCTATCCGAAGTCGACCAGGTAGGCCGCAGCACAAGTTTGCCATTACTGCGCAGGGGGATGAGCAGTTTCCACGGTGTTATGACCGCATTTCCTTAGACTTACTGAACGAATTACAGGATTGGCAGGGCGAGGAAGCCGTTACCACCTTGTTCCAGCGGCAGAGCGAGCGAATCCTTCAACGAATTACGGCGGCTGCGGGAGATAGCGCCGATGTTTCCAATGTACTGTCATCCCTCGCTTCGGACTTGAATGAGCGTGGTTTTATGACGGAAGTGTGCATGAGCGATAGGGGAACGGCGGAGTTGGTCTACCGAAATTGTGCAGCCTGTTCCGTTGCCCAAAAGCATCCAAACATCTGCTGTGCGGGACATGCCCAGCTGCTCGGCCAAATAGTAGGCGAAGATAACGTAAAGCACCATTCTTCAAGAGTGGACGGTGGCGCTTCTTGCACAGTTCGGGTGAAGTTACCGCAATAAACCGCCTTGGCCAATGGTGGGCAATTCCTGCAGTACATAGTACTTCACACGCCGTAAAACGATTACTTGGCGTTGTGTGGTCGTAGTGTGGACGCGCAGAATAAAATAGTCCGGTTAAACCACATTCAGTTGTGCCCCACCAACAGGCAACTTACGCCTCGCACGTTCTTGTGTGAAGCACACGGTGTTTCACAATCTTTATATAATATTGAAACAGTGTGATTATTAAGCTTGATCTGGTCGCACGGTGACCAGTGGCAGCTAGAATGAGTGCCGTCGGTCGATCCCTGCGGTATTGTTTAGAGCCGCCATTTAGGTTGCAGGCGTCGGAAACAGTAGTTTACAACGAATTGTAACAACCCATTGCCCCGAGTATTCATCCTTGGCGTGCCTGGGAACTATGCCACCAGTCCCATGTGTTGGGATAGCTTACTCACTTCGACGGCAACTGCTGACTCAACAGCTTCTAACTGGGCGGTCGGAATGTGTAGTTCATCGAGGACTGCAGGATCTGCCTCGTACGACGTACCCATTGGAGAATACCCAAGTCCAGCCAAATGAGCCAAGACATTTCCAACATGAACATAAAGACTTAACTTATCGAATGTCCCATCCTCTCGAACAGGATCATGGTGGTGTGCAATTGATGGTACGTATAGTTGTGGTAGGTTCCAGTGGTGCGCAACCATGGCACCAATCTCTTGATGCGTGGCGCCAAGGCAATCCAGTTCCGCGTCGTATTGTGGAATATCGCGGTCCTTCATCAGCTTGTAAACCATGGTGGCTTCATCCGAAAGAAACATAGCCATCGCTAACTTACCAATATCGTGAAGAAGGCCGGCAATAAACGCCTCCTCAGCATGAGGATCGTGGGCTACCATAGCCAGTACTTTTGCCGCGCAACCCACGGCTAGGCTGTGCTGCCAAAATTCTGGAAGGTTAAAGGTCTTGTTTAGTGATTTGCCGCTAATCGAGGACTGAAACGCCACGGTGATGCAGATGGATCGAATGGTGTTACATCCAAGTTTGCTTAGTGCCTTTTGCAGATTTACAATTTTACCATCACCGCCGTAATAGGACGAATTCGCTGTTCGAAGTATTTTGGCAGACAGGCCGGCATCCCGAGCAATTACCCGTTCAAAATCGCGTGGGCCTGCAGCAGGATTGTCTGCCAGGGCTATAACCTGAGACACAACGGTTGGTAGAATAGGCAGCGTTGTAGCGCGTGCGAGTTTTATGTCGAGATGATGTAGTTCCATGAGATACGTGCAATCCTCCGACGCTAATTTTCGGACAATTCGTAACGTGCAATTAGAGTATAATTATGCCAATCTGTATACTTTCGTTGGTTAAATCTTGGTGATTTAGGTATGCAAATTTTGTTTATTTTCAAACATAGTCATAGAACCAATCCCGAGGTTGTTTAAATGCATACTTTTATGTTTGCGCTATTTCGAACAGCGAATCGTTGAGGAGCGTTAATGGTGGATAACCGAGGTGAGGAGATCGACCGCAGGTCAATGTTGCCCTGTGCCACCAATCTCAAAAGTCTATATGGTTTTCTGCTTTTCGCTGTAACACTCCTTTACCCGGCTGCACCACTCGCCCAACCGTTGGCTAAACCAGTTGATGGCCAACTTAAAGCAGCCATTAAGAGTGCGCCGTCGGCGAGCACGTGGCCCGACCAAAATTATGTCAAACTACTTGATTTAGCTGACGTAACAGTGAAGCCTGACGGCACCCAGATAGCCATATATCGTGAAACGTATAAACTGTTCAACCGTAATGCGAGATCTTTGGCGGAGGTACAACTGCCATACGACAGTGCCTATCAACAGGTGACACTTCTCAGCGCAGAAACCGTTCAACCTAGTGGGGCAGTACTGAGAGTTTCTAGTGGAGATGTACGACACGGTAGTCCCGCCGCACAATACGCCATGTACGATGATGCTGCGGCGTTGCTCTTCTCTATGCCTGGGATTGTGGATAATTGCATTATAGATTACCAGTACAAAGTGGTTACGAAACCGTTCGTGATACCTGGTACCTATTCAATGTACTGGGGTTTTTCAGACAGCGAACCAGTGGTCATAAGCTCTTACAGCTTGCACACGCCTGCAGATCACGTACCTCAATACTCGGTCTACAATGATCCGTCACTCAAACCGAAAATCACGACCACTGACGGTGGTAGGGTTAAGAATTTCACTTGGACGCTTCGAAATATCGCGCCAGTAAAGCTTGAGCCAGCAATGCCTATGGCTCCGCTGGTTCGCAGCTGGATGCAGATCTCCAGCATTCCCTCGTGGAACACGATCGCGGCGTGGTTCCACCGGCTGCAGGCCCCTCAAAGCGTGCCCAATCAAACACTTCGCAAACTCGCCGCCAACCTAACGCAAGGATGTACCTCGAACGAAGATCGAGCCGAGAAGTTATATAATTGGACGGCGCAAAAGGTACGGTATGTTGGTCTGGAACTGGGCTTATCCGCATACCGGCCCCATCCGGCCGGAGAAGTTTGCGATAATCTTTACGGTGACTGCAAAGATAAAGCTAATCTACTCATTTCACTTCTCTCCATTGAGCATATCCTAGCTTATCCTGCATTGCTCCACGCGAATGATCCTCTGCCCGTGGAGAATCAGCTTCCAACGCTAAGCGCCTTCAACCATTGTATTGTGCGAGCGCTCGTTGGCGGGAAATGGATCTGGCTCGACCCCACAGCCACAAACTGTCCGTACGGCGATATTCCTGCGGCTGATAGGGGGGCTCAAGCACTTGTGGTGACCGGACAAAAAGGTGAGTTCGAAACCGTTCCGCCTTACACGACGTCGGACAATGGCTCGGATATCGTATTCAATGTGCAAATGACTGGTCCCACGGTTGCTAATGTGACCTGTACACTGACTTTACGAGGGATTGTTGCGCAGTCATTGCGCGGTATCCTGCAGCGTGTGCCATCGGTTAAACAGAAAGATGAAGTGAATTCGATTGCTCAGTCCTTGGGTTTGCAATCTGGTGTCAACAGTTTCCATGTAATGGACGAGGACAAGGGCGGACCGCTCCTACTGGTTATAAATATGGACCAGTCTACATTCGGCAAGACGATAGGAAACATGGTAATGCTGCCGGTCTATTCTGCAATGAGCGGAACTGCACAACACAATCCATATACTAGTCCGACGAGAATATGGCCCATTGTTTCGCTGAATGCGTCGCACCTTACAACGAAAACGCTAGTACGTCTTCCGCAGTCGTGGAGGGTAGCAGATATCCCGGCTACTGTCAATTTTGCGGATCCATTACAGCGTTATAGTCGAGCGATCACGCCGATAAACAACGGCACGTCAATCGTAGTAACGGATGAGTACATTCAAAATGCTGGCACTGCGCCTGCATCGTCCTACCACACCGTTCAAGCGTTCTGGAGCGGGTTACTTAAGGCGTCTGGTGATGTTATCCTCGTGAAAAAAGCCGATCCGTGACGCTGATCGGTACAGTTACTGGAAGCGGAGGTCCTTTAGACACGCCAGCGGATTGTTATGGCGATTAAGGACGCCAGTGATCCGTATAGCATTAAAGACTAGATCTGTTTACCTTAGGAGCTACGTCGTGAAATGTACCAGGTGTAATTCTGAAATTCCCGCACAGTCGCGGTTCTGCCTTAAGTGCGGTGCGCCGATTCCTCACGGTGATACATCCATCAGGCAGCCTCAAATTCAGCGCTCTGTTCCTACAACCACACGCTATCCTGAACCGACTCCGCAGTCTGGCACGGGTAAGAAATGGATTCTGCCAACGGTTCTCGGCCTACTCTTGCTAGTGGGCGTGGGAGTATGGGGGCTTTCCTCGCGGCTGACCCAGAAGGCTTCGACGCCGGCACCGCCTGCGCCGCTTGTACAGGCGCCCGCGCAATCGAATACAGGAACGTTAGTGCAGGCACCTGCTCAGAATAATCCTGCTCCGGTTGTTCAGCAGCCGGCTGCAGCCGGTCCAGACACCAGTGCAATCACGAATTATTTGGCGTTCCTTCAGAATATTGAGGCCACAAAGCAACAAATCATATCGGAGGAACTAGGGAGCGCAATCTCTACCTATGGTAACCTTACGCCCAACGAGGTGAAAGCCGAGAGTAGCTCCGCAAAGGCAAAGCAGTTTTTGCCAAAGATTAATCAGGATAGCCAAAACATCACGCAGCTATGGCTGCGGCTTATTTCTAAGTTTGAGAGTGTAGAGCCGCCTCCGGCCTGTACTCAACTCGCCAAAGATTATGACACCCACTTAAATCTAATAGAGGGCATGTTTACCGAAGTCCACTCATCCCTCCAGCAGGCCCAATCCGACCCCAACGGAGCCATAAAAGCGCTCACATCGATGATGGGGTCGTCCTCACAGGCAGATACCAGCGCTGCTCAGGCAGATGCCGATCTTAGTGCCGTATGTAGTCAGTACCATCTAACCAAGGAATTCAGCATTACCACTGGCTCAGGTGCAGCGAATCTGATCCGGTAAGAACGTCAATGGAGATCGCACTGGACGTTCATAGTGAGGCAGTTATCTTGTGCGGTTTACCGGCAGTCATGCCTTGCTCGGCAGTTGTCGGAAGTCGCGCTGGATATTTTTACTGGTCAACCTGATGCCTTAAGAGAAGCATTATTCCAGTAGATTGGGAGTGAGCGGAGCGTTGGTTCGCTTGGAAAGTAGTGTTGGCGATGTAATCTGGACGGTCGATAGTGAACTAACTGGCCGGTGAAATTCCGGATTACTGCTGTCAAGCAGTACAGCAACAGGGAACCCCACGAGGGTTGGTTCGCCACACACTGGACGAACAGTCGCCGAACCCTCCGTGACGTTATTATTTTCTAATCCAACGCGGTAATGTACCCTGTAACTGTAAGGCTGGCCGCGCTTGTGGATCGCTCGACAGTGGGTGATCGTGCCGATAACCTCGGTGCCCTTCTGTGCAAGGCTGAGCTCTCGGCGGAAATGGCGCTCAAAACCGAGCGACAGATAGCCGGCAAGCACCGCAGAAAGCAGAGTAAGCAATGCGGTATTTGCAATACGCCATTTTGTTTTCACTGGAGAAATGAGTCCAAAGTGGCTGGCTGAGGGATCGCTTGGAATGTACGTGACAGGAACAAATGTGCCCAGTCGTAATTGCTGATACCGCTCGCGGTTTACGTGGGCCCACCCTGTAAATGCGGTGCCTTGATAGGAGAACGAGTATAGGACGTTGCCACCAGCAATTGGTACGGGTGACGTGGGCTCGTTGTTGATTATTTGCCCACGTGCTACCCTGCCAAGCTTCCATAAGCTAACTTCTCGATTGATTCGAACAAGACCCGCCAAAACTATAACGCACGTGAGGGTAATTGCCAATCCAATACTGCCCCGATGTAACATTACCGCCGCACGTGTCGGTTTGACATTTCGTGCTTGCGAAGGCTTTATATTTCTGTCATTTCGACCATACCGAGGTAGCATGAGCGGTACGAGCATGGCAGAGCCGATTACCAGTATTCCAAAACTGGCAGGGGAAGCTGGTCCCCATACCCCCGATAGAACTTGAGACAGTACAAATCCTGTGCCCAGCGGAAGTCCAACTGTGCGTAAGGTACCGATCCATCGTTTGCTAATCCGGTTTTGGAACATGATTTGTATTTCTACCGAAGGGAATACTTATGGTACAGAAACCATCGCACCGCTAATCGTTATATTGCGAACAGATGACGATGTCGTGTTAGCGCATCTCCTGGCCACCGGTAACATTTAGTGCCTGGCCCGTCATATAATTCGACTCACTGGAAGCGAGAAAAACAACGACATTACATACATCTTCATACGTGCATCCACGTCCTAATGGTACCTGCGACTCATATTTTCGACGAACTTCCTCTGTTGTTAGACCCTGTGTTTTTGCGTACTGTTCATAGAGGCTCTCCTGCCACAAAGTGCCATCTAGCAGATTTCCAGGACAAACAGCATTAACGCGAATGTTGTAAGGCGCAAGGTCTAACGCTATCGATTGGGTTAGGCCAATTCCACCAAATTTAGAAGCTGCATAGGCGCTATTGCGAAATGAGCCTTTTTTACCGCTCTTGCTGTTGATTTGTATAATATTACCCGCGCGACGCTCCTTCATTACTCTTGCTGCCGCTTGTGCACAAAGAAAATAGCCATAAAGGTTTACATCAATGACGGCCTTCCAGTCGCTTGCGCCGATTTCGGTTATGTCGCCTGCTTTAAGGATGCCCGCGTTGGCTACCAGTAGATCTAGTCTACCAAAGTTATCCACTGCGCATTGCATCATAGCTGTGGCATCCGCCGCGTCCGCAACATTTGCGCGTATAGGCACAGCGGAAATATCAGCAGTGGAACTCAGTTCGGCTGCCAAATTTTCAGCCTTATGAAAGTTAAGGTCGGACAGCACGATTCCACGGCAGCCTTCGGCAGCTAACCTCCTTGCAATAGCTTCACCCAGACCCTGGGCGGCACCTGTCACGACTGCAATTTGATCCTGCAATCTATGCATTTTGCGCAGCTCCCAGTTTAAGTTTAAGCAGTTCATCTTCAGCTTCTTTTGTCCAGAACATACCATCTCGTAATTTGGCAGCGACAGTTGGAAGAGTAGTCTTAAGTTGATCAAGCGAGGTAAGAGGCAGGTCATGTATCAGCGGGAAAATCAGCGTTTTGCCAGTGAACCTTCCGTCCTTAACAGCTGCAAGCCCTTCACGGGCTGCCTCCATTCCGCCAATTGCAGCCAATGAGGTGTTGGTGGATAGTGCGCCGCTTTGAACGCGTTCTAGTGTCGCCCGCATATCCGCGAGCGATGATCCGCTGCTACCCAGGAAGCGGCAGCCACGTTGTGAGATCAGGTTGGCATCCAATGCTGCCATCGTACCGCGGGCCACACCGGCAAAAATGTTGAACCAGCCCCCTGAAGCGAGGAAATTTGCAGCGTGCTCGATTACTTTAGCGACGGGCACAAGCGAAACAATATCGTCAAATCCTTTGCCGCCGGTGATACTCCGCAGCTGCGTGTCGAATTCATCAGGCGTAATGAGGCCGGGGTTAATTGCAATCAGATTGATGCCTTTGCGTGCAGCCATCTCTCCAAAGCGGTCCACTACACTTTGTAACCTAACACCGTCAAGGTCGGTAGCTACAATAACTGACGGAGGGTTGGTAAGTTGGATAGCGCGCTGGACATGCATCTGTCCCATGGGACCACCAGCCCCAACTAGCCACGTTTTCCCTCCAGCGTGCAGTTCCGCTGAGCGGGACTCGCTGTATAGGTTCTGCGGTGTGCTACCGGTATCAGCAAGATAGTGGTGCCAATTATAATGAATGCGGCCGATATCCAGGATGAGCGGACGAACGAGAGTACCAGCGCCTTTAAGGTTAAATATTCCGTGGTCTGCTAAGTGGCTTGCAGCGGCCTCAAGTATGGACTCGTCCACCTTGCCAACTACAATGATATCGTCGAAACCGGCTGGCGCCTCCGCATTTCGCACAGGTGCGAGGTCATCCATACTCGGGACACTGGTCTGCAGACCTGTAATGGCGTGTAGTGGTGTAACCTTGTTTGCATGAAGCGCTACCGCAATTAGGGACGCGGGTGGTTGGTTCGCGTCGATCATCCACTCGATATCCTCAAGTTGAGCCCCAGCTCCCAATAGTACCAGCAGGGAACCACCAGCCTTAAAACAGGTTCGGTGTTGCTGTGCATAAGCCGACACAACGCAAGCCCATGGCTCTGTAAGGGCACTCTCCACATATCCCGTGGTTTCATTCAGTGGCAGAAGGTAACAGCCCTCATCGCCATTTATAATTGGCGCGCCAATCACGCTATATTCTGCCAGACCACCTCGAATGGCGTAGCCATATGCCATGCTGGTGCCCTTGTAAAAAACATCTGCTTGAATGACAAACCTGTCGCCTACCTGAAACCTATCCTGCAGCGTTTTACCCACACCAACTACTGTACATGCAACCTCATGACCAAGGGTGACAGGATCAGATTGTAAATCCCTTCCACTCATGCGAGGATGTTGATTACCCAGGGCAATTACTTTAGTGTCCGAAAAGCACAGTCCGCAAGCATCCTGGCGAATTAGTAGCTCATCTTCGCCATACGCCGGGACCTCAACCACCTCCGGCTTTCCGTCGGTTCCAAAATTTTCCAAGCCAGCGCCGTAAAGATGCCATCGCAGCATTCTTTGCGGTATTGGCTCGGCTCCTTTGCGAAAATCATTGAGTGTCTCTCTCACCATCAGTTTTGGTTCCTCTCATGGCCTAGCGCAATAATATTTCATGCATTTACATTTTAGTCCTTAGAGAGTACGAATCCTTCCAAGAGGCGCGTGGACGCAATAAATAAGCGCAGTGACTGCTGCGCACGCAGTCACTGCGCTTAGGTGTCTCAGCCGGCTAGTGCCGGGGTGAGGCACGACATTGTCACATTCATGGGCCGTACCTCCTTTCGGTTTGCGATGCAGGTACACCGCTACATGTATATCGCGGTAACGCCTTTGTTTGCTAAGTGCCTTTTTCCAGTTGCCGCTGACGATAGTGTTCATCTGGCCTCGTATGGATGCGGCGGACGTTCTCCTCTGACAGGAAATTTGGGCCACCCATTGCGAATGTTCCCAGCAGCACCCGCGCTGTTTTTACGTACATGGAGGTCACTGTTTGAACATCGCGCACGGTTTTGCCCAGAGCGATTAACCCGTGGTTTTGCATGAGGACCGTTTTAGGCCATTCGCCGTGCTCGTCGTGGAATTCAACTACTCTCTGTTTGATCATTTTGGCAAGCGGAATTCCTGGGTCCGTGTATTCCACAAAGCAGACCGCCGGCCCGCAGCACACAATTTCATCCGGAAACAGGCGGCCGCTTACGGCCTCGCGGGCACCTTTTGAACATAGGATGGCGTTTACTGCAGTGGGGTGTGTGTGACCTACAAAATTGACATCTGGCAGAGTTAAAAAGAACGCGTGAAAGAATGTTTCAACTGATGGCATAACTCCTGATTCTGGATTGGCTACACAATCCTTTAATGCACCCTTAACCATTTCGTCGGTAAGGGCTGGGCCATCTAGTGCAGCCAACGCACGTGAGAAGTTTACTTCGCAAAATCCACTTGGAGTGATGGTGCCAAGGTGGCGGCCGCTGGCCTTTACGAAAAACGTCTCATTCGTGTACCTGCCAGAAGAGTTTCCCTCGCCCAGGATGGCAAGGTCGTTTTCCGGATCACCTAACCAGTGTGATAATGCGGTGAGCTGATCTAGAATATCATCCGCCGTATTCATTGCATAACCTCCAGTAGTTCTGATTTCTAAGCATATTCTGTCTAGGAACCTAATTCTCCTACATGCATCAGAGCATCCTCATGGTGTTCTATGGTGACGCGGGTCTTAGGAATGGCATTCAGTTGCTATAATGAAAGCGTGAATAAAAATGAGAACAATTTATCCAACATCTTGCGCCAACTGCCGTCCGTAACTTTACTTCTAGAGCAGCCCGCGGTCAAAGCATGTACCAGTAATCACGGCCCAGCGATTGTAAGTGCCGCAGTACGTCGGGTAGTCGATGAGGCGCGTAAAGACCTTACGGCAACAATCGCGCCAGTACCAACGATTGATCAACTAGTTTCCTCTGTGTGCCATGAGGTGGAAGCAATGTGTGCGTTGGAGCTTCCTGAAGCGATAAATGCATCCGGTGTCATTTTGCACACTGCCTTGGGAAGAGCACGAATGGCACCTGCGGCCGCTAAGGCTGTATACAAAACGGCCTTGAACCACTCGCTGGTTGAACTCGACGATGAAACCGGAAAACGCGGCAACCGTCAAGATCATGTAGCGGAGCTCCTGCGTGCATTAACGGGGGCTGAGGAGACGCTTGCTGTAAACAATTGTGCAGCGGCGGTGTTCCTGGCGATCTCAGCTCTGGCCCACGGGCGCGAAGTAATAATTTCGCGGGGCCAGATGGTTGAGATCGGCGGTGGGTTTCGCCTGCCCGAGATCATTGAGGCCGCTGGCGCGCGACTCCGAGAAGTCGGTACTACGAATAAAACCAGAATTGGTGACTATGCTGCAGCTATAAATAACGATACCGCGATGATCTTGCGTTGTCATCCGTCGAATTTTGCAATGACAGGATTCGTAGAGGAGACCAGTATCGCGGAATTATCGGTTCTGGGACGCAGGGCAGGTGTGATCGTGATGGATGACCAGGGTAACGGAAACCTCCATCGCGCTCCATGGGCAGACAGCACTGTTCGAGCGAGTGTGCAGGCTGGCGCTGGGCTGGTGACGTTTAGTGGGGACAAGTTGATGGGTGGGCCGCAGTGCGGTGTAGTTGCAGGTAGCGCGGTGTTGGTGCACCAGCTCTCTGGCCATCCTTTGGCACGTGCCATGCGTATCGACAAGTTATCGTTGGCCGGGTTGCGAGCGACGCTTGTGCTGCATCTTAGCGGTGAAGCCGGTGTTACTGTTCCTGCGCTTCATTATATGAACCGTGACGTTGAGGGACTGAAGAGAGCGGCGCGTAGGATGTGCAATATGATTGCTCGAGCGGTACCTCAGACCGTCGCGGAACTCGACCTGCGAATATCTATGTCGGAAGTTGGGGGAGGCTCAATGCCACACTACCAGCTTCCTACTTGGTGTGTGGTTGTTAAGCCGGTGTCTGTGTCTGTTGAGAATTTCGCGGCTTCGCTCAGGCAGCAGCGACCTGCAGTCATCGCGAGAATTCGCGATGACTGCCTGTGGTTGGACCCACGGACCATGGAGCGGCATGAAATTATAACAGCTGTGGAAGCAGTTCGCAGAGCGCTTATGGTACCGGGCGGCGAATGTTAAATTCTGAGGGCGTTCAACAGTGCCGTATGTGGTATGGAGGAGTGTGTGGACGAACAAGGCTTTGGCCCCGCAAATAACGAGTCGAAAATGGGTAGCAGGCTAGATCCCGAGGAACTTCAAATCGTGTGGACATGGCTGGATAAGCTACCGTCTAACGATCCGGTGCGCGATGCCGCAACGGCAGTAGCCATGGGACAAAACCTCGCCGACGATGCCTTTCAGGATTGCATTGCTGCGCTGCACCCACGCGGCCGTCGCCCCTGGCAGCAGAAAATATCGGCCATATGGGCGCTAGGGCGCGCCAGATTGAATGAAGCCCAGCAATCACAGGTGGCGGCAGAGTTAACTGCATTGGTCAGGTACAGGTCGTCGGTGTACAATGTTGCCGAGGATAAGTCATCGACGAAGGGCTTGAAACTGCCTGTAGTAGCTTTGCTCATAGCCGCAGTGGTTTTCGGCCTTCAGAGTTCGTCGTTACCGTATTTAAGCGGGCCATTGCTTCTGCTGATATTGGTGGTGGGCCTGAAGCGGCGCTCATGGCGCAAGCGTACACGACTAGCGGTTCGACTCGAAGCTATTCGCGCCATGGGCCGAGTGGGATCCTTCCACGTACTGGATGAACTGGCTGAACAGGCTTGTAATTCACCTTCTAAGCGAGTCCGTCAAGTTGCCATTGCGTCGCTCCAACGGCCACTCGCCTGTGTTAACGCAAGTCACTTTGGTCTTGTTACTCGCACAACGGTGTCTAATCTAACTCGTCTGCTTCGGAGCGGAGACCGCGCATTAGTTCGCGCGATATTGGGGGCAATGGTACACATCGGCGATGAGTCGTGTCTGGGGACCATCAACATGCTCATGGCGGGTTGGCTGTCGTTTGGGAAAAATGGTGGATTGGAAGATGCTGCCGCCGCTGCCCACGAAGCAATAATTGCCAGGAGCCAGCGAACTAAAGAACCTCGACAACTGTTACGTGCATCTGCAACTCCTATTAGCCGTGAGGACGGACTTCTGCGGGCTGCGGCGTCGACTTTAACCCACGGGAACGAGACGTTGATTAGGCCAATAAACAGTGGTGAGCCCACCAGTTCAAACCTCACGCTAAATATTCTAGAAGATCTCGCCAAGAAGGGAACACCAGAAGCAATCGAGTTTCTTAAAAAGCTATCCACTATGCCAGATGCTAGCGTCGAGACGAGAACCGCAGCCCAAAACCTGCTTGCACATGCCCAATCCGTCAAGGAACTGAACGAGGCCACACCGACGATGCAGTGGTAGTAGCATTTGGTAGAATTCAGCTAGTTCCATGTCCCGAATGCGCCTATCCTCGTTACGTGATCTAGTGTTTGCCGTTAATAGAAATGTGGGCAAGTCACCTATGAGAGACCATCCCATTAGAGCTCTCATGTGTAATCAACAGGTCACCTCAGCTAGGTATTTCTGCTCGCGCCCGGGATGTTTAAACCCAATACGGGCAGACCGGGTGTCACGGCTAACCCCGCAATCCATCTGTCACTAACGGAGGCCAATAGGGGTAATATCCTAGGATATAATCCATCAGCAATCGAAGAGTGGAAGGCAGGTGAAACGTGACCGAACCAATCGATATTCGCACAAGACTTACGCATCTTGCGCACTGCGCTGGTTGAGCGGGAAAAATCGGGCCAGCCCGGCTGTCGCAGGTACTGCGCCGGTTAAATCTACCAACAGATAACAATTTAATCGTTGGACTGCAGACGACCGATGACGCCGGAGTCTATCGTCTAAGTGCTAATTGCGCCCTCGTACAGACGGTCGACTTTTTTACGCCTATTGTGGATGACGCATATACGTATGGCCAAATTGCCGCAGCGAATGCATTGAGTGACGTGTACGCGATGGGTGGACGGCCGGTCACGGCTATGAATATCCTGTGCTTTCCAATTGACGACCGTGGCCCCGAGGAAGCGGCTGAAATAATTGCTGGCGGTGCAAGTAAGGTCCAGGAAGCAGGAGCAGTTCTGGTGGGTGGACACAGTGTTCAGGACTCCGAGCCTAAATTTGGAATGTCTGTAACGGGTCTAATAGATCCAGAACATGTTGCGTCCAACGCTGGCGCTAAACCGGGTGACCTCATCGTATTAACGAAACCTCTGGGTGTCGGAATTATTGCCACAGCGGCCCGTGCGGATGCCTGTAATCCCGTTGTATACCAGAGCGCGGTAGAGTGCATGAAATCACTTAACGCACCTGCGGGGGCGGTAATGGCTCTGCTGGGAATTGGTGATAACTTACCTGTACACGCTGCCACCGATATTACTGGCTTTGGAGTTTTGGGACATCTGTTAAACGTTGCAAGAGGGAGCCACGTTTCGCTACGACTATGGGGAAGCAGCTTGCCCACTATCGCCGGCGTCGATACGCTGATTGAAGCGGGATTGTTGACAGGTGGTTCGGTGGCGAACAGAGATTACTCTGCTAACAGTGTTGCTTTTGCAAGTGATGTACACACCAACTACGTGGAATTGGTGGCGGATCCACAAACCTCCGGCGGCATCGCTATTGTGGTTGCCCCGGACAGCGTCGATCGGTTGCGCACTGAATTGTTGGCTCACGGAGCACTCGTCGCCGATGTTATTGGTGAAGTCTTGGAACCTGGGGAAGTAGAAATTGAGGTGTGCAATTGACCAACGATAGAAGACCCCCCTATGCCCAGCGCCCGGTGCTAGTCGCAAAATGCCTGATGGCTATGCACATTGTCTTCTTGGTCGCAATCCTTGTGCTTTTCGCACAAGCTCGGCATGGCGTACAAGTTAGTGCTACGTTCATAGCCCTGTTAGTAATTATTTCTATGGTGGTACAATTCTCCTGGAGTTTATCTGTAGGGCTTTATGTAGGTCCTGGTACTCGTCGGCGCCCGCTATTATGGGCGAGTCTGCTAACCATATTTGTGCCAATGGTCATTGTGCGCATCTCTACAATAATAGCCTGGTTTATATTTAATCCATTGGTGGCTTTGGGTGTCCTATTTGCTTCGGTTATCGTTTTAGCATGTGAAACCTGGGCCGGCGTACTACAAGGACTGAAGTTACACAGCATCCTTCGCGATTAAGCCTTAATGTGCTGCTTACAAATATGGGGGCGCCTGGGGTCTGGTGACCTCCACGGTCTTCAAAACCGCTCGGGAGGTAAGCGCGTCTTATCTCTGGTGAGTTCGATTCTCACTCGCTCCCGCCAACCTTTGACATGTTCACCGTAAGCCATCCCGATTGAGTTATTTTATGAGCATCGTGGCGCAAAGTACGGGATAGCCTGTATTTCAAGGTCAATTTGCACCCTCCATATTAGTCCTCGATATGGGGACTTTCTTAACGCCACTACTACGGCAATGCTTGCGGTACTTATCTATCGATTTGTCGAAAACTCCTAAGAATCCCCCGAACTATGCCGTTTACGTTGCCCGTCCCGATATGACCGGGGTGGTGAAATGCACCGACGTTGTAACGTTTAACGCGCTGCAAACGACTAATATCGTCACGTTGCAGCAGCCACGTTTCCCCAATGTGACCGTTTTGCAGTGTGTTCCGATTGATATTAACCCCGTGGTGTTCAAGGACGACGGTTTGCAGAAGGGTGGTGTTGTTTTGAGAGGAAAGTTATTAGGGTCGACAACCATGCGGAGCCCAAATAAAGCGTGTGACTTGGTTGGAATCGTCTGGAAATACACGGTAACAACCCCGGCGGCCTTCGTGCTACCAAAACAAACCTATCCTGAAGGCTTGTGGATGTTCGTACAGCTAATCGACCCAAATCGGCCAGGTAATAGTTCGAAAAGCTTCGGGTTGGATAACTGGTGTCCATACACCTACTGTTTGCCTGCCAACCCACCGTTCTACGCCGACGGAACAGAAGGAACCTTTGCAGATGGGCCTTTCCTCACGCTGGCCAACCCACCGCCAGCCGGTATCTCGCAATACATCGGTATCGGTGACAGCTTTCAAACCTATGTAATGTACCAACCGCCTGGCGCCGGCAGCGATTATGTGCCAGTGGACGAAGCAAAGTGGAAGTGGCGTGCCACTGTAGATTACCAGATGGGAATTTGGAGCTTCGGTGGGCCACATTATATATCTGCTTCAGAGGACAAACCCTATACGGATCCTTTTCCGGTCTGGAGCTCAGCTTTCCAGAATTCCTAAAACCAGTAATAGAGGATTCGTTTCCAATTGAAGGAACACGATGAAAAGCACCATGCAGACTTCCCCTAATGGACCACTGCAGCACGGAATCACTAACGATGAGGAGCTTTGTAATGTTACTTACACCGAAACACCGGACGAACGTGAATATAGTTCAGTTCGTTTGTATGACTTGTCTTGTGCTTGCACTTGGAATGGCACCGTTGCAGAGTGGTGCTGATGGATATAGCCAGCACGGGATGCCGTTACCACCTGCTGAGGGTAGGATACTGGATGAATTTGAGCCCTATTTATTACGTGACAGCGGCATTGAATCGCGTGTGCAAGTCGATATTCGCGCGAACAATATTCCCTTAGCGATGAAGGACGCTTTAAAGCGCATTCAGGTGGATCTGCGTTCGCTGCAGGAGTTGTCTCACCGTGGTCACGCGTTGAAAAATATGGCGCGGACGCAGTTGTTCTTTGCGTGCGATGACCTCGGCCAACTTTACGAGTACGAGCGTGATTACGTTCATGCGCTTATGTTCTATTGTGCGCGTTGGTTTTACGGCAAAACGGGTGAGTTACCCTTGGATTTTTCTGTTGATTCAGCACAAACTTTGAGGCTGATCAATCGCAAGCCTCCCTTTTCGCCTGGCCGGTATGAAAGCGTAGTATCTGGGACGCATATACCAATCGTTTCCACAGAGGCAGCAATCTGTTACTACCGCCTGGGCAATTACGGAATGGCATGCCTCGCAGCGGTTAACCTGAGCCCCGACGCCGAGAAGATTGCAGTCTACCAAAAGTTAAACGCTTCTCATGTCTGGAATCTGCCAGCGAAGCGGGCCAAACTTGTAAGTGATGCCGATCGATATTACGCAATAGCGCTTTCCTCGTGTGGATTCGACGTCATTGGAAGTCACTTAACAGTGCGCAGGCTGAATGCCGCGCTAAAAATAGATCCACGCAACCCTGAGGTATGGAATATGCTTGGAACTGTTTACGGCCGTGGGTTTTTATTCAACGAGGCAACAGTTCGTGATCTGCTCTCGGCTATTACGTACTACAGGCAGGCAGCGAGATTCGATCCCAACAACGCGAAATATTGGGATGAAATCGGTGGCACGTATGAGGCTATTGACCAGATCCTTCAAGTCGAACCCAACTCTACGTCGCTAACCTTCTTGACCATGATCCAATACGCGCGGAATGCCATTGCAGCCTACAAGGTTTCATTGGGTATCAAAGTAAACTACGATACACCCCACACGATAGCGTATTTGGAGTCGCAGATAAAATCATGGCAGCAAACGGTTAATCTGCTTCGGCATGAAAAACTCGAGGATGATCTCGTGAAACAGGAGCAGTCAGCCAAGCACAAATAAACTGATGACCCCTCCGCTGGGTAACGTCCATCGTTCAACCCGGCGGTTCGGTGGTAAACTACGCGTACAACGGTGATGACCAGCGCGTGGGGCAAGACAGCGGCGGCGCACTAACTGGTGAGCTGTACGCAGGGGCTTCGGCAGGCAGTCCGTTGCTGCAAAACGGCGAGGGCACGTACACGCCAGGCGTCAGCCAGCACGGCAGCGGCGGCAGTGCCTTCTTCGCTGCGGATGCGCTGGGCAGCACACGAGGCATAACTGGAAGCACCGGCGCAGCGACCGACTCGCTGGTTTACGATGCGTTTGGCGAGACGTTAACGCGCAGCGGCAGCACGGCAACACCCGTTCAGTTTGCGGGCGCCAGCGGCTACCAGGCGGATGCGGCCACGGGGCTGATGCTGCTGGGGCACCGGTACTACGACGCCAGTATAGGGCGCTTCCTTTCTAGCGACCCGGTGCAGACAGGCAGCAACTGGTACGCCTACTGCGACAACGACCCGCTTGTGCGCGTTGACTCGACGGGGTGTAAGAGGCATAACCGAGGTAAGGGCGGCGGCGACAAAGCACGCCGTTTCTTACCAAAGTATGACGGCAAGAAACAGGCCTATGAGCGGGCAAAAAAGGACGGTAATAATACCGAACCCGTGCACCATCGTCACTCAGAGATTGGGTGGCCGCACTACCACCGAGGGGACGGTGTGAATGATGGTGTTCACCACAGTTATCCGCCAGGCCAACGAGCTTCTTTGCCTGACAAGGATGCACGAGGTGGGGTGGTAATTGGAATCGGCATCGGCATATGGGAAGTCGTTAAGTGGGGGGCGCTGTAATTGCAGCTCCCGAAACAGGGGGGATGAGTTTGGGTGCTGCACCCGCTTTCTGACGCACCAATTCGCCTTCTCACCGAATTACTGAATCGGTGAGAAGGCGCTATATCAGTAGGGAGCAACAATGGAGCCGCTATTAAACCACAAAAAAATCACTGCCTGGAGTATGCTTACACTGGGGGAGTGGGAGCTAATGAAGACTAATGAGCAGCTTACCTCTGCGGACAAGCGTCGCTCCCCGTTGCCGGGTGATGGGTGGATTATGGAACAGCTACAGCAGAGATGCAGCCAATTTTACGGCGGGCTGCCTGTGATGAGCGTCCACAAGCCCAGTCGTTTCTCCAAACAGGGCCACTCAATTCTCGAACGCTATTTCGAAACAACAGGAACATCCGAGCTGGTTGTAGTGGAATATAAAATCGACCGAAGTGAGGTACTTGCCCTCTCCGACTCCATGTATTTATGGCTGCAGCGAAACATGTATGTTGCTCTATCTACAGATCAAAGTGTTGAATATCAGATCGCATTGGAGGACAAAGGCTATCCGGAATCGTCACTTAACTACCCCAAGGAGATCCAGAGCGAGATCACCGGTAGCTGGGACAATATCTTTCACCAAGATTGTAATCTGGAATATGATAGTGAACATAACGTCTATCTGGCCTCCTGTAGCATAGCTCTGAATAAGGTATCGCGGGCAGAGAAAGTGCGAAAGAGCGACTACTTGTTTCCCGGTGTTCTAAGATGGCCTGGTGAATATTTTGACCCCGCCAAGCCCAGTGTGGCAGACTTTACCACCTTTTTCCTGCTCTGAATGTGCAGCTGCTCGGCCATGAGTTGCCTCTACCGATGAAGGTCGCTCATTCTCGGTAGAAAACATAGAACGGCTTTGCCGGGAGATTGGTACCGCGGCCAGACCGTGGGACACTTCGCGGGCCGCGCCTCGCAATAGGCGAGATCCAACTGGCCTGCCTTCTGTGCCGATGACTCTCTTACCCGGGTGATTCCGTGAGTGTTCAAGACAAAGAAGCTGCGGCAGAAGGCCCAAATACCATTTCCTGGATCACGATGCGACAATTTCCTGATCAGCCGACGATGGAAAGCAAAGATGATCGTAGCCTAACTACCAGTGCCTCTTAAGGGATAAACACTCCGTTCGCATCTGTAGAAGAGCGTGGAAGCAAGAATCAAACGGACGGGTAAAACAATTTCGGTAGGCGCGGCGGAAGGGCTTGGATAGTTTTTGGCATGGAATCTAGGGACAGTGTACAAGTCTAAGCGTTCGTTTACAAACTTTGTCATAGCCGAAGCAGTGGGCGCACCAATTCTCTGGCTGTGAGCAATCATTCACCCTAACCCAAGGCACGGAAGAGAGATTAATTAGTATGTCGAAAACCTACACAAAGCCAAACATTGACTGTTTAAAGGATCGTAACCCGTTCATCCGGATGAGTACGGCTTTCGCATTAGGAGAGGTGAAAGATGCTTCTTCGGTACATGCGCTCATCCAGGCATTAGAAGACGAGATTCCTTCCGTAGTTATTGGCGCCGCATTTGCACTCGGTGAGATTAATGATTTTGCTGCAGTAGCCCCTCTCATTAGGTCTTTAAAGGCTAAGAATCCCACTGTTCGCGCTGGGGCAGCCTGTGCGTTAGGAAAACTCAAACATGCATCTGCAGTCCCAGCGCTTATCGAGTCATTGCATGACACTAACCACTCCGTTCGCTCAGTTGTAGTCACCGCAATAGGTCAGATCAGGGACGCCCGAGGCGTTCCAGCCCTTATCGAAGCGTTGGATGATGACTATGGTTTTATTCGATCTAGATCTGCGAGTGCGTTAGGAGCGATCGGGGATCAGTCTGCTGTCTTCCCGCTTATCGAGGCCCTGGAGGATGATGACCATAACGTGCGAGAGTGTGCGGCCACCGCGTTGGGTGAAATAGGTGCTGCGTCTGCGGTTCCCGCTCTCTTCCAGGCATTGAAAGACGACAATTGGTTGGTGCTTTGTAATTCGGCCACCGCATTAGGGAAGATCGGTAATGTTGTTCTATACCAGCCGGCCATCCCCCCACAAGAGGAGGCCGAAGACGGGAGATCGGTATACAGCGCTGGTTCAGGCGACGTGAACAGCGCTGCTAATGTTACCTCGAACTATAAGCCACTCACGAGAAAGTATATTGCGCGCCTGAAAGCTAAGGATCACTCAGATCGCATCACCGCCATTTCTGCTTTGGGAGCGCTGGGAGAGGCTGAGGTTGTACCTGTGCTGTTAGAGCAATTGAACGATCCAGATGCTGCAATTCGAATTGTTACGGCAATAGCTTTAGGTGAGATTGGCGGAACTACCGCCATCCCAAATCTTCTGGCGCGGCTGAAGGATAGGAACTCATCGGTTCGCTGTGCAGTGATCATTGCATTAGGAAGGATACGCGATGCTTCAGTTGTTCCGTATCTTATTGGTACGTTGCAGGATGAGGCAGATAATGTACGCTCCCGTACGGCCGCCTTATTGGGAGACATAGGAGATGTCACCGTTGTTCCACACCTATTTGCGGTCCTGAAGGATGAAGTGAGTCATGTTCGCTCTGAGGCGGCATCTGCTTTGGGGAAGATTGGTACTGCCGCACTTCCCGTACTGGTGAAAGCCTTGGATGATGGGGATGCGAACGTCCGAGTTGGTGCTATAGTTGCGATGAGGGAGATGGGTGAGACGACACTTTCTCGTTCTCTTGGGCAGGCATTGAATGACGCAGACGCGAGAGTGCGCTCCGAAGCTGCCGGAGCCTTAGGGGATATTGGCGACACCTCTTCTGTTCCAGCGCTCATCGGTGCGCTGAAGGATGAAGACGAGGTTGTACGATCACAAGCCGCTGGAGCGCTAGGAAAGATTGGCGACGCCTCCTCTGTTTCAGCGCTCATCGGTGCGCTGAAGGATGAAGACGAGGTTGTACGTTCTCAAGCCGCTGGAGCCCTAGGGAAGATTGGCGGTACCTCCGCTGTTCCAGCACTTATCGAGTGTTTAAATGATGAAGACATAGACGTACGCTTAAACGCAGCAGGTGCGTTAGGAGCGATTGGCGACGCCTCCGCTATTCCAGCACTTATACAACTGCTGGGTAAAGAAGATTCGGATGTACGTGGGGCCGGGATTTCAGCATTGAGCAAGATCGGTGTAGATGCGGTGCCCGATCTCATTCGGGCATTAGATGACAAGCGAGCAATAGTTCGAATATGTGCGTCCTCGGCTTTAGGGGAGACTGGCGAACCTGCTGCAGTGTCCGCCCTCGTTGGTGCCTTAATGGATAGGGACGAAAACGTTCAGATTGAGGCTGCCATCGCTTTAGGTAAGATCGGCGACGGTGCTGCAGTTCCCGCTCTCATTGATGCGCTGCAAAGTGGCGATGAGTATGTTCGGTCGGAAGCGGTAATTGCACTGGGCAAGATAGGCGCTGTTACAGCAGTATCTGCCATCACCCGAGTCCTGAAGGATCAAGACAGTGGTGTTCGATCGGATGCCGCTTTGGCACTGAAGGGGATTGGAGATGCCACAACGCTGCCACGTAAGATCCTTTCCACGCCAGAATCTCTCATCACTTTGGAGGAAAAGTTGGAAATCCTCAACGCCCTACGGCGTGTCCGAGGATATCGCTTCCCAGATAACCGCAAGCTTTGCCAGGAGGTTCTCCATGAGCAGGATGAGGAGGCACGCGCTGGTGCAGAGGCTGTACTGCTCTGGATGAACGCATCTCGATGAAGCTGCTGGCGTATTGTCACCTAATACGTTCACTGGTCGTAAGCACTGTACCACATCACAGGGTTTACGCTCGTACCAAGTGCGAGCCTGCTGAAGGTTGTTTTTTTGTACTCGCAGGTGCCTGGTGATGTTGCTCGGGGTATTCTGGGAACACCAAGCTCTTGTGGCACGTCCACGCTCAACTATGACGTGTTAAACCGCGTAACGTCCATCGTTCAACCCGGCGGTTCGGTGGTAAACTACGCGTAAAACGGTGATGACCAGCGCGTGGGGCAACGCATCGGCGGCGCACTTACCGGTGAGCTGTACGCAGGGACATCGGCAGGCAGTCCGCTACTGCAAAATGGCGAGGGCACGTACACGCCAGGCGTCAGCCAGCACGGCAGCGGCAGCACGGCGACGCCCGTTCAGTTTGCGGGCGCCAGCGGTTACCAGGCGGATGCGGCCACGGGGCTGATGCTGCTGGGCCACCGGTACTACGACGCGAGCCTGGGGAGGTTCCTTTCTAGTGACGCGGCGCAGGCGGGCAGCAACTGGTACGCTTACTGCGACAACAACCCGCTTGGTTGGGTGCCCCACGGGACTTTTGCGGGATGGGGAAGTATTCGGTGATATTGAGGAAGTTGCCGAAAAGACACTTCGCGATGACGTAGTGGGTGAGGTCGCCGGTGGTGGTCCCGAGTATCCGGTTAGCGATGGATTCGCTATAGGCAGAACAATAGTTGGTGCCGGAAGTATAATCTGGATAGTCATCAAAAACGCCGAACATCGAAAAGGTGCGCGGCCGTCGACGGAAGAAAAGCACCAGAAGGCCGAGACAACAAGAAAGCGGGACGCAGGAGGCGAGAACGGTGACAAAAGGCGCCCTGACGACCGACCTAAACGGGCGGGCGGTGGTCGATCGCCAGGTTCAAAACGCTCTAAACCTTCAAAACCTCCTATGATACACAAGCCGAAGCCCTAGATCGACCACCAATGATAACAAACGGAACCAACGAACAAAAGGTGAATCGCTGGTGTAAATCCGGCTCTTCCAGACGCGCGCAACGGTATTGCGCGCGTCTAGTAATGAACAATAAGAATGATGTTGAATTGGCACTTTTATTAACAGGATGCCTGGAAGACCAACAGTTGTTGCGAAAGTCGCGTCGCTATCTCTTACCGTTAAATCGTAAAAATCCGCGAGAGTCCTCACTACTTTATTACTACGGTAGGTATTACATGCGCAGGGGCTGGCATTCATCGGCCCTTAAGATGTTTGATCGTGCTCTCACGATCGGTTCCTTTGCATATGGGGTGTATTGCATGGGGTACGTGTACTACTACCGCGGCAACGTACTGAGACGACTGAACCGGCTCCAGGAGGCCGTCTGGTCCTATCTAATGGATATCGAGACTGACCCAGCTTTTAGTGCCGAGAGTTACAATAACCTTGCTTTAACCTTGAACGACCTTGGTCGGTATCGTGAAGCCCAGAAATATCTTTTGCCGGTGCTTCAGAAAGATGCCACCTACGTTAATGCGGCTTTTAATCTTAACATTTCGTTGCGTCAAGACCGGCCGCGGAGGAGGTCCGTTCGAATTTATGAAAAATTGCTAAAAGAGTACCCATCCAATTCGATTCTCTGGTATGGGTTTTCGCGTCTCCTCGAGGACAAGGATGACCTGCATGAGGCTTTAGGTGCGATAGAAAACGCCTTGAAATTCGATGCGACAAGTGCCGACTATTGGCTGCAAAAGTACTATGTTGCCGCGGCATTAGATTTGACTAAAACAGCAACAGTCGCAATCACAAAGGCTTACCAACTAGATCCCGACTATGACATTATTCGATACAATTATGCCAGGTGGCTGAGTATTACAGAGCGATATGCTACGGCAATTCGAGTATTCAAGCCATTGGTCGGTCCAGTCTCCACGGACGGTGAGGCGATGAACATCGTTGCCTGGTGCTATTATAAGCTTGGTCGAAAGGATGATGCGTTATCGATGTTCCATAGGTCTCGTAACGCTGGTTATTCCATCCACCCACCGGCTGACTTGCGAAAGGGCCTAAAGACGATGATTCAGCAAACGCAACCTTCCGAGACAGATTCTATGAAAGCCTAGCCGATCGCCTCGCTATAGGCACTCCTTAAAGCACCAAATAGCTTGCGGGCGGGTTTTTGGTTTAGCCTGCTCGCGACCACTTCAAATTAACATTAGCCAGGTCAAACATGTATGGATAATGTGAGGATATATGAGAAACCGCTAAATTCGCCTGCATATGTTTACCCATGTACAATTGAGGATATTGAGCAACAGCTGCAAATGTACCCAACTAAAGACGTAGCGGGTCTTTATGCAGTTGGCTTGGGCCCACGGTGCCATTCCGAGAGAACGTTAATGGGTTTTTATGAACGCGGGCCCCGACCCTTGATTGAACTGAAGGCTTACCCCGCCACATTATGCGAACGTCTACCGCGTTATTGCCAATTCGGAAAGTCTCAGCGGCACCTTGCAGTGGCGATACGGCATGGTATGCTACTTGAACGCGAGCGAGGTTGGTTGTACTGCAAATGGCACTTCGACCAATTGAAACGTCATATGCTCGAATTCATATTGTCCCATGAGGTTGGTCACCATGTATTTGACACTCAAATTGCTAGGAAATCATGGTGTACTCCTTCAATGGCGGCAAATGAGTCGTTTGCCGACGAATATGCCCGTAGATTCTGTAAATTCAGCTAGCGAATTCCGCCGGTGCCGCCCTACATTGGTCAGCGTATACCGGCGCAGCGACTGACTCGCTGGTCTACGATGCGTTTGGCGAGACGTTAACGCGCAGCGGCAGCACGGCAACGCCCGTTCAGTTTGCGGGCACCAGCGGCTACCAGGCGGATGCGACCACGGGGCTGATGCTGATTGGCCACCGGTACTACGACGCGAGCGTGGGGCGCTTCCTTAGCAGCGACCCGGCGCAGGCAGGCAGCAACTGGTACGCCTACTGCGACAACCCGCTTGTACGCGTTGACCCGACGGGGTTGGACGCCTGGACCAAGTTCCTTCAAGAAGTAAGGGAATTTAACACGCCTGAGACCTCCGGTGGGATGTTTAACGGCGTAGTAGGTGGCGTTGCTTCCGTCGGCGGTAATTTAGAATATGTTTCGCACCCCGGGCCCTGGTGGATTTGCCGGTGCAAATATAGTGGGCGGCGTATTGTCTCCGGCGTTGGTCATTACATCAGGCGGAGGATTGGTAGCCGGCGGTATACCGATGTTGGGTGGTGGCGTTGTTGCTGTGGATATTGGGACGGTGGCTATTGTTGGCGGCCTGGTGGTGATAGAGATCTGCATAGTTGTTGGTATTGTGGGACTTGGTCATTTGATGAATTGGTGGTAATTCAGGAATTGGAGGGGTGTGCTGCAGGTTGAAATTACCTGTAGTACTCCCCCATGCTGAACCAGCAATAATGTGCAAAATCGCGATGTTTCCTTTTGGCAACGTTACCGCTGAGGTAAGCAAGGAAGTCCGTGTAATGAACAATTTTGGCGGTATTATCCGCTCGAGTCCCATAATTACGTGGCATGGTATCTACGATATTTTAACATTTCTTGTGCTTGTAGGCGGTTACAAGCTCTGGGGTAAATCACGAATTAGCAAGGGAATTGTGCTAGTGACGGTTTTAATGGCATTGTTTGTCAGAGTGCAATGCCACAAGGATTTGCTTCAATCACCGACGTGGGTCGGCTTGTACTGCATTGAACTGCTAGGACCGATTATCGATACGGCAGTTTATCTGCATAGGCACCGAGCCGGTGTTTGTGCCAGCGACGGAATTGGAGTTGCGCAACATGAAGAATGTTCGACAATGGGACCAGTGGCGTTACTGCAATGCAAGAAAGTTAAACGGTATAGTGACTTGATGCAAATAGGATTATTGATGGTGTTCGCGGTCCTAG
>DAIDKH010000002.1:0-26245 GCA_027450145.1 Chthonomonadaceae bacterium | reverse complement strand
TATAAGCTTGGTCGAAAGGATGATGCGTTATCGATGTTCCATAGGTCTCGTAACGCTGGTTATTCCATCCACCCACCGGCTGATTTGCGAAAGAGCCTAAGAAAGTTGAAGTTGGAAGCCCAAATACCCCGGCCAACTTCAGGTGACGCCTAAGCAGTTGTGTGGTCCGTATGACCACTTTGGCCGCACCCAGCGTGGGGAGGTTCCTTTCTAGCGACCCGGCGCAGGCCGGCAGCAACTGGTACGCCTACTGCGACAACAACCCGCTGGTCCGCGTTGACCCGACGGGGTTGGACGGCAACGAGACGAGCCGCGGCGCAGGACCGAGTGGTAAGGCGAAAATCCACAACGTTCCACACAAGCGCAAAAAGGATGCCTATGAGGATGCAAAGCATGAAGGCAACGGGCGTGAACCTATTCATCACCCTAACCAAGGCAGTAAAGGCGGGCACTATCACCCTCGTGGACAAGATGGAGACGTGAAGAAAAACGGTGTGCATCACACTTACCCGATTATCCGCGATGTAGGCAAAGGTACTGTTGTGGGTGTGATTGGTGTCGGTATATGGGAGGTTGGAAAATGGGGCATTGGCATCATTACCGCTCCGGAAACAGGGGGAATGAGCCTAGTGGCCGTTGGCGCGCTGCCCTGATATCTCCAATTAAAATGATGCTCTCCGCCTTCTTAACGGGTTGAGAGCATCTAGAAAGCAAGATGCCTATGGAACCGCTCCTCAATTACAAAAGTATTTCTGCCTGGAGCATGCTTACCGTGGAAGAATGGGAAGCTCTGCAGGGCAACAAACAGTTTACCTCCGAGCAAAAAAAGCGTTCTCCTTTGCCTGCCGATTGGTGGATTATGCGTGAGCTGCACAGGCGGTGCGGCGCCTCTCAGGGCGGGCAGCCCATCATGAGCGTTCACAAGCCCTGCCGTTTCTCGAGCGAGGGCAATTCCATACTACAGCGTTACTTTGAAACAATCGGTACTTCCGAACTGGTTGTGGTGGAACACAAACTCAGCAGAAAGGATGCGCTGACGCTCACGCATGGCATGTATCTCTGGCTGCAGGGAAACATGTATGTTGCGCTCTCTCGTGAGGAGCATGCAGCCTATCAAATTGCCCTACAGGACGCTGGTTTCGAGTTATTTCAGCAGGCATATCCCAATAAGATACAGCGTGAGATACACGCGAGTTGGGACAATTTATTTCACCCAAACTGCTACCTGGTGCATGATCCCGAGGACAACATCTACCTAGCTTCCTGCCGTATTTGTCTTGAACAGGTATCGTCAGCCGAAAAGGTGTTCAAAAGCGAACACTTGCACTCACCATCAAGACAGAGTGCACGAAATGAGGGTTTCTACGATCCTGCCAAGCCGGCAGTGGCCGCGTTTTCCCGTGTTTTTTTACTTTAGCGGTTTCGTCGCTATTCTCACCTGTCTGGACTAGTATGGTTGTATGCATGGACAGCCCCAATAGGCGACCGCGGTTACCGGGCCGACACTTAAAATGCCGCCACCATCGTGACCTACGACATACTGGACTTGCGCTACCGGCATCATGCTGCCGAGCGGTGTTACGAGCGGCTACCGGTACAATGGGCCATGGTTACGTGTAGAGGTGGATCTGAAGGTATGGATACGTTGCAACAATCAGGTTTATGCCAATACCCCATACACAACGGGCGTCATGGCGATTTGGTAGAGGGTCGCTAGATTGAGGCTCGCCGGAAGGTTACTCTCACATCGGCGCAGCCAAATTTTGCGGCTTTTCTGCCAGTGTGGAGACATTCCTCAACCCGACACACAACGTGGGGCAAGGCAGCATCGGCCCACTAACCGGTGAGCTGTACGCAGGTCCATCGGCAGGCAGTTCGTTGCTGCAAAACGGCGAGGGCACGTACACGCTATGCGTCAGCCAAGACAGCAGCGGCAGCACGGCGACGCCCGTTCAGTTTGCAGGCGCCAGCGGCTACCAGGCGGATGCTGCCACGGGGCTGATGCTGCTGGGCCACCGGTACTATGACGCCAGCCTGGGGCGCTTCCTGAGCAGCGACCCGGCGCAGGCAGGCAGCAACTGGTACGCCTACTGCGACAACAACCCGCTTGTGCGCGTTGATGAGATTCACGGTGGTTCCAAAATCAGCCGAATTTAGAGGTGTATGGCGAGACTAAACTACAAGTCATCATGCCTGTGGCCAGCTGATGTCGTTGTGGGATTTAATGTACGCTGGAAGATGGTCTAATGCTAGTAAAGCCACACGTTATTATTGGGGTGACCGACCGTCTCGTAATGGGTGTGCAACCGTTGTCACGCCTCGGTTTGCTGCTGTTAGCATGAGCCTCGTGATGTTTCCGCGTTCAGTTGCTAGGCGAAACAAGGCGGAATTACAACGAAGGATCCTCGCAAGGTTGTCGATGAACCTCAGTACCGTAATCGATTCGTTGGTACGGCCGGCCCATTTAGAATTGGGCGAGAATTTCCGATAATATGCCTCACTCACTATTTACTGCTCGACAATGGAATAAATAAATTAGCAAATATCATAGCTTTAATTCGTTGGGTTGTGGATTAAGTGCGTGTAGAGTGGTGCCATCTAGTGAATTTTAGGGTAAGCGAGATGCCAAGAGTTGGCGCGTTATATGAAAAGTTTAGAATGGCCATGCACGTGCAGCGCGAAAATGAGGTGGCCGCCACTTTAGTGTGCTTTGCGGTTACCATCCTTGCAGCGAGCTTTATTCTCTATATTGCAATTTGGCAGTTAGAGATTGCAGAAGCCGCGAGGCAACTGTACGAGGCGACCAATATACGGGTTGTACAGCATGACGAGGCGCCGTCCGTACTATTTCCGTATGCGCATGCAAATAAGGTGACTACAGCTTACCGGGCTTCTATTGCTTTGCATCCCGGTCTTAGCGTTAGGCCGTCATACAGAATTTCCAAATCAACCGGTCCGTTCAATCTTGTTGACGAAATCCACTCCCATGAATTACGGGCGTATGGAACGGCCTGGAGCGAGGCGCTCGCGCTGCTGATGGCCGCATTTGTTTTGTACGCCACCGCGGCAGTATCACTCATATTCTGGTTGAGGGAACGGCTACAAGGGGCCAATTACCACAGAAGCAAATCGAATAAGATATGGTCGCTCGTGGAAAATCTACCTGCAGGAGTCGTTCTCGTTCAGAACGAACGGTTTTACATGAATCAGATTGTGGAATCGATGACTGGTTACCATTCGTCGGAAATCCCCTCGCTGACGACCTGGTTCAAACTGTTGTACGGAGATAGTGCAAGCGAAATAGAGGAGATGTACCATAAGGACAAAATGGCTGGCTTCCCGGGATCATCCCGCGTCACCATACGGGCGAAGAATGGCCGGCTAAAACAGATTGAGTTTGCTGCATGCAAAAACAACGGTGGTGAGATCTGGATTTTGCGGGATGTTACGGAAGAATGCGCAGCTAATGAGAAGTTTCGCGTTCTTTTTGAGCATTCCTCGGATGCGCACCTACTGTTTGATGAAACTGGACTAATTGACTGTAATAATGCTGCTCTGCGGTTCATAAAAGTAGGTGACAAAGCTGAATTGCTTGGTAAGCATCCCGGCACGTTCTCTCCGCCGCTTCAGATTGATGGTACGCCGTCTCGAGTAAAGGCAATGGAATGGGATAGTCTGGCCCGCGAAACCGGTCACGCACGTTTTGAGTGGCTTCGTTTGGCTTCGGATGGGGAGGTATTTCCTGTGGAGGTGTCACTCACACAGGTACCTTTAAACGGCAAAATGGTATTGCTTGATGTGTGGCATGATCTAAGGGAGCAGAAGCGCGCCGAGGCAAAGCTTGTTCGCAGCGAGATGGCGATGCAGGAGGCTCAGGCCCTAGCTCACATAGGGAGTATAGAATATAACCTGCAAAGCGGGGAAACGTATTGGTCCGCAGAGGCGTTGAAGCTATTTGCAACAGAAGTAGGATGTGTACCTCCCTCTCCGGATAAGCTTCGCTACCTAATGGATCCGGAGGCCACCGCGCAGTACCTTTATACTCTGAAGAGTGTGATGCATTCCGGTCAAGATGCAACAGTACAGGTGCTGGTCAACGGCGGGGCTGCCGACACTCGGTACCTTAATCTTTTGCTACGTTGCGAAATGGGCGAATCCTCGGAGCCGGTTAGATTGATCATTACCGCAATAGACGTAACCGAGCGCCATCATTACGAAGAGAGCCTGAAATCTGCCCTGGAGGCTACTGCAGCTGCCAATGCACAGCTTGAGGCAGAGATCTTGATGGTCAACAACCAATCGCTGGAGTTAGAATACCAGAAGCACGAGCTGGAAGCTGTTAATCAACGACTGCACGACCTGGCTTCGAGAGATGGACTTACAGGTCTATTCAACCATAGGACCTTTCAGGAACGGCTACGCATCTCCCTCGATACGTGCGCTTCCAATGGGGCGCCAGTGGCCCTTATTTTGTTAGACGTAGACTTTTTCAAGCAATACAACGATCGGTACGGGCATCCCGCGGGAGATGAGGTGCTGCGACGCGTCGCTGGCGCACTGTTGTCTTTACGACGAGATCACGACATTGCCGCACGCTACGGTGGCGAAGAGTTCGCCATTATACTTCCGGCGACGGCAATAGGTGAAGCATTGATCATCGCCGAGGAAGTACGACTTTTGGTTATGCGAAGTAACTGCAAAGCCTCGGGTGTTACCGTGTCGCTTGGCGTGACCGCAACATATCACGACTCATCCGTCGCAGAGCAACTTATTGGCGAGGCGGATAGCGCTCTCTATCAATCCAAACACCACGGACGAAATCAGTCAACGTGCTACGACCGTAGTAAAGGCCTTAGCGTAGACCTGCCGAAAGCCGCCTAATGGCAGCCTGATGGGTATGTGATACTTTGTCTAGAAGCAGCCAGAAGTTTGTTGCGAGTGCCGTTATTTAAAGCACGCACAACACTATGCAGGAATTTCCTCTGCTCGTTGCGAATAAAGCCCCTAACACGGATGGAGGAGAGTTGTATGCAACGTAAGGTTGGTTTGCTCCTGGCTGGAATGATGTTCCTAGAGTATGCCGCCTGGGGTGCATGGATGGCGATTCTGAGCGGAACGCTATCCAATCGTGGATTTGCACCCGAGCAGATTGGAGTCATCATAAGCGCATTCTGGATGGGATGCCTTTTGTCGCCGTTCCTGGGTGGGCAGCTGGTTGACCGCATTATGTCCTCGCAGCTGTTCCTTTCGATTTCGCATGCGATGTGTGCCGTTGCTGCGTTTGTGATGGCATACCAGACAAGTTTTCTAGGGCTGACCACCCTTATGTTAATCTGGTCTCTGCTTTTTGCTCCCAGTCTTGGCATCACGAACTCCATCTCGTTTCGGCAAATCGATAAATTGGGCGACACAGAAGCTATTCGTGAACGTGCGTTCTCTGTCATAAGAACAGCTGGAACGATCGGCTGGATAGCTGCCGCTGGCGTCCTGTACTATTTCAACGAGTTTCTGCATACTCCGAAGGGTGCCGTAACCGGTCCCATTCCAGAACTGCTTCTTACAGGCGTCTTCAACCTAATTATGGCGGTATATAGTCTGTTTCTACCGAATACGCCGCCGCTAAAGAATCAACGCTCCGATCCGTTTGCTTTTCGCAAGGCATTCCACCTCTTTAAGGAGGTGCCCGGGTTCGCCGTGTTTATGTGGATCTCGTTCTTTGCGGCAACAGAGTTTATGTTCTTCTATAACCTCAGCCCACAGTTCCTAATTAGCTTGAATGTTCCTTATACTCTCGTGCCTATCACAAAAGCGATCAGCCAGGTGGCGGAAGTGGGGGCACTCGCCGTGTTGCTGCCACTTTGGCTACCGAAAAAGGGCATGAAATGGTGTTTGCTGGTAGGTAGCTTTGCGTGGCCTCTACGGTATGTAATTTTTGCAATTGGCCGGCCATTGTGGCTCGTTGTGCTATCGCTTGGCCTGCACGGGTTTGGGTATGCGTTCGTCTTGGTTGTTCAGCAACTATATGTGGATCGCGTCTGCCCCAGTGACATTAGGGCCAGCGCACAAAGTCTGTTAACAATCATGACTTTAGGTGTGGGCAATGTTTTGGGTGCTCTGTTAAGTGGAATTGTGCAGGAGCATTTTACGCATTCTGTAATGTCGCATGGCCAGTTAATCCAAGTAACGGATTGGGCGCCTGTGTTCATCCTTCCAGCTGCCACTACGCTTATTTGCGCGTTCGCATACATGTTTACATTTCGAGACAGTGATGTTGAGGCTTACTCTCGAAACAATATGGAAATTGCGTCAACCCCGGCGGTTCCGCTCGAATAACAGGCGTAGTCCTTCCATAGTCACAAGCTCATCCACAACTTCAATTGTGCGGCTGGCCTGCTTTATCAAGTGGGCCAGACCGCCAGTCGCAATTACGCGCGCGGTGGCGCCTATCTCCGCTTTAAAGCGTTCCACCATGGCATCCGTCTGACCGGCAAAGCCAAAAACAATCCCACTCTGCATGGCGTGCTGCGTGTTCGTACCCACAGCGGTAGGCGGCGCCGAAAATTCCACTCTGTAGAGTCTGGCTGCCTGGCGATAGAGTGCATCCATAGAGATGCCAACACCCGGCAGAATGCAGCCACCAAGATAGTCACCGTTGGGCGCCACTGCGTCCAACGTAGTCGCAGTGCCAAAATCTACCACGATGCAGGGGCCACCATACTGTGCAAATGCACCAACAGCATTGCAGATACGGTCCGCTCCTACATCAGACGGTGGATTGTATAGTATTTTTATTCCAGTATCCACGTGGGGACCCACAATGAAAGGCTCCGTGGTTACGTACTTCCTGGCGAACGACAACAGTGTTTCATTCATCGGTGGTACGACACTGGAAATGGCTACGTGAGATATGGCCTGCAATGGGATTCCCTCGTGTTCCAACAGCTGTTTGACCAAAACGCCAAGCTCATCCGTGGTTCTGTCTCGATCGGTTTTGATGCGCCAATCGGCAACCAGCTTTGCATTTGAGCCCCGCCCGTGATAGGCTGCGAGTACGACGTTTGTATTCCCTACATCCATTGCAAGAAGCACGTGAGCCTCCGAGGTTAGTCATTTTCGTTTGTTGCGGTCAGTACGCAGTATACCTTTAGCTGGGGGTAGAATCTTGGTAAATCAATGGTGGTGATCTTCCCTTTGAGACTTGAATTTTCGCCTAACGGAATCTTGATGGCCTATCAGTACGGGCTGTTTCCCATGTACCATGAGGAGACCAACGAGATACTCTGGTACCTTCCGGAGCGCAGGGCTATCATGCCTATTGATGGCTTTCACGTCTCTAGAAGTCTGCAGAAACGCATACGCAAGAGTAATTTTACTATATCAATAAACACGTGTTTTGGGGAGGTTATGCGGTGCTGTGCTGACAGACCAGAAGGATCTTGGATCAGCAAAGAATTCGTGAACGTCTACTCGCAGCTTCATACGTTGCGGCTTGCACATTCAGTGGAGGTATTCGCGGACAATCGCTTGGTTGGTGGCACCTACGGCGTGGCCCTTGGCGGCGCATTCATGGCCGAAAGCATGTTTCACCGCCAAACGGACGCCTCAAAATTGGCACTTTACTACCTGGTTGGAAGGTTGCGAGAGAGGGGCTACCAGCTAATGGACGTCCAGTATCTGACGGAGCACCTGCAGTCGTTGGGGGCAATCGAGATTAGTCGGCAACAGTACCATTTGGAGCTACGCTCTGCATTGCGGCACCAATGCTCGTTTGACTAGTGGCCCGAAGCATAAACTGAACTGAAACCGTCACTGTCAATCTGTGTTTACGGTTGTTCTCAGCACTTCGGACCACTAAATGAACGACTAACCTATTGCTGCAGAGTAGTTTTTAGCGGCGACATCCCAATTCAACACGGACCACCATGCCTTGAGGTAATCCGGGCGTCGATTCTGATACTTCAGGTAGTAGGCATGTTCCCACACGTCGATACCCAACACGGGTGTTTTCCCCTCCATGATCGGACTGTCCTGGTTGGCGGTAGACACCACTGCCAGCTTGCCACTGTCTACCACAAGCCAAGCCCACCCGCTTCCAAATCGCTTGGCGCCGGCGTCGTTTACCTGTGCTTTAAGCGTATCCAGGTCTCCAAAGGTGGACGATATAGCTGTAGCCAATGAGCCTGTAGGGGCCGAGCTTCCACCAGGTGTCATGAGAGCCCAAAACAGGGAGTGGTTTGCGTGACCCCCTCCGTTATTTCGCACGGCGGTGCGTACAGCTTCTGGTATGGAGTTTAGGTCGGCGATAATCTGTTCAACGGTTTTATCGAAAAAGGCGGGATGATCCTTGAGGGCAGCATTAAGGTTAGTAACATATGCCTGGTGGTGCTTATCGTGATGAAGGTGCATTGTTTCGGTATCAATCACGGGTTCTAGAGCCTCGTAGGCGTAGGGCAGCGGTGGTACTGTAAATTCCGGCATGGAAATTTCTCCTCTTTGGCGTTAGGCCGCGTTTTGCGGCCATCACTTAAGTGTACTACGATAAGCAGGTATTTGTTACCGGTGTACTATTGACTTTCGTGTAAACACCAGCGTATTGATCGCGCAAATAACGTCTGCCACGGAGCAAGCTCCAGGGTTTCTGGGTTGTGCCCAGGAGCGAGGTAGAACAGGCGACCCTTCCCAAATTGCTTTGTCCAGAGCACTGGCACTCGTCCTTCGTTCTCGTATTCCTCAGTCTCGGCAAGCAGGTTTACCTTGGTTTCATCATACCGCTCAAAAAGATATAGCTCATCAAAACAGGAGAATGGTTGAACGTTGTTGGTTATCGTGTCTGCCTGAGAAACTACATGAATGGTGTAAGTGAGTTGTGGCGGGTGATGTCGGAATGCAGCGCCCAGCATTTCTACGTACCGTGTGTCGTTGCGGAATGAGGCAGCAGCGCCGTGAACTGCAGCAAGCGCGCCACCCTGTTCTACCCAGGTGCATATATCATCTGGCGAGGCTTTATGATGCTCATCGTCGGTAGTCATGAGGACTAATAGATCATATTGGCGTAACGTCTCCAGGTTCAAACTGCCGTAATCACCCGTCCAATCGTCACCGCCGTCTGGGTGGAATATGCCGCTAAGAGTTACCTCAAACCCAATCCGTTCCAGTTGATCCTTTATAATGGGGCCGGAGGTTTCAATACGATGCCATCGCTGCGTACAGCCTCCAACAATCAGTGCGGTTTTCATGGGTGTTCTCCTGAATGACACGTGATTCAGACCGAAGTGATGGTATCACACAGAGTGACTACACGAGCCGTGGCGTTTAATTCAGTTCGAACGCCTAATGGCATCGCCAAAGGGTTCTCCACATGGCCAAAACGAAGCCCCGCTACAATGGGCACGTTCAGCGGCGATAGTCGGTCACACCATAGCTTGTTTAGCTGGTTAGGTTCAACTCCTGAATTTGTGCCCGGCGCAGGTGTCACCGTACCTAGAACGAAGCCGGCAACATTGCTGAATGAGCCAGAATTGAGCAACTGCGTTAAGTACCGATCTATTCGATATAGAGGCTCACCAACGTCCTCCAACAGCACAATACAGCCGTCAAACTGTGGGTGAAACTGCGTGCCGCAGCTGTGGGCGAGTAGGCACAGATTTCCGCCTTCCAACAGCCCAGTTGCTTGTCCTTCCACAAGTACATCAATAGTTGAACTATCCTGTGGGAGGTTTGCTGGCGTTTCGGGCGCTTCGAGAAGCCTCCAGAACCACTCTTGGCTCTCCTTGTCCATCGCCAACAAGGTTGATAAATTTGGGCCATGCAATCTCTGGATTGTACCGCGCAGCGCGTTGTGAAGGCCGGTGATGTCGCTGTATCCGCACAGTATTTTGCCGCCGAACCTTTTGGGCAATGGCGTAAACAGCGGATAGAGTCGCTGACTGCCATATCCACCACGAGCGCACAGTATCAACCCTACTTCGTCGTCCTTCAGCAGGGAATTCAGTCCTTGAAACCGTTTGTTGTCTTCGTTGGCCAGGTAGGGAAATGGCGGCAAATTTGTGTAAACATCCTTAGCAACCTTTGTGCGATATCCCCTGGCATGGAGAAGAGCAATACCGCGCTGCAATTCCTCGGTGGGAACGGGACCTGCTGGGGCGCAGATACCGATTACATCGCCGGGACGCAGTGGCTTTGGTTTTGTTGGTCGCCTATCCAAGTTTGTCCCAATCGCCAACAAGCAGTACTTCGGCCTCCAATTCAACATTGAACATCGTGCGTACTCGTTGCCTTACGATTTCTGCGGCGGCCAAAATATCGCGAGCGGTAGCTGTACCTGTGTTAACCAAAAAGTTGGCATGCCGATTTGCAACCATAGCGCCTCCCACTCGCAATCCCTTACATCCGGCTGCCTCGGATAGATACGCCGCAGGGACAACCCCGGCTTTTCGCAATGGTTCCGGCAATCCCGTCAGTTTGTTGGCTAGAACGGGATCATTCACGTTTTTGAAAAAGCTGCCGGCGCTCGGGATCCATGGCTGTTTCGAGATGCGTTGGCGTTGAAAATCTCTAGCGCGTGAACGAATGACCGGGACGGCATCAGGGGTTACAAGCAGGTCGGCTCTCAAAATGCACGCAGGTCTTTCTGAGCACCTTCTAAGCCGACTGTCTCTGTAGGAAAATTCCATCCAGTCGCGGGATTCCCATCGTCGATCTCCTGACTCAACAACCTCCACACGTTCGACCAAGGGGCCAATATTACCGCGGTAGGCGCCTGCGTTGGATACGAGCGCACCACCAAGCGTTCCTGGTATTCCCACAGCCCATTCCAGTCCAGACAGTCCAGCACGCATTGCGGCAAACGCCAGCATCATGAAGCTGATACCAGTATCGACACGCACTAGGGCGCCAAGCTCAATGGATCGGGTTCGATTTATAACTACCAGACCACGAAATCCGGCATCGGCGGGTAGGATGTTGCTGCCTTCGCCCAGCACGATATAAGGGTAATTAACCCGTTGAACCGCGGCGACAGCCTCGCCCAAGACGTCCGTGGTTTCAGCTGTAAGCAGCCAGTCTGCATTACCGCCTACGCGCAATGTACACAAGTCCTTAAGAGGCACATTGCGCTGCAACGTTGCAGCAATTGGCCCTGGAAGAATCTCAAAGAGGTCAAGTGCCTCGACGTGTAAACGGGGTTGCATGGAAACGATTATACCGTAGCATCTGTGGAACCGTTGGCTGCGGCGTCTATTAGTGCGAGTGCTGGTCCGGAAACCCATGCCTGGTCATGAAACTGACGACCCCATTCGGACGGTGTAACGTTCTGATACTCGTGAATAGTTTCGTCGTCGACAAATCGAAGCCGTTTTCGCAATGATGCACGGACTTTAGGATTTGCGCCTGCCTCAAGCAATATTTTTGCCAAAGAGTCATCTCTGCGTAGGCCAACTCTAAAGGGCTGGGAGACAACAGTGCCATAGAGCGCGGTGTGACCGCCGAAGCCATTATCGTCAATATATGCGGGTTCATTCACGTTGGCGCCACGTCGTAGTAGCCAATGAACGATTTCCGTTTCATCATAATCCACTGCCATGTGGAGCAGTGTTGTGCCGTGAAGTGGGGTACCGTGAAGCGCCAGCGACTCATCGCTGTCGCATCCCATCTCGACCGGAAAGATTTCGCGATGAGCAAACTTGCGACTGAGTAGTTTGGGGTCCCGCTGCAAGTGTTGTTCCAGCAGGTCAAGCCGCCCTGCATGCAAGGCCATCGGTGGAGTATTGGGCATAGTAACTCCCGCCTTTTCCAGGAGTGCGAGGCATGCGTGTTTGCCCTCTGGATTACGACAGTAGGTTTGAAGGACAAGGCCTGTTGGTGCAAGGACGTTTCCTGCGGGATCTTCTACAGCAGCTCCAAGTGAAAGAAGATAGCCCAGGCCTTCTGCGTTTAAGGTCTCGCATGGACCCATAATGCAGCCTCGTTCCGGGACAGCGCCGCGGGTATGGAGAATGTCTGCAATTTGGAGGTGTCCCTTTAGTGTTGCTCGGTCGAACGCATATTGTATATCCTGAGCCCCAAGTTCAAGAAGAGCCTTGACTAGAACTTCGCTGCCAACCGTCGCGGCGTAGGAAAGCGGGGGGCCCCAGTTGCCTTTAACGCCTCGGGCGTCCTCGTGGAGCAGGTATGGCGACTGCGATATGATGGCCGTTACGCTTTCTTTATCCTCGCGCCAGATGCTGTCAGTAACCTCACATGCGAGTGCCAGTCGTGCCCAATTTGGCAGCCCGTACGCCTTAGCTAACACATTTCGAGCATCGTCGATCGTGCTGAAACTCAGGCTGAACTCACTTTCCGCATAATGGCGCCAATCGTAAAGCGCACGTTCGTTACCAGCCAAACATGCTTCAATAAGGTCAGAAGCCTGGGACTGCAATATCAGAATGTCGGGCCGCACTGGTAAAAATGTTGGTAGCATTTCCGCTTCCTATCTGCCCTGTTGGTACCGACGAAATGTCATGAATGACCAATAAGCGAGGAGCGGCGAATGCCGCAGTTAGGTACGTGAAAATCGGGTCACTCATTACTGATAGTACCGCGTTCTGGCAGGGATTGGGACAGACACGAAAGCGACAATTGGACGATTATCGCACTAGTGAGCTTCGTGGATGAAGCGTGACCGTCAGCGCCTCTGTCGCGACTTGCCTGATAGTCGTCGGTGCAGCAATCCAAAGGATTAGCAACCTGCGGTTTCCACGGCTGATCCAGGCTTGGCTTCTGTGGGTGAATTTGCTGTCCATAACGCGGCATTTATGCGCTTGCCGGTAATGCCATCGGCTGAGTCTGAGAGAAGCCACAGTAGCGGCTGAACCATTATCTCCGGCTGAATCAGCCGTTCCCGCACAGACGGCGGGAGGTCTTGCGGCAGCATACCGGTATCACTAGCGCCGCCCGGTAACAAAGAGTTTACAGTAATGCCTGTGCCCTGCAGGTCCTGAGCCCAAATAGCAGTTGCTGACTCTAGCGCAGCCTTTGAGGGCCCATAGGGCGAGAAGCCCTGACGTCTCATGGTTTCGCGGTTCATGGAGATATTAACTATTCGGCCCCAACCGTGGGCTAACATCAACTTGATCACGGCACGGGCCATGTAAAATGGTCCGTTGACATTGGTATCGATAATCAACTGCCAGGTATCGGGGTTTGTCTCCCAGAACCGGGTCGGCTCAGTAATGAATTTATCCGATACAAATAACATACCACGCCCAGCATTGTTGATTAGTATGCTGGGCGTACCAAGTTCTTCCACGGTCCTGTTCACGACGTACTCGCACGCAGACGGGTTGGACACGTCTGCAGCAATTGGCAAAATGTAACCCTCAGGTCCCTCATTGGCAACTGATTCTAATTCAGCCACGTTTGTGGCTGCCGTTATTGCCACCTTGTAACCTGCGGCGATGAGGCCCAATGCCATTGCACGCCCCAGACCTCTACCACCACCGGTGCAAATCGCCACACGTCGAGCGGATGGTGTCACAGGTTTATAGCCTGCATGCCGCGTTCGTGGTATCGGTCTCCAGAAGTAACGCCAACGGGGAAGACCGAATCCAGCTTCTGCAAGTCCTCGGCACTAAGCATCACGTTCAATGCGCCGCAATTTTCTTCCAGGTATTTAACTCGCTTAGTTCCCGGGATCGGGATGATCTCCTTGCTTTGGGCTAGCACCCACGCTAACGCGAGTTGAGCAGAGGTACACCCGTGCTCCTGAGCAAGTGCAGCGACGGCCTCAGCAAGCCTCAGATTGTTCTTGAAATGTTCGCCAGTAAATCTGGGATGGTGCCGTCTCCAGTCATCTTCAGGAATATCGGCTTCTGTCATGAAGCGGCCAGTAAGAAACCCGCGGCCCAAAGGACTGTAAGCAACGAAGGTGATACCTAACTCATGACAGGTGTTCAGAATTTCACTTTCTGGGTCTCGAGACCACAGGGAGTATTCGGTCTGCAGTGCCGTAATCTGGTGAACTGCATTGGCACGTCGGACGGTTGCAGCGGCAGCCTCAGAGAGACCCAAAAAGCGTACCTTACCCTGTTTCACCAGATCTGCCATGGCACCCACGGTCTCTTCAATAGGCGTCAACGGATCCACACGATGTTGATAGTACAGGTCAATATGGTCAACGCCAAGACGTTTCAAGCTCGCATCACATGCCGCTTTAACGTATTCAGGCCTCCCATTGACCCCGAGAAACTCGCCGTTTTCACCACGAACATTCCCGAATTTAGTGGCAAGAACAACTTCATCGCGCCTGGAGTTTATTGCCCGACCGACCAGTTGCTCATTTCGACCAACGCCATACATGTCCGCTGTATCCAAAAACGTACAACCCAAGTCGATTGCACGATGAATGGTAGCGATCGATTGGTTATCATCGAGTGCGCCGTAGAATTCCGACATGCCCATACATCCTAATCCGATAGCACCAACCTGCGGACCACTTTTGCCAAGCTTTCGAAGTTCCATACAACCTCCGGTTTTCTCAATGGTAATTTTGAGGTGATAGGCGTAACGTTGTTTTTACGAGCGAGTGCCGGTTTTCATTGCGGGTTAGTCGGTACGCTTTGAGTATGAAATTGAACGAACCAGCTCAGTTCGTCACCAAATTATGCCCAATTGCCGTGGTGGATTTCACCCAGCAGAGGTGCAACAACCCCAACGAATTAAGGTAGACTTCATGAATATACCGCACCGTTTTGGGATTGATGAAATAGACCAAGTCAAACCTCTCATTGTTAATTCACCAAGTGAGCTGCTGCTAGATACCAGTTGCAGCACATACGTTGCATGCAAAGAGGCTATTCAGCCTTTTTGTGAATTGGTTAAATGCCCTGGCGACTACCACGTCTACCGATTAACTCCGGTTTCTATATGGAATGCGTGTGCTTCCGGTGCTTCATCTGCCGACGTAATAAATGTGCTGAACAAATATTCGCGGTATGTGGTTCCAAGTGACGTGGAACGTACGGTAGCAGATTGGTGCCGTAAATACGGATCGTTCCATCTTGGTCGTCGCGATGACAGTCTCATTTTGACAGCGCGTGACAACTTGCTAATGCGCGAAGTTCAATTCCTTCCGGAAGTTAACTCCGCGATGTTGAAACAGCTGACCCCTCGATCAGTGGAGATCACTTCAAAAATGAGGGGGGCCGTGAAGTTAGCCATCCTCCGGTTTGGTTACCCAGTCAGCGATGAGGCTGGCTACACTGAAGGGGCACCACTCGAAATAGATTTTAAACCCTTCGCTGCCAACGGCCAACCATTTCGCCTGAGAGATTACCAGGAACGGGCCGCACTGAGATTCTGGGCGGATGGCAAGATTACGGGAGGCTGCGGTGTGATCAGTATGCCCTGTGGCAGCGGTAAAACTATTATTGGCCTTCGAGTGATGCAACTTGCTCGAACACGAACCCTTATTGTCGTACCCAGTGTTGTCTCCGCACGCCAGTGGATTACTGAGATCCTCGATAAAACTACTCTCCCACCAGAGGATGTTGGCGAGTACAGCGGCGAGGCAAAGCGAGTACGACCAGTTACCGTTGCCACGTACCACGCCATCTCCGCCGCATACCGAAGCAGACTGCAAAGTTCAGGAGGCCCATTGAAACCGGGTATTTTGAACACCGAACCATGGGGACTGGTTATATACGATGAAGTGCATATGCTGCCAGCTACTATGTTTAGGCTGTCTGCCGAGCTACAGAGCTGTAGGAGGTTGGGTCTAACTGGTACACTGGTGCGGGAGGACGGAAGGGAACTCGATGTCTTCTCCTTGATCGGACCAGGTCGGGTCGATGCCCACTGGAAAGACTTGGAGAACGAGGGGTGGATCGCTCGTGCAGAGTGCACCGAAATTCGTGTTTCGCTCCCGGACGATATTCAACTTGCCTACATAGCCGCCAACAGCAGACAGAAGTACGGTGTGGCCGCTCGTAACCGAGCAAAAATGGAAGTTGTTCAGCATCTTATAGACGCCCACCGTGATCGCTCATGTTTAGTATTGGGGCAAGATCTCGAACAGCTTGCCGATATCGCCTCCCTGTTGAGCGCCCCACTGATAGACGGCAGCGTCTCCAACACAAAACGTGAACTGTTATTCAACGAATTTCGAAATGGTGTACACCCTGTGCTTGTAGTGTCAAGGGTCGGTAATACGTCTATCGACCTGCCGCAGGCCAGTGTGGCTATACAAGTAAGCGGATTGTTTGGTTCGCGTCAGGAAGAAGCACAGAGGTTGGGACGCATATTGCGTCCGCTTGGTACGGGCAATCGTGCATATTTTTATTCCATCGTTAGTGATGCTACTGTTGAGGCTGAGTTCGCAGAGCATCGAAAGCTATTTCTTATCGAACAGGGTTATCGCTACACCATCACCAGGTGGCGCGAAATGAGGGAGCAAAGCATAATTTGAGTACGACAGCCACTAATAGCGCAACTGTAGATACGTTTTATCTCATGGGGTTGAGAATCAACGGTAAGCGGGATACTCCGGACTTTTTCACATTTCTTTTGGAGCAGAATGGCGTATTACGCCCGCTAGTAGCCGATGGCCAAATCGTCCTCTTTCGAAATTGTGATCAGTATGAGGATGCCTTAGCGCTAGCCGGTATCGACGTTGCATTTAAGCAACCACTTACAGAACGAAACGTGTACCTTCTGGATGTCGCCGCGGTGCTTTATATGCTCGTGCACGAGTCCGCGGATGAGGAGAAAAAGATTCCCAATCTTATCGATTATTTTGCCCGTGCACTAACGGCGATTGGTATTCCGCTGCCGCCAGTGTTCAATATATTGAGTGAGCTTGGAACCCTAACTGACGAGGATCCATTTTTTGGTACCTTGATGAACCGCGAGAAATTTAACCGCGAACGATCAATCGACGGCATTAGATGGTGTCTGGGCACGCTCTTTTCGGTATCGCACATTCTGTAAGGAGAATTCCGTGTGGCGACTTTCGATATTTGCCGACGACCTAACCGGTGCCGCAGATACAGCCGCTATGTTTGTGGAACACGGATGCGATGTGGTCGTAGCGTTCGGAACCGGTCTTGAGGAATGCAAAATAAACTCCGGGGTAACTGCGTACAGCCTCGCGACTCGGGACATTTCTCCGCAGGGCGTCGCGCAGCAGTGGAGCAGGCTGCCGGAGACCGCTATATCTGAGCGTTTCGCCTACTTAAAAGTAGACAGTACCCTTCGAGGAAACGTAGGTGCCTCAATAAGGTGTTTCGCGAAGCTTCTGCAGGTGGATGCCGTGCTCCTATGCCCGGCATTTCCACAGCAGAGAAGGCAGGTTGCTGGGGACAGCCTGTTGTTGGATGGCCAGAAGATCTGCAGCATTACTGCGCTCCTTGCAGCTCAGGGATGTACGACTAGTTTGACAGTTGCTGACCCCAAGGAGTGCCAAGGGCTATTGACTACGCTGAGGAGGCAGGCAACTGTTGACGATCCGATCGTTCTTGTAGGAAGCGCGATGACCGTCCGCGAACTAGAGGCCTGGGCGACATTTCTGGCTGACCCTGGCGTGAGAATCGCGTCGGCCGGCTCAGCTGGATTAGCGGGTGCGCTGGCTAACCTGACTGCCAATCAACCTGTAAACATCGCCTCATCGTCTCCAAAGGTGGCACGGGGTAGAACAATCGCAATTATCGGCAGCCGCACAAATCTTTCAAAGCGCCAGTGCGATCGATTAGCGGCGCGGCATGACGTGCGCGTGGTTCGGGGTTTACCCCAACGTGCAGATGACTGGCTGTTACACGATGAACTGCACAGACCTCACCTTTTGTGGATGACACCTTCTACGGAGGAATTGAACCGAATTGCCTTGCCGGCCGCACCCTCCTTTAATCTACGACCGCAGTTCACCACGCTGATTCTATCTGGTGGTGATACCGCGGAGCAACAGCTCCTTGCATGTGGGTGCAATTGCATGACCATTCAAGGGCAGCTGCAACCTGGGATTCCTGTTGGATCGATAGAGACTAATCGAATCTGGTCTGTCATCTTGAAATCTGGTGGCTTTGGCGATGACGACGCGTTGACTAGGGTCATCGACAGAGTCGGCATCTAAACCAGCGTCTGAGTGAACTAGAAGGTGGGGGGTATGAAACCGAAAATTGCGATCTCTCTCGGTGATCCGGCGGGTATTGGCCCGGAAGTTGTACTGAAGGCGATTGATTGCCCTGAGGTACAGAGTTCCTGCGATATCGTTATCTATGGTAGCGATGAGGTTCTGTCTCTCACTGGTTCGGCATTATCGCTTAAAAGGAGGCCAGTGGTCATAGACGATGGACAGCTTATGCACCCAGTACCCCTAGGAGAAATCAGTCCGGTTGCAGGTTCAGCAGCATTGCACTGGGTACGCCAGGCGGCTACGGCAGTAATGCAGGGCGAAGCCGATGCGCTGGTTACCGCGCCAATACACAAGGAAGCTGCCGCACTGGCTGGCTCTGCTTTCCCCGGGCACACAGAGCTGTTGGCTAATCTGGCGGGCTGCAAAAATGTCGCTATGATGTTGGTCGCTGGTAACCTGCGCGTGGTCCACGTTAGTACACATGTCTCGCTGAGAAAGGCTCTGGATTCGATTTCCGAGCCTGCCGTGATGATGACCGTGGAACGCGCGATGGAGGGTTGTAGGCTACTTGGATTAGACCAGCCGCGCATCGCCGTCGCGGGTATCAATCCTCATGCCGGCGAAGGTGGTAGGTTTGGAACCGAGGAAAGGGACATCCTGGTACCTGTAATCTCAAGTTTAAGCGATCACGGATGGAATGTGCAGGGCCCGATCGCTCCAGACACTGTATTCGCACGGGCGTTGAGAGGCGAGTTCGATGTAGTGGTGGCAATGTATCACGATCAGGGTCACATTCCAGTAAAATTGCTAGCATTCGATTCGGGTGTGAATGTGACCGTGGGGCTGCCGTTTATTCGAACAAGCCCCGACCATGGAACTGCATTCGACATCGCAGGGCGTGGAGTTGCGAGCGCTAAAAGCATGATTGAGGCTATTCTGCTCGCAGTTGCTATGTACCGGCGCAAGCCTTAGCCCCTCACCATACTAGTGAGCGCGAGCCTCAGATTTGCAGGTTTCTCGGCCAAGCGTCGCATGGTGTAAGGATACCAGTGGTCACCAAATGGTGTGTAGATTCGCATCCTATTTCCGTCTCGTACGAGTTGCTCCTGTAATTCGCGGCGCACACCATACAGCATTTGGAACTCGAAGCGCTCTGGAGGTAGCTTTAACTCATTTTTAATTTGCAGTGCAGCTTCTATCATGTTCTTATCGTGCGTAGCAATTGCAGGATAAACACCGCTCTCAAGGAGCCTGCGCATCAATTTCACGTAGTTGGCGTCTACCTCAGCCTTGGTGGAAAATGCAACGGCGGCGGACTCCTGGTAAGCACCTTTACACAGTCTCACTCGCGCACCAAGTTTTATAAGGTCTTCTACGTCCGTCGCACTGCGGCGCAAATAGGATTGAATGACTACACCTGTATTTGTAAGCGGTGTCTCCCCTGTAAACACATCGCGAAAGATTTGCAGGGTTATGTCTGTATGTGCAGAACTCTCCATGTCAATACGAACGAATAAATCTGGCGAGGCGGCCTTAAGCAATCTTTGGAGGTTATTCCGGGCAACATCCGGATGTATATCCATGCCGAGTGCGGTTAGCTTAATGGACACATTCGCGTTCAGTTCGTTCGCGCGAATGTGTTGAAACAGTCGCAAATAGGTGTCAACTGTTCCAGCAACCTCTTCTTCAGAAGTGACGCTTTCTCCAAGAAAATCGAGCGAAACAGTAAAGCCCTTAGTATTCAGCTGGCGTACAGGCTCGGTAACCTGCTCGATCGTCTCGCCTGCGATGAATCGCTGTGCTAGCGCAGTTGCAAGGCGGTTATGTCTCGCAAAATGCTCCATTTGACGCGATCCAGCCATCTGGAGAAGCAACGTTCTGGTAATCATTTCATTTCAATCCTGTTCTGACGGCTACTGCATAGGTTTTAAGTGTATTATTCAATATTGTACCGTTCCTGGGCAGTATCTTCAGTGTTGCTATATCGGGCTACCGTCGTCGAGCCCAGCCGCGTGATCTGCTCATCTCTAATACCGGGTATTAACTCAGGAATAGCGGTTCCATTCTCCGGAATTCCGTTGTACGCATTTCCGGTCCCTGCGGCGGTACGGTGGGAAAGAGGATCTTGTGCACATTAGCGAGCTAGAGACGCCTGCGCTTCTGGTTGATAAGCGCCGGCTTGATGCCAACATCCAAGAAATGGCTGATCTTACGTCTAGCCATGGCAAGCGGTTACGTCCGCACATTAAGACACACAAATGCGTTGAGCTTATGAGGCTTCAACTGGGAGCAGGCGCTGTTGGGATTACCGCTGCCAAGGTTTCCGAGGCAGAGGTAATGGTCAATGGCGGAGCCAGCGACGTGTTCATCGCGAATCAAGTGATTGGCGATACAAAGGCTAGCAGGCTTGCCTCGCTCGCCCGTCGAGCTTCAATCTCGCTGGGTGTAGATACCGTAGCAGGGGTTCAGTTTGCGGCACGGGCGGCGCGCGAGCATGATGTTAACCTTGGGGTGATGATTGAGGTGGACACCGGGCTTGGCCGTGCAGGTGTGCGGACCATAAACGAGGCTACAGAACTGGTGCGATGCCTCTTGGCAGAACCTTCCCTGCATGTACTCGGTGTATTTACTCACGAGGGGCACCTTTATCGATATGTGTCGATTGATGAGCGAAGACATGCAGCCGACGCGGCAGCGGAGCTAATTCGAGAAGCAGGCGCCGTAGTAGCCAACGAGTTAGGAGCCGCAATTGCCGTTAGCGTTGGCTCTACACCGGGGGCCGAGTTGATGGCCAGCCAGCCTGGTCTTACCGAGATGCGCCCCGGAGTCTATGTTTTTGGTGACCGGATGCAGTGCCGTTTAGGGCGTGAGCCACTTACCTGCGCGCTCAGTGTGCTTGCTACGGTCACTAGTGTGACAACTGACGGCAGATTTGTCATTGATGCGGGACTAAAGTCGTTGGCGAGTGACCGGTTACCCGACGACAGTTCTTATGGTGAAATTGAGGCTAGGCCCAGGTGGCAATTTGTCATGGCGAGCGAGGAACACGGCGTCATCGTACACGGAGGTGAACAAGTTCCAAATCCGGGCGACAAGGTAAGAATCGTGCCAAACCATGCCTGTACCTGCGTAAATATGCATAGGCATTTGCACCTTGTGATTGGCGACGAAGTAGTAGATCGTTGGAGCATAGACGCTCAAGGCTGCATATTCTAGCGAAGCCTGTACCTTGTTACGGGTACAATAATGTGTTAAGGATAAATCCAATTTGCGGGGGGAGCAATTCAATATGGCATCCGTAATGGAAGGTCGGAACGTTCTAGTCACGGGAGCGCGCAATAAGTGGTCGATTGCCTGGAACGCTGCGGTTTCGCTCCATCGAGAAGGCGCCCGACTTGCGTTCAGCGTCTACGGTGAACGAGAGGAAGCCAGTGTTGCCAAGCTCCTTGCAGACGCCGGCATTTCCGCGCCAATTATTCGCTGCGATGCAGGCGACGAGGCACAGATTCAGGAGTTGGTCTGTCAGTTGGAGAAGGTTTTCGATGGGCAGCTTCACGGACTGCTGCACAGCATGGCAATGGCCAACAAGGACGAGTTGGGCGGGGAATACGTCGCAACATCGCATGACGGATTTATGTTAGCTCAGGATGTTTCTGTATACACCCTGGTGTCTCTAACGAGGGCATGCCGGCCTCTTCTAAAGGCCGTGGGCGGAAGTGTTGTTACGCTGACTTATTTGGGTTCAGAACGCGTTGCGCCTAACTACAACGTGATGGGTGTTGCGAAGGCAGCACTTGAAGCGAGTGTAAGGTATCTGGCAGCAGATCTGGGTCCAGAGGGCGTCAGAGTCAATGCTGTTTCAGCCGGGCCAATCAAGACGCTGGCAGCGAGTGCAATATCAGATTTCGACAACATGATCAAGCACGTTGCAAGCCGCGCACCATTGCAGCGAGCGGTTACGGCAGAGGAAGTTGGCGATGCCGTGTTGTTCCTAATGAGTCCCTGGGCGACTGCGATTACTGGTGAGGTCCTGCATGTTGATGGTGGCTACAACGTGATGGCCTCATAAACAGGTTGAAAGAGCAAAACATGACCCGACTACCCAGTCCCAGGTTGTTAATGGGGCCAGGACCGAGCAGTGTTTCTCCTGGGGTTCTGGCTGCCATGAGCGAACCACCTATTGGATACCTCGATCCTGAGCTGTTCGAGCTTTTAGACGAAATTAGAGACGGCCTTCGTAAGCTGTTCAGAACAACGAATAAGTTTACAGTTCCCCTCACCGGCACAGGGATGGCCGGTATGGAGGCTTGCCTGGCTAACTGCGTTGCAGATGGCGACCGCGTAGTTGTGGTGAGTGCAGGCTATTTTGGTGATCGGATCGCAGAACTTGCCAAACGACTTGGCGCCGTCGTGGATGTAGTCCATGGTGAATGGGGCGAGGCCGTTGATCCGGCTGTACTTCGCGCAGAGCTTGAGCGAGGTGCACCCCCCGTGCTTGTAGCTGCCGTTCACGCGGAGACCTCCACAGGAGTGCGACAGGACCTCGCGCCGCTAGCGTCTACAGCACACGAATTTGGCGCCTTGTTCCTTGCAGATATGGTTACCTCCCTGGGAGGTATTCCCGTCAACCTCGATAATTGGGAAATCGATGTCGCGTATTCCGCAGTACAAAAGTGCGTAGGAACACCGCCAGGTTTGGCGCCAGTAACCGTTACAGATGCAGTGCTAGAAAGTGTTCAACAACGCGGCCTTCCGCGAGCGAACTGGTTCAGCGATTTTAAACTGCTAGGTAACTATTACGATGTGCCTCACATGTATCATCACACGGTGCCTGTGAACAATTACAAAGCATTGCAAATCGCACTGGCTGAGGCCTTCGAAGAGGGTCTCGCCCGGCGTTTTGACAGACACCAGGCTGCCAGTGCCGCACTTATCGAGGGACTTGAGGAATTCGATATCAGGCCATTGGCCGCGCCCGAGATCAGGCTTCCGACCTTAAATGCAGTCGTATTGCCGTCCGGTGTTGATGATGCGCTCGTGCGCACAAACCTTCTGGTCCACCATGGCATAGAGATTGGCGGTGGCCTTGGAAAGCTAAAAGGTAAAATCTGGCGTATAGGAACTATGGGTTATTCTGCAGACCTGAATAACGTAGAGAGACTTCTTGCGGCGCTGAAAAGTGAGCTGCACAGATAGATTGAGGTAGGTTAATGCCGTTATTTCCTCCGGACGAGGGTGAAGACGGGGGCGCACCCGCAAGGATGCGCTACATGCGTGAACGAGGAACCAGGAAATTGCTTGCGGGCCTCGTTGCGTTGTTTGTCATCTGGTACGTCGTTGGGCAGATACAGGATCATATTCTTCTAGCAAAGAAATGGCCCAAGCTGAATCCTGTATTAAATGGTCTTACTGTTGTTGGAATACTTAATCCCAAGGGCGAATATACACGCACTCTTTTTAAAGTAACAACTGAGAATACTGCCTCCCGCGTGGCGCTCACCGAATATGGCTGGAACTCGATCTTTAATCCTGATAATGGTGCGCTTTGCAATTCTGTCACAGCTGGCGCCATTCAACATGCGCTAAATGTGGACGATGTTGCTGGTGAAGCAATGCTGGCTCCCTTTATCAAAGCTGAAGTTCAGTATATGATGTATCAACATCACGAAGGCGGCGATCCTGCAGCGTTCTCCAAACTCACAAACTCAACGCTTGTAACTGTGCCTCCTGAAACGCTACACTCGGGACCACGAACCGTTACACTGGGCAGCTTGATTAAGGAGTTTTCGTCATCTGACGGTGGCTCCGGATTCGGTGATTCCAGCGGAGGTGGTGGAGGTGGAAGCGCAAGTGGTCGCTCGGTAGAGCATCTGATCTATTTAGGTCCGAGGACTGTGGCGTCAGTCTGCCCGGTCGTCCTTACCGGCTCGCAATTTACCGGTGGGTTCACCGAAGAAGAACCAACCAATTTGATCACTGGCCCCGCCTGGACTGACTATATGGACCTAACGCCAGAGGGCAGAAGCAGGTTCTTTCAATGGTCGCATTCACATCAGGGCGAAGATCTGATCTTCGTGCTTAAGGGCCAGATTGTATGCAAGGGCAATATTAGCGAGGTTTTGGACACAACCAGCTGGGGTATTGAGAATATACGTGATGAAAACGCAGCAAAGAAGCTCGTAGATTATGTAAACCAACCTCTACACCCATAGGTTAAACTGTTATCTAGTTTCTAACAATATAAAGCCCCTCACACGGCGTTGCAACCGGTGAGGGGCTTTATATTCGAAAGTATGTTCTCGTTGCCAAACGCGATGGGTCACTGAAGACCGTAGTTACTGTTGGTTTTCGATGGTCAAGCCCCGAGCGGTATGTAAGACGCAAGGGCTACGAAAGCGATAGACCACATCAAAAGTGAATTTAGTACCTACAATTCTTACTGCCACGGTGAATGCATCGCACTAGATGAGCGGCATATGGTAGTTGTGTTGCACCGCAATGACTACTAGGGTTTAGCGTTCAGTATAGCCTTGAGGTACTGGGCAGTGAGCTTCGGATCGAGGGGCAGCGGTTTTTCTGTACCATCTGGAACGAACGGTATCGCTGCGGGAGCTATTACCAGTGCGTCGATAGAGCAGAAGAATCGACCCTTAGACTTACCGAGAACATGAATGGTAATCGCGTGGGCGCCGGCAGTAAGTGTTGTAGTACCCAGTTGAAACCAACCGAAATAACCAGAGAGGTAGTTTGGTCCACCAGGTACCCCGTTTGAAGGATCGTGCTCGGCGTGGTTGTCAATGTACCACGCTACGGGGGAGACGCCAGGGCCAGGCGGGGTGCCAGCCATCCAAATTGTGTAGTCGCCGGCTTCCGGTACATCAAAGACATATCTGGAAGCGTAGTCTTTCACCTGAGAGGGCCGCTGTGCAGTTGCCAGGCGTAGATAACCACCGCCGCTCGCACCGGGATTTGCAGCGAATTCAGGAAAGTTCGTGCCCACGGGGTTTTCACCCTCAATCCAACGATAGGGGCTCGCTGCTAGCGAAAGCGCCTCCACCTGACGTAAAGCGCCCTTGTAGGCCTGTGCCGGGTTGTGTGCTTTTAGGAGTTGCTGGTCCTCATCGAATTGGATCCTGGCAAATGTGGCGGCAGGGTTTTTAGATGGATCCGTCACCTTGAGTAGAACCGCCAATAGAGCAATTGTATCCGATGCAGCCTGATCTGGAACCGGCGTCTGCGAACCAATCTTGAAAACAAGCGGCTCTGCGCCAAACTGGACAATCACGCTCGTTTTACCTGCAATCTGAACAGGTACCGGTACACCTTCAGGCGTCTCGCATTTGAAGGTCTTAGGCGTAGTCGTTTCAAATCGTACCTTACGAGGACCCATGAGCGAGTTAAGTACCGATTCCGTCGTTCCGTCGGGCAGCGTAATCGAGTAACCCTGAAATGAGGGCCATAGGTCTATTGCTTTGCCGGTTGCAGTGCTCGGGAGCCAGTATACGCCCGCGCTATGAGGTACAAGCCCAACAGTCGCCGGACCAGGATCGCCCATTGGATAGTACAGCGCACGTGGGGCCACGTAAGGTGATTGAGAATCGGCGTCAATATCGCTTTTGGTTTGATGCAGCCAGTCTAAGAGCTGCGGCGATGACAGCCAGTTTTGCGACTTTGGTTGATCTGTTGCTTCGCTGAATTGGTCAAAGAAAAAGCCCTTAAAGCCAATTGAGCGCATGGAGGCAACGTCCTGCTCCAAGGCAGTCAATGAGGAATAAGGTGGTGACAGGCTCGTTTTTGATGCTTCAATGGGTGAGGCCAGGAGCCACATTGGACTACTGCTCCAACTGCTGGCCGCGTATGCAGGTCCCGTCAACTGCTGTAGGCGCGAGGGCTGCTGTGGCGACGTGGATATTGCGATGCCGTCGTAGCCACCAGGCGAGGTCTGCGTGAGAAACAGGCTGTTAGGCATGGCCGTCATGACGACTGGCACATCGGCAATACGGTTCTTAAGGATATCAGAGATGGAGTTCAAGTAGTACTTGATCGAACCTGATCTCCATTCTGTAAAGTCATTCCACCAACCAGCCGAAGTGCTATTCACGGTTTCTACACGATGAGTATCACCCGTTGCAGGATCAT
>DAIDKH010000001.1:254-160517 GCA_027450145.1 Chthonomonadaceae bacterium | reverse complement strand
GTCTTTAATGCCGCACCATACTTTTGATCCACGGCATCCACATCGGCTATCGCCTGGTTAACATTGCTTGCATTGGCTGGTCCAGACGCTGACGGATCGGTGGCTGAGACGATTGCCTGCTGCAATAGATGTGCGAGTGGTACCTCATAGGCTACGCCCATTCGCTCCTTCTGGGCAAATGAAATGCCCGTGTTGACTTCGGATTCGAAGTAGTAGGCAACTATTCCCAATGGGGCGAGAAAAAGTACCCCTATAACCGCAATCTTTATTGGGTAGCGCAGTCTATTCATCAGCGCAATTGCCGGTTGGAACATCCTTGTTATCATGATTGTCTCCCTGCTGAAAAATGCACGCCTGGGTGCGGTTATTGAACCTGACATCTGGGTAGAGTGTTACCATTCATGGGTGAACGACGGTGGGAGCAAGGTCTATACGCACGTACCGGCAAATATATTGGTCTATAGTTGCTGAATCCTTATACAATTAACGCAATTTATTATAATTTATTAAAGGACCAATTTGTAACACTATTCTGTTTGCTGCTCTCACCATGTATTTAATATTTACACTCAGCGGAGAATCGGGCAGAGTCGAAACCGATTAGCCATTCCATGTGTGTTCATCCAAAGGCGATAGCTTGTGAGGCAGATTACAGCATCCTCGACTAAGTACCTGCGCCCTGTCGGCTATGTACATCTGGCGGTATAATAACTAACAAACGAGAGATGTGGCGGCGCCAAAAGGCACTGTTAGTTAAATGATCACAAGCCTTTCACCCGAAATCGAGAACAGTATTCCACCAGCCTACCGATGGTCTGGTACTGCGTCATCGGTAGAAGCGGCCGAGTTTTGCCGCAAGCTTGCAACGTCGCACTATGAAAACTTTCTCGTCGCAACAGCATTCTGCCCAAAGCCCCTTAGACCACATTTCTACAGCGTGTATGCATACTGCAGAATTAGTGATGACCTAGGCGATGAAATCGGCGATACACAAGTCTCACTGGCACTGCTGGACTGGTGGGAGGCCGAGCTTGATGCTATGGTTGCCGGTTCGCCAGGGCATCCTGTATTTGTCGCGCTTCAGTCAACGGTACAAGAATTTGGAATTCCTGCTCAGCCTTTTCGCGATCTGCTAACTGCCTTTCGCCAGGATCAGCGAACGCCTCGGTACCAGACCTTCGACGAACTGCTAGGTTATTGTAAGAATTCCGCCAACCCCGTGGGTAGGTTAGTGCTCTATCTTGGGGGATATAGCGACGACACGCGACAGGCGCTATCGGATTACACATGCACAGCTCTGCAACTGGCGAATTTTTGGCAGGATGTAACACGCGACATTCTGAAGGGCCGCATCTACATTCCTCTTGATGATATGGCACGATTCGGGGTGGTGGAGAACGACATACAGGGTCGAAGGTTCACACCACAATTTGCACAGCTTATGAAATATGAAGTTGATAGAACACGTGACCTCTTTACTAAGGGTGAGCCTCTGCTAAAGATGGTAGATCGCCGCTTGCAACTTGATCTGCAGATGTTCACCGCTGGAGGTGTGGAGGTTTTGCGCCGTATAGAAGCCCAGGGCTACGATGTTCTCACCGCACGCCCCTCAATTCCAAAGTCTCGCCAGTTGACCATGCTGGCCAAGCGACTCGTGCGTCTGTGAGCGCAACTTCCACAGAGAAGCCTGGGGCCACATCTGCGCTGCAGGCGTCATACGCATACTGCGAAAAACTAACTAAAGAGCAGGCTCGTAACTTTTACTTCTCGTTCATGACACTGGATCCCGCCCGCAGGCTGTCCATGTGCGCCATATACGCCTTCATGCGAATTAGTGACGATGTCAGCGATGAGGCTGGGGATGATCGCGAAGAACGTATGTCAGCCTGGGCTGCAGAGTTACACGAGGCACTAAATGGAAACTTTAGCGATCGGCCTCTGTGGCCTGCGTTCTACCACACCGTGTCTACATACTCTATACCGCACAAGTATTTTTTTGACCTGATAGACGGCACCGGAATGGACCTGGTGAGAACACGCTATGAAACGTGGAATGATCTAAGCAGGTATTGCTACCATGTAGCGAGTGTGGTTGGTTTCGTTTGCATCTATGTGTGGGGTTTTGATCAATCGGACGAGAACGTGCTGCGGTATGCTGAGTCGTGCGGGCTTGCGCTGCAACTAACGAACATTCTGCGCGATGTACGTGAGGATATCGAACGGGATCGAGTATATTTGCCTCAGGAGGATCTTCGCAAGTTTGGAGTTACCGAGGCGATGTTGCTGGAAGGAAGGAGCAACAGCAGTTTTGTTTCACTCATGGAGTTCGAAGTAGAGCGGGCGGAAGCTTTATACCGCGAGGCGTGGAAGCTGGTACCGCTCATACAGCCATCTGGCCGCCCAACTTTGCGGATAATGATCCGTATATATTACGGAATTCTTGCGGCGATAAAGCGCAATAGGTATGACGTATTTAGCACTAGAGCGCGTGTGGCGACGCCAGTAAAATTGGGAATTGTTGCAGCTGAGTGGCTTCGGTCTCGAATTGCCCCACTGGGCAAATAGTTATGAGTTCCGCACCCAGACGCGCGGCCGGTGGATCTGTAATCGTACTTGTCGCATTATGGTTGTTGTGCATTCCACTACGTGTACCAGGCGCAATGGCTATCGTGGAACTAGGTGGCGCGCTGTGCGGGTTTGCATTTGGCTTTTGCCTGGCGATGGTAACGCGAACGCGCAAGCCAGCCCTTATCTACTTATGGCTGGCATTTGCTGCATTGACGATGTGGCCAGTGTTATCAGACTGGCCGGCGGCTAATCCGGCAACCATATACGCATGGCCGGGCGCGCCACCACTCGTGTACACCGCGTTTGACGTAATGAGGATAGTGGCCTTTGTAATCGCGTTGATACCGCCGTTTGCACTTTTGGGGCAGCACGGTCCGGACGCTTAACACTCAATTACGGTGCTGTTTGCGTATGGTATTTGATGTTTAAGGAGCAGTTGTTGGAAGAGGAAGAACTAGTCGCACAGCCACCAAGTGAGATTCAACCATTGGACAAGAACCTTCAGCATTTCCCTGCTACTGATAATCCGCCAGCAGCAAAGCGGAGACTTCGCATGCCTAATTTTGGCCTTCGCGAGGTCATCTTCGTCCTCTTGGCGTTGGGCGTAGTGTTTGGCTCTGGAAGCGCGGCATCCTCGGTATTTGGCCAGTATAAACTGAAAGTATGGCATGCCGTTGAATACGCATGGATCGCTTACATAGTAATTAACCTGCTGCGCGACTTAATGTCCGGAACTCTAAAAGAATATTGGCATTTCTACCGAAAGATTACGGTGGCTGTTGTTGCCCAAAGCATTGGGGTAGTCTTTGTAGTCACACTGGTAGCTGGCATTTTGTATGGTACGATGCCGTTTCTTGATCGTTCGTGGATCTACGTTCTTCAACCTAAATATCATGTGGTCAAAACGCAACAAGTGAATCCTGCGGGTCTCGCCACAACTGTTTATCGCAAAGAGCCTACCAATTCACAGGCAGCAAATGTCGTAACGCTACCGTTTAAATATGGGCCAATCGGCATAGTATTTGGTGTATTTCTGCTCATGGCACTACCCCTATTTGCCTTTGAAGAAGAGATGATGTTTAGGAATGGCACCAAGGACTGGAAGCAGGGCGCTAAACGGAGCCTGGTATTTGGGCTGGTACACTGCATCGTCGGCGTACCGATCTTTGTAGGACTGGCCATTGGCGTAGGCGGTATGTGGTTTACGCTGCAGTATTTTAAGGGAGGTGTAGAGCGCAGTACTACTTACCATTTAGCCTACAACGCCACGATTTTTACGGCATTTATGTGTTACCTTCTGTTTACACTAGTTCACCATCCACAACCTCACCATCCACTAGTTCACCATCCGCTTATTCACCATTAGCTGTTGCTCGGTTTAAATCCTAGATCTTAGCGATTGGCCAGCAGTACCTCTAGCTCGCTTGCGGTGGTAACAGGGGCACTACATGTTTGGTCCTTGCATACGTAAGCGGCAGCACGACCTCCAATGGCCGTTTTACCGTCGATTAAGCTGGACGCCAACGTTCCTTGAGTATCCTCATTCACCATGGCGATGCAACGCGTTGGAATGTAGTGTGCCCAGGCTGCATTTAGCAACTGCGCCGCCTCAGTCGGTTCGTTTCCGGGGACTACGATCACGGTAGTTTTGCCTGTACACGCGCTATGGACAACAGATAACATACGTCCAAAGGCCGTGGGATATTTTTCCACCATCTCCGTTGCTTTCCGAAGCGTGTTTTCTGCTGCGTGCTTAAACAGAGAGTTTCCGGTTAGTTCCGCAGTAATTAGCAGCGCCTCAGCGGCCAAGGAGCAACCACCAGGTACCGCATTATCCTGCCACTCTATAGGACGTACCAGGAGTGACTCGGCATCCGATGCCGTAGTATAGAAGCCACCGCCTGGTGCGGCAAAACACGAGAGCAACGTGTCGCAGAGATCATGTGCCGACGCGAGCCAATGGGCACTGCCTGTAGCCTGAAACAGAGCGGCTAGCGCGATGGCCAATGCACCATAGTCCTCAAGTACCGCTTCATGCCGAGCTAACCCATTTCTCCAGGTTCTCCACAACCTTAGTCGCCCGTTATTGTCGCGCCTAGTCATGTGGTTGAGAACAAAATTTCCAGCATTGCATGCGATGTTCAGGTGATCTGCCTGCTGAAATACCCGGCCTGCCTCGGCGAATGCAACTATTGCAAGGCTGTTCCAACAGGCAATTACCTTATCGTCCAGTCCTGGTTTGCTGCGCCGCGCGCGCTTCAAATAGAGCTTCTGCCTTGCGTCCTCCAGTAGGTCCGCTGTCTGTTCTAGTGTGAGTTCAAACTCCGCTGCAACCTCTTCCAGGGGCTTTACAACCCGCGGGATGCAGTGACCTTCCCAGTTACCTGTACTGCTGATGTCATAGAATGAGGCAAATACTGCCATTTCATCTGGTAGTAAGGTAGAGGCTACCTCCTCGTAGCTCCAAATGTAATAGCTGCCCTCTTTCCCATCGCTGTCAGCGTCTTGAGAGGAGTAGAATCCGCCATTCTCGTCCATCATCTCGCGGCTGATATACGCGAGTGTCTCTTCCGCAACACCCTGATAGAATGGATTCTTAGTAACCTGCCACGTTCGCATGTAAAGTAGTGCGAGTTGTGCGTTATCGTAGAGCATCTTCTCAAAATGAGGTACCAACCATATGTCGTCGGTACTGTATCGGTGAAATCCACCGCCCACCTGGTCATATATACCGCCCAGTGCCATGCGTTGCAGCGTGCGCTCTACCAGGGCTAACGAGTTTGAGTCTCCATAGCATGCTCCTGCGCAGAGCAGAACTTCCAACACCGCTGGCATCGGGAATTTCGGGGCGCTATTTAGACCACCATGATAGGCATCCATGCGCGAGGCTATTGTTTGTGCGGCATTTAAAAACACCTCTTGCGTTATTTCCCCAGGTCCCAAAGGCATGGATTCGGATTTTCGCAAACCTTCCAGCACAGCTGCCCCGCGTTCCTCAATTTCGGAGCGGCTGTTGATCCATGCCTCTGTGAGGGCACTCATCACGCGTGGGAACCCGGGCCGACCGTATCGATCGTCAGGTGGAAAATAGGTGCCGCAGTAGAACGGTACTCCCTCTGGTGTAAGAAACACTGTCATGGGCCAGCCACCCTGCCCCGTGGTTAGCTGAACAGCCTCCATGTAAAGTGAGTCAATATCAGGTCGCTCCTCTCTGTCGACCTTAATGCAGACAAAATCTCTATTCATCTGTTCTGCAATGTCGGCATTTTCAAAGCATTCATGTGCCATAACGTGGCACCAATGGCACGCAGAGTAACCCACTGATAAAAGCACTGGTACGTTACGAGTTCGCGCGTCAGCAAAAGCATCGTCGCTCCAAGGGTACCAGTGAACAGGATTCGAAGCATGCTGCAGGAGATACGGGCTCGTCTCTTCCGCCAGTCGGTTCATCTCTACACAACCTTTCACAACAGCGCAAAGCGCAGTGGTTCACTTCTTACTTGCCGTGCACGCGCAAATTGCGAATAACGTAGCGCGACGGCAGGGCCACAAACCGCGAAGAATCAGGTTATATCGTCGCCCCAACTCGCCAGGGTGGATATGTGATGGTCCAAGTCATTCGTTATCGGTGGTACAGCCTATAGTGTAGCAGGAAGCGCCAAGGGGGTGTCGTCAGGAGCGGTCATTTTACAACTTTCACACCATATTCTGGTCAAGGAACTTCTGCGCCCCTAAGTATGCCACGGCAGGCACAGATTTGTAACCGAGCGTGTGCTGCCGCCACTCATCTACTCATACCACCTCAAGATCCCAGAACAGCACTTTAATTCAACGGCGCTCATCCTACCATTGTGTTGTCAATCAACCAGGCCATCGGAGTTACTAACCCAGGCTGTATCTAGGCCATGTTGCATGAGAATTTCTGATAACTGACCTACATGACCCTGTAGATGACGCAGATTCAGCAGGATATGCGAAAGCTTATCCATATTCTGGTACCAGCTGAACCCTGTCTCTGCAGCATCCAGGTTCACTTGGTCAATAAGTGAGTCGACCAGTCCGTCTACGTAGCGAATGTAAGCAATCATATCGCTGATGGTGTATGGTACGGCTTGCGCGTCTAACTCGAACGGCTCGACGTTGGCAGGATCCGTCCACAACCCGGGATGTACTTTTTCTGTGCGCGCGGGCCACGGGGTAAAGGCTGCTTCATCCTGCCCAAGGTAGAGCTGGGTGAAAAATGCAGCGTGAAATGCTATGCGCCAAACGGTTCGTGGGTGCTCTCCGGTTAGCCATACGGTGGACGGACATTTCTCTACACAATCGGCGAGCATGGCGAGTCCAGCGTGATACTGTTGTTTAAGTGAAGCTTTCAGGTCCACATAAAGCCCTTTCGTGATGGCGGCAAGCTAATTATGCGTGCATTTGCAAATGCAGATCGTCAGTTCATTCAGTGGTATTTACGGGCTGTTTGCAGGAGTGCGACTATCCATGTGAGGTGTTGGCTGCTTCTGTAATTTCTTCCATTGTACCCGGGAAGGCGCTGTTCCATCTCCATGTGCGGGAGACGACAGGAGGGCCGGCCGCTCGAAAGTGCAGATCTATCGACTGGGGCATGTTGTTTGGCCCGTTAACCGTGATCGCAAATCCCTCGGGTGGAGTGCTGCCTCGTGCTGTTTGTGGCCGGGCGCCCATTAACGCTGTGAGCAGGAACGTACGCTGTTCGATGGGGGACATGCTGCTGAGCGGCAGCCCGTTGGCGGTTTGAGCTTGCTTCCACTGCGCCACAGTTAATCTACGCAGGAACGCGCGCATACTCACCGGCCAGCCAATATTCTGGCTCTGTACATGAGTTATTTCAAGGGTCCTTGCCGCAATACCGTGAAACGCGTCGTTACTAAGCGACGACAGCTTCTCGAAGTCCTTGAGCGTTAGGTGCGCCTTACCTTTCACCCATGCAAGATACTTCGTCAGCAATGTTGCTGGTGGTTCTGCCAATAGGTCTCTTCCAAGCGTGAGAGTTCGCAAAGCTAAAACATCCTGGAAGAGAATAATATGATGTCCGGTGCTTCGGGCTAGTGGAAGCAAAATCGACTGTAGCGTATATAACTTACCGGCCAAAAAACTGAACGGATATTCAAGTTGTGGGCCCATATAACCGTCACTGACAATTGGAACATGCGTCTTTTTGTAAATCAATTGCAGGACGGTGTCGATTGGAGCGGGATTAAAATCTATGTTTTGCGGCACAACGAATGTAGACGTCCAGCGTCCGTGGGAATACGGCGTAAACAGATCTACTCGAGCTTTTTCGCGCTCGGCGTTACAACCATCGGAGGCAATGAGCGCACCGTCTTTCCCCAGTAGGAATGTTGCGCTATTGGATTGCAGGAGCGGCATGGTGCCCGATACCCAACCCTTGTGCCCATGGGTATAACCCCCAACATTCAGTTGGCTTGTAGACCAACAAAAGCCCAGGGTAAAACTGCTCAGGTTGGTTCGCGGGGTCATATTGCCTAGCGCAAGCATACCACCAAGCTGCTCTTTAACAGTCTCCTGCAGTTCCGGCGATAAGGAATCATAGTGCACGTCGCCTATGATGTTTTTGCGTAATTGAGTGAAGTCTGCTCCTGATGCTCCCACATGTAATACGGCGGTACCAATTACGGCTTTTTGCTGCTCCTGAGAAAGCGACTGCCAAATAGTTGCAACAATACTATCGCGAGGGGCCGCGTCAACGTTCCGCTGAATCGTTGCTTCCCGCTTCCATACGCGATTCCGTATCCATGTCTTTCGCTCCTGTATCTGATTCTGCTCTAGGGCCAGAGTACCTGAGTCTGGCTGCAAGCATATTCCGCCTGTTTTTAGCCTCACCCAGCGGCCTCTTGTGGCCCAGGCGAGCGCGCTTAAAATACTGGCTGCCGGCGTGTGGTTGCACAGGATGGTGAACGGTCTATCTTTTGCCCAGTTGGCAACTGTAACTTGTTGGTGGGTTTGTGCCGATAGCTCTGCAGCGGCAATGTAGAGTGGGGTGGCCACAAGTTTGAGGCTGACATCGGCGGCTGCAGGGCCTGTGGCCGCACGTTTTGGTGGTGTTGCCGCAGGTGACGCAAGACACAGGCAGAGAAGTGGTAATCCTAAAACGATGGGTTTCATACATCTCATTTTAATAGGTGTCCTTTAGCGCATAGAACTGGCGTGCGAGCCACCGTCCTAACCAGCTTACGATTGCCATTAAGTAAATTGCGAGTAGAAACTAATGCACTATTCCTGTTGCCGCGATCTTGGCCGGCATTCTAATCGCCTTTACTCCATTAGGTAGTTTGAGGCCAACGTAGTCTAATGGCCGCCACACTCGCGTACCCGGCGGCAGTTGGAAAAGCGACCGTGGGTACGTCTTTGTATACTTAATGCTGACCACGGAGAAAACAATGTTTGCCGCCTTCGCCGTCATTGCGGCACGCAGTACAATGTGTGTTGCAGCATCAATGTAGTACGTACCCATGTCGCTGCTGTAGACATCGCAGGTTCTACCTGCAACTTTTGCAGTACCTTTGCGCTGAATGGTGGGGTTCAAAATTTTAAACGGCCGTTCGTTCGGGCTTACCAATATATGGCCAAAGGGATAGATCTGGTCAGGATGGCCATACCAGCCGTCGACAGTGTCATCTACGGGTATGTGAAATTTCTGATCGACATGCGGTTTGCCGTAAAGGTGATACAGACGGTCGAGATTCGACATATCACTCCCTTGCCCAGGCGCACAAAAGCCAAGTGGATTAGACTCCCAGACCAAATCAGGGTAGGACCCATCGAAGTAATAGGTGAGATAGGCTGATTTTAAAGCCAGTGCCTGATTGTGCGAAAAAAATTTAGGGAGTGGCTGCCCGGGTTTCTTCAACCACATGCCATTGCAGTACCAAACCCTATAGTACTGCGCCGGCATGCCGCGGTCCTGCAATTTCACTACGGCATAGTATGAAATCCTGGGTGCGTGAATTGGCACGTACGTTCGGGACAAATGCGGCGAACTGTTCCGTTTCGGGGCTGCCTGGGCGGGGCCGACCGATAGTACGAAAGCCGCCAGAACGGCTGGTAGAGAGATCGGGATATTGAGCCTCAACATAATTCCTCCTTCAACTTCAAATACTATTCCTTGGCCTAGTTTATGCCAGTAGCTGCGATGTCAGCGGGCATTTTAATCGGGATAACGCCGGCGGGAAGCGGAACACCGGTAAAATCGGCTGGTCGATAAACCCGTGTGCCGCGAGGCAGTTCGAACATGGAACGAGGGAGTATGTGTGTGAATCGAATGGATAAAACCTTGAAAATAACGGGGGGCGCACCACCCATATTGATTTTCTGCTTGAGCACTAGTTGTGTCTTCTTATCAATCCACACCGTGCCGAAATAACTTGAGTACCGGCGACATACTCGCCCTGCCACCTTGTCAACACCTTCAACATGCGCGCCCTTGAGGCAGTCCTTTCCAGGTTGTTGCGAAGCAGTTACCAGAAGTCGACCAGCCATTGGATATTGCGGAGATAGGTTATGGTAAGCTGCCTCTGCCTCGCTCTGGTTTTGAGTACCGTATTTCTTGTTAACTACGGTAATTCCGTGAAGTTCTATTAACCTACCAATGTTGTAGCGCTCACTGGATTCAGCAGGATAGGCCATTCCCATCCGGTTTTCTACCCACACCAAGCCAGGATAAGAGCCATCAAACCGGCGTGTCCTATAGAATGCCATCTGGCTACCAATTAACTTAGGATCGTTCGACAATACAAACTTTTGGGCTGGGGCAGTTTTCCATCGGCCATTGCAGTACCACACGTGATAAAGACGCCGGGGTGGGTTGGGTAACATTTCCTCTACGACGGCATAGTAGCTGAGGTGTGGGGCGTGAACCGGAAGATATGTCGGTTTGTTCTCCCTTTTATAGCCAGGCTGTGCATTTAACAGGTTCACACTGCTCACTAGAGCACTCAACAAAATACCGACCAATAATCGCTTTTTCATGTTAGCAGTCCTCTCAATAGTAAGCTCCTCTCCTGTAATTAACCGGAAGGGGAACTTTGCAGCGACTACAGGATAAACTCACCCAGTACATTTGATTAGACGAGGCTGATACCCGAGGCGGGTGATGCGTAGTAGAATCCGGTTGCGCGCTCAAAACCGGCTTGAGGAATTGTATCCCATGGGGTTTGCGCGTTCGCGGTTTGCAGAAGAGCGAATACGGATAGCGTCGCAAGAAGGGCAGTCAGCAACACATTCCGACGGGCGGATAGAACCGACATACGCTTACACTCCTTCATGGAAATGCGCGCTCTATGAAATTAAAGCGCTCGGTAAATTAAAGCGCTCGGTAAATTAAAGCGCTCGGTAAATTAAAGCGCTCGGTTAAATTAAAATGCACAGTAAATACGATAGCACATTAGCGACATTCTTGTCAATTTAATTGCAAAAGAAAATGGAACTAATAATATGAGGATCAGAAAGAGTTGCAAAGCTGGTCCACAAGCTGGAAAAGGAATGGTTGGAGATGGGCTCCTATACACTGGTTTACTACACGCAAAAGCAAAAAGCATTTTACAGGCTACCGCGCGGCTGTCGTGTTGATTGACGCACACGCGAGTAAAATCTGTAGGGCCGATTTGGCTAATGTCGTTTTAAGGGCTGACCTGCGGTTTTGTGGAATGCGCACGTGGGTGTGCGTTTCGATATACCTCTCGCAATCTATCTCGGCTCACCTGTGTGTAGATCTCGGTGGTGGTTACCTTGCTATGGCCTAGCATCTCCTGTATAACGCGAAGGTCGGCGCCATTATTTAAAAGGTGGGTGGCAAATGAGTGGCGCAGCGTGTGGGGTGAGATTCTTGCAGGTAGACCAGCGCTTTTTGCACGCCTAACTAAAATATTCCTAACCTGCGCGCGCGAGATTTGGCCGCCCCTCTTGTTAGGAAATAGGAATGGGCTAATTGCCGTTGAGCGCATAGCGTTTTTTGCCGCCCTGGATGGTTTGGACGGTTTGCGGGCAACGGTTAGGTAGCGGTGCAGCCATTCACATGCGACTTCGCCCATTGGTACAATGCGTTCCTTGCTGCCCTTTCCTACGCAGCGTACTGTCCGACCATGCATGTCGAGACTTTCGACGCGAAGGTTGCACAGCTCCGATACACGTAGTCCCGATGCGTACAGCAACTCGCACAGTGCCCGGTTCCTGATTTTCTCCGCGGTATCACTCTCGCCGAATTCGAGCAGTGCTTTCATGCGCGCTTCTGAAAGAGGGTGAGGGAGGCGCTTAGGGCGCTTTCTGCTTGGTACCATTGCCATAAAATCATCCGAGCGGAGTTCCATTGCCTGGAGGTACCGCGCAAACGAGTGCATGGCCGCAGCCTTGCGAGCTATCGTGGCCTCACTTAGTCTCTGCCCAACAAGGTAAGTGATAAAGCCCTCCGCATGTGTGCGTGTCAGCTCCTCACTACTTTTTAAACCGTGCCCCATCGCAAACGAGCACAGCTGATACAGATCAATACGGTAGCTTGCAACTGTATTGGATGAATGCCCTCTTTCTGTAAGCTCATAATCAAGAAAAGACTCAATTTGCGACTTAAAAGCATCCATTGCAAAATCCTCGCCGTTGAAGGTGATGTCGATTCATTCCTGCCATATGCAGCGTTTGTGCGGCGTCTTTGCACTGTTAAGCGTGCTGGCTGCCCTAATAATTGACATGCCATGTGGGCGCAACCGCGCGCTATTAACGTGGACAAACAGGTCAGGAATCACGTTCAACTAGCAGGTAATTAGATTCAGTCTAGATACCCATAATACCCATATAAGCGCAGAATTATGGCGCAACACTGGCTGCTGCGCGTTGAACACCATTAAATAAAAAATACATCAGCATGTAGCGAAAAGCGCTACCTGGAGATTGAAATGTACAAACTTGTAAGGCGCGGCCTGGCGGCTTCGCTCCTCGCTATGGCGTTCGCGTCAGGGCCGGCGTTGGCGACGCAACCCAGTGCTCCGGATGATCCTGCGATACCATTGCACGTTTTCAGCGGCCTGAATGGAATAACCAATGCCGATGGTGCATATCCTATGCAGCTTTCTGCTGGGCCAAACGGAACGTTCTACGGCGTAACCGACTCGGGCGGTAAGTACGGTCAAGGCACCATCTTTCAGGTGTTTCCGTGGGGCGATATTACTACGGTTGCCTCTTTTCCATTTCAGGCACATGATAATCAACACGATGCAGTGCCAGTGACCTACGATCCTAACAACGGAAATATCTATGGCGTTACCATGGTTAATGGACAGTATGGGAACGGCACCATCTACCAGGTAAGTCCTACCGGCGTTTTTTCAGTTATTCACAGCTTCACCGGCAACGATGGAGCTTACCCGGTTGCAAGTGTGATAGTTGGTGCGAACGGTGATTTATACGGGGCGACCGCGCTTGGTGGAAGCGGCTACGGCGTACTGTATGATTACTCGCTTGCGAAGAATTCTATTACTGACCTATACTATTTTCACGGAAATCCGGACGGCGCCAATGCCGAGAGTCCGCTGCTGGAAGACGTTGCCGGTAACCTTTATGGCACGACGTCGTTCATCGGCGCTCACAATAGCGGCACTTTGTGGGAATATTCGCCATCGGACAATAACTTCACCGTTCTGCATGCCTTCGGAGCCTCTACAACGGATGGAACTGTGCCCAAGGGGCGCCTGATATTTGGACCCGACGGAAACATTTATGGGGTTACTGCGCTGGGCGGTTCCGGCAGCGCCGGTACCATTTACTCCTATAACCCAAACACAACAAACTATTCAATAGCTTACACGTTCGGTTCTCAGCTGCTTGACACCTCAGAACCTGAAGAAGGACTGTCGGTAGGGCCAGGAAACGCGCTTTACGGTACAGGGCAGATCGGCGGTTTGGGCGGCTATGGCACCGTGTTCCGGTTTGATCCTTCGAGCGGCGTGTTGGATAATATTCACAGCTTCAACGGTACAGATGCCTCTCTATCCCGCTCTGGTGTGCTTATCGGGCCGGATCACAATCTTTACGGGACGGGATTCAGTGGCGGCACTGGGTTCGGAACCATATTTCGCGTGGGACCTCGCGCGGGATATCTTAGTCCCAATCAGGTCGCCATTAACAACGGTGGAAACGGCAATTTCACGTTCTCCTTCTACGGTTCTGGTTTCGCGACCAATGCGGTGGTAGAGTGGAATGGGGTGCCGTTGCCAACGGTATGGCACAGTGCCTACCGTCTGGATGCCACGGTTAACGCGGCGTCGCTTCTTACAAAACAGAGTGACCGAATCACAGTCTATGATCCTAACTTACCGAATAGCAGCGGCGCCCTGGTAATGCAGGTTGGATTCGCTAGAGTTCAGGCCGCCTCGCAGGTAGTATCAGCTCCTAGCGTCGGTACATCAACCGTAACAGTTCAGGTAACTGTGTCAAATACTGGTACTGCCAACGCGACTGGTGTTACGCTCAATTCTGCCCTACTTTATGTGGGCGGCACAGCGCTTAAACCGCAGTCTTCTACTGCAGTCTCAATAGGAACTCTAACGCCAGGTCAGTCTGCAACTGTGACAGAAATCTACAACTACACTGGTTCGCCCGGTGTGCGAGGTGTTGAGTTCGTAAGAGGAGTTGCCAACGGCTCATCTTACGCCGGGGCAACAGCACTAACTCTTCCCTAGCCAATGTTCGCACGGCAGCATGTGCGTAAATCATAGCGCCCATGCTGCCAGTTTCAATCTTATGTTGCTAACGTTACAACTTCCGATTTATCGCATTCGTTGTATCAGCGATCAGCGAGGCTATCAGTCTGTCCGTTGAAATGCCCTCTGCAATACCCTCGTAGTTGACCAGTATCCTGTGCCGTAGGGCTGCATGTGCCAGACACTGAATGTCTTCTATGGAGACGTTGTAACGTCCTTTTGACAGAGCACGAACCTTCGCTGCAGCAACCATCGCCTGTGCGGCGCGCGGACTAGCACCGCATCTCACAAACTGCTTTACATCGTCGGGGGCGAGCGCATCCTCTGGGTGTGATGCCATTGTGAGCCTTATAGCAAACGCTCGTACTTCAGGAGCCACAGGAACGAGTCTTGCGAGCTCGCGCATTTGCAGGATACTCTCACCCGTTATAACTTTGGCGATGGTAGAAAGTTCACTTCCTGTGGTGCGGGTGAGTATGAGATCCATCTCCTCGTGGGTTGGCCGTGCCGCAATCAGCTTGAACATGAACCTGTCTAGCTGGGCTTCTGGCAAGGGATAGGTACCTTCCTGTTCAATAGGGTTTTGTGTTGCCATGACAAAAAACGGAGTCGGTAGTAGGTGTGATTGGCCAGATACAGATACAGATTTCTCCTGCATTGCCTCAAGCATAGCACTTTGGGTTTTGGGAGTTGCACGGTTTACCTCATCGGCCAGCACTAGGCCAGCAAATATCGGCCCTGGTTGAAACCGAAATGTGCGGCGACCGTGTTCTGCCTCCTCAATAAGGTTGGTACCTGTAATATCCGCCGGCATGAGGTCTGGTGTGAACTGAATGCGGGAGAACTTTAGACCCACTGCCTCGGCCAGTGTGCGCACAAGGAGCGTTTTTCCCAACCCTGGGACGCCTTCCAACAGCACATGACCACCGGCGAGCAGGGCCACAATGACGGGCTCAATCACATCCGTCTGCCCTACTATCACCTTTTTTATCTCTTCGTGCAGCCGATCAAAGGAGATTTTGAATTCCCTCGCTGCCGACTCTATGTCACTCAAACTAAACTCCTTACGGTATAGTTCTCTACTTGCGCTGAAGTGAGGAGAAGTAGTTGCGAACCTGCGCCTGCACGGACGGTGGAATATTGTTTTGTCGCAGTGCCGATTCCGCTTCCGACATCTTGCCAGGGCGCACGCTGTATATGGGTGTCGAGCCGGTCACCCGCCCTGGGAGAGCCCGAAAAACCTGAGTAATTTGTCCCTCACTAGTGGTGACCTTGCCAAGTATTTGTGCGTTGGGTTTAGTGCTTGTCATTTGCTTTATTAATGACGATTGGCTGTTGGGTGCCACGTTTTTACCAGGGGAAGGTACTGCGTGCGTGGGCCGTGACTTTAGCACCTCGTGAGGGTGCCCCGGTCGTTGTGGAAGTGGCACATAACGATCATGCGATCCGTTAAGTGTAAATCCTGTTCCACCGACAGGGTGTTGGCCGGGTGACTTGGATTGGGCGTAACCATGGTTGATCAGTTGTTCAGCCTGTTTTAGCGCATCAATTCCCTGCTTGGTACTGGATGAAAGTGGAGTAGTTCCCGACAGCGCTTCTGATGCTTGTTGCATTGCTTGCTGCATTCCTGCCAAATTGCTGCCATTCGACGATTTACCTGCCTGCCTCCGATTTTTGACAGACTTTGCAAATAAATCGACCTTCGCTGCTGCCGCCTGCTGGCCGTTTTGCCTTAAGGCCTGTGACACCGCTCGCAACATGGATTGAACTGCAAGTGCAGTTTGACCGTTGTGCAGTTTGGCGCCTGAAGTCACTAATTTCTCAAGGCTCGATTGGACCGCTGACTCTCGTTTGGATTGAAGAGCGAGGGCGAGCGAATGCGCAAGGGCGGCAGCATGGGATGTACCCGATGGGCTGTTAGTGACACCTTTCGAGGCGGACATTTCGGTGGAACGATTACCCTTAGGCAAGGATGACTGCCAGTTTGCTAGAGCATCGGCCGCAACGCTGCGCGGCGTCCCGCCTCCCGCAGCCTCTGCATCATCTATTAGCCGTTGCAGTTGCAGCGATAGTGCGTGCTGCTTTACGAGCGCCATTTCGGGTGACAGTTCGCGGTGTTGCATTTTGTCTGCAAGGGCGCGTAGCTTGCGAGCTTCCGTCAAAGCTCCGGGCGAGTGAAGATTACGGGCGGCATGAGTCGAGAGCTGCGCGGCGGAGCGTATCTGGTGAACTTTTGCCACCATTTCATTCACATCGCTTTTCGTGTGCACAGCGATTAATGGCGCATTCACGTGATACACCAGTGCCGCAAGGCATGTAAACGCGACCGCTACCGCGAGTAAACGCGGACGGTTAAATGGTAAAGGTCCGCGAAGGTCGCGCGAACGAAGGTTGTTTATTGCAGTTTCTGTAACGAGAGACCGAAATGGATGATCCAGTTGCGGTTCAAGGTAGAGAGCCGCGGACAGACTATCCTTCAAATCGGCACGAAATTCCATGACCTTTGCTGCATGGCTTTCAGATAAGGGCCACATACCAGCTAAGCCGGGCATTACCAGTACAGATGTCAACAGCACAGCGGCCGCTTGCATTTCGCTTGGACGGGATCCCATCTCACGGTGAGCCACTACTGTCCAGATTATTATGACGAGGCAGGCACACGCAATCGACGCGGGGAGGGCATTCCATGCCCGAATCAGTCGTAACCTCCATCGCACATGGCGCAAGGCGATGTGCAGCTCACTATTCCGGGTTACCACCATACCAGAGTGTGTCATGACGCCGTAACCGATGTCGCGCGACTGCGCCGGCGGTTGCCTACAGCAATGAACGCAACAAACGCAATCGAGACTATAAGCCATCGTGTGCAAACGATACACGCGAATTGTGTGCTTGTAGGCATTGCGGTATCGCTTATATACGCTGTGGGCTGAAATAGGAAATAGGTTACGGCAAATGGATGCAGATACAGGATTGACAAGCGGATGTGAGACTCAACAGTACTGGTCAGACCAATTACCGCACCCACAATAATGGCGGTTAGAGCCATACACATTGCCGCCCATCGCTGACATGTTGCACGCGAAAGCAGGATACAAAACAGTGACAATCCTGCCGCCCCAAAAAGTGTGGCTAAAAGCAGGAGTTTCAAATTACTCTCGGGTACCTCACGAACATGGGCAATGAAATGACCCGCCAGGTATATGGCGAGCATGAGTGCCGCGGTAACGACAACATGGAAAAATCGCAGCGCGTCAGAGTTGGCCCACCGACGGATAACGCCTTCATGCGGACTGCGTGGATCAAGTTGAGAGTTATGAAATTCCCTGTAGCCGTTGCTGGTTGCAAACAGAATCGTGAAAAGCACGATGCCGCTGATAATGACAATTAGAGGTGCATTCGTGTACTCTGTCGCCCCAAAATGGGCCTGCGCAATCATGTTCACATTACTATGAATATCAAACCAACCGAGGGTTAGACGAGCGGTAATCCATAAAATAAACAGGGAGGTTAAAGCCCGATGAATGAGCGCGCGCCAATCGTTTTCCTTGTCAAGGTACAACACCGCGCTGTGACACATGAGTACCACGATGAAAAGTACGTTAAGGTAGAATATTAGCCCTTGAGATGTGTTGCCGAAGGTGTATCTAGTGCTTTCGGGATGCATTCCCAAAGCGATTTGAAGTGTGAATAACGCCATACCTACGGCGCTTTGCAAAATGACTACACGTGCCGACAAGTAGACCATTATCAGAATCATGACACTGGTGTATGAGGATAAAACCGCAAGCATTGTACTACGGGCAATGGATGACCACAGAATGCCCATGGCGGCCATGACCGCAGCATAGGCAGACAGCACTAAGAAGAACGAGAGGACGGTGTTCGCGTCTACTCCTCCCAGTACCTGGCAAAGAGCAAATAGAGGCAGTGTCGTGAAGGTTAAAAGTATTGAAAAGCAGGCACCGGCCAACATTTTCCCGGTTACAATACTCGATGGTGACAGCCCGGATATTAGCACTAGATCCAGAGTTTGTTGTTCACGTTCAATCGTGATGGCGCCGCTTGTAATTGCTGGAGTGATGAAGATCACGAGAATGGATTGTACTGTCGCTAAGGCCCCGAACATTGTGGAACCGATTGTAGCAGTTTCCGGTCGTGCAGTGCTGTTGCGAACCGCAATCGTCCAAAATGCAAGCGCTATCACCATTGCTGCAGAGAGAAGTGCAACGTAGCCAAAGACTAGCCACATTGCTCGCGTTCCACGCATACGCACACGAAATTCTCTGGTGAGAACCGGGTTATCCCACAAAAGGTGGCTTAGCATCCCCATCTTAGTTAACTGCTCCGGTAGTAACCGCCATGAAGATATCCTCAAGATCGGAGGGTGGTGCGTAGAAGGAGAGTACTTTAACACCAGCACTAATTAGGCACGTTAGCACCTTATGTTCGCTGCCCATCTCACCACTGTAGATGATCGCGATGGTATTTGGTTCGCGTGTTTGATCATGGGATCCTGGGTCTTCAACGGTTACGAACGGAATACTTGCAAGAATGGCAGCTGCCTTCTCAATGTCATCCACGACCCGCAGGACGAATTTGGTGCCGCCCTGTTTGGTTGCAATGATCTCGTCAACCTTTCCCTGAACCAACAGTTTTCCACGCTCTATGATGCCAATTCTGGTACAGAAATCCTCCATTTCGGGAAGGATGTGAGAGGATACCAGGATGGTTTTTCCCATTGACTTCAGTTCTTTGAGAAGTTCACGAATCTCGATACGAGCTCTCGGATCTAGTCCGGAGGCAGGCTCGTCCAGAAGTAGAACGGGAGGATCATGGATGAGCGTCTTGGCAAGGCATAGGCGCTGCTTCATACCTCTGGATAACGACTCTACGTAGGCTTCTTTTTTTATGGTTAGGTCAGTGAGATCAAGCACGCCGCTTATTACACTTTGACGAGTATGCTTGGGAATTTTATAGGCTGCGGCAAAAAAATCCAGATATTCCCAAACCTTAATGTCATCGTAGACGCCAAAGAAATCAGGCATGTAGCCAATTAATCTCCGCACCATTGATGGTTCGAGACTTACGTCATGTCCACAGACTACCGCACGGCCAGAAGTTGGTTGCAAAAGTGTTGACAGAATTTTGATGGTCGTAGTCTTACCTGCGCCATTAGGTCCTATGAATCCAAATATCTCACCGGCGTCCAGAGACAGTGAGAGATCATCGAGTGCGATAAGTTCCGTACTGCCGGATCTGTAGGTTCGCGACAAATGTTCTACTAAAACGGTTGGCAATGACGATTTCTCCTCTAGCGAACCGGGAATGTGCGGGCCGTGTTCCTTAAGTTGCGAGTAATAAAGGCGAATAGTATTACGCTTATAGACGTATAGGCGGCAATGGATAGCGATGCTTCCATATAGGTGTGGTGATGATGCGGCGCGGTGCAGACTACAAGTAAACTCACCGGGTTAAGAAATGTCAGCGCACCTGAAATATAACTTGGCGCCGAACCCGTAAAAGCGAATGCGAAGCCTATAACAGCGGTACCGATTGTTACAAAACAGACAAGGAGAGTATAAGAAGCGGCAATTGCATGCACGGTCTTGTGAAGGACGAATGAGCAAAACATGCTTACGACTACGAATAGCAGCATTATACAGAGAAGTGCACAATTTGCCATTACTAAAGAAACCATGGTTTTGTCTGTATGAGGCAGACTGAATAGGATGGGAATGCAAACTGGCTGCGCTAAAACGATTACTATAGAACAGAGACCAAGTTTTCCAAGAAGCTTTCCCAATGCTATTTCAAAGTTGGTCATCGTTGAGGAAGTTAGCGGCTCCCACGTTCGCTGCTCCCGCTCCTGTGAAAATGCTCCAGCCGCTATTGCGGGCGCCACAATGATTACGAGCAGAAGCTGGATTACCATCATAGTCTGCCATAATGACAAGGCTCCGCCATCGTCGAATGTTGTTAACTCTGAAACAAACCAGTAACCGCAAAGCAGCATAAGTGTCGCCCCTGCCAGTATTAAAGCCCACGCGGCTCCCCTGCCTAACCGTCGTAGCCGCAGCCTGCGAATTTCTCGTTTTATTATGGGATTACCGTTCATTCGGTGTATTTTTTCCTATGTAGTAACCCTGTGGGCGGACGCTAAACGGTAGCACTTTTAGGCTGCTATCAGAAACGGAAACCACGACAAGATTCCGCTCTTTGCCTTTTAGCTGCAGATTGTCAACTCGTAAGCGGGCTAGAGGCTGCGTATTCCACGCAACTAATCGCGGGCGCCAAGCGTGTTGTGGAACGGTTATGCCCTCGCTCACAGGTGTTGGATACGTGAGGCTCACCAGAAGGTAACGCAACATTGAATCACGCAAGTTTAGGTGGTTCGGCGACTGGTATTGAAAACTATCGTCGGATGGAAGCCTACGCAGGTCGGCTTTGGAGAGCGTGCAGGTGATGGTGCTACGAGCGGCGCAATTGGGCACGGCTAGCATGTGAGGACTGTTTTGAATTCTCTGGGATGGGACATCGTAGCCGAACTGCACGAACGGATTGTTACGCAGGAGAAACGCAACGTCGTTCAATGGCTGCGCCAGGTTGTTGTGAATCCTCAACGTAAGGCGGTGTTTATTGCAAGCAAGAACGTCGACACTAACGCCCGGATAGGTCCCGCTGAAGGCGCATCCAATGGCGGTTGTTGCATATGCTGCAATTGGAACGTTAATGGCTGCCGTTACGCCATCGTGCTCGTCAATACCACCCGTGTCACTGTTGCTATAGATAAATGGATTGCTGTACTTGATGACGTTGGGTGTATAGCCAGAACAGTCGATCCCGTTAGCAGGATCCCCAAGATACGTTAGGCGATAGTTATTTTGAGCCGTGGAATAGAGCGAGGATTGAATGGCGCCGCTCACTTGCGGTGAACCTGAAGAGCTCTGCATGATGAGGGCGGTGTGAACACTCGGTTTTGCGCCCCTCAGGCTGATTTGCACGATAATTGCAACAATCGAAAATAATGCCACGAGGAGGGGTATGGTTATCCATGATAATTCCTTGCGATCGTAGCGTTTGAGGACATAGTAGTTTATTGGACCAACCAATACTGCGTAGACTGAACAGAATGCAGCGAACAGCCAAAGCGAGGGCATTGCTATTGCTCGCTGTCCTGCCAGTGCGTTAGCAAGCGATAGGCGTGTAAATCGAGATAACTTGAATACACGATGCTCGGTAGAGGAATTCTGTAGCAGCCGCGCCCATAGTTCGGGGCTCTTCGCGTAATTACGCATAGCAGGATCGAAGAGATTAATGGCACAGTAAATAACGTACCCGTTTCCTCGGCGAATCGCAGATACGACGGGTATTCCCTTGTGCGTGATGCACAACTCGACGGACCCAGGTTTGGGTTTGGCTACCGTCATCGCTATTCCCTGAGGAAAACGCGCGACCGCACCTGCATAATTCTGCAATGCTGTCAGTTTCTTTACATTCTCCACGGAGACGGGCACGACTGGCAGGAGAGCAGCTACTGCACTGTTCTGCATGGCGCCAAAACTGCCTCCCGATGCTATTAACAGACCGCCGCTGTAGACATACTCTTTTAGCGCATTGACCTGCCGCTCGTTTAACCCATCCCGAGGAAGGTCGTGCAGTACAACCGCAGAGGCAGGGTCATACGCTAGCGCACTTTCTGGTAGTCCACCAGGGGGAGGCAATAGAAATCGATAATGGCTGCGCCAATCGAGCGGCTGGCTGCTATACGCAGCCAACTTGGGAACAGGCAAGGCGTTAGCACCGTGCGCATTTTGCAGGTAGGATAGGTCGCCTGTGGAGGTAAGTAGCAACAGCTGCATTGCGGGATATCCCACAAGGTCGCGCGAGGTTATCTGCGTGACATTGGAGGAAACAGAGCCGTTTGTGAGTAATTTGGCGGCTATGGAGATATGAGGAGTGTACGAAGCATAGGCCGGTGGCAACCCGGCGGGGGGTAGAGCGAAGTGTACCACCTGCGGTTCAATGCCGCCGATAAGTGTAATCGTCTTGAAGAAAGTAACATGGTGAGAACCAGGGGCGTCTGTTGACAGAGTTAATTGAACGGTGGCCTTGTTCCCAGGTTGAGCGCCCGATATAACGACTTCAACCGGGTTCCAGGTATTAAGATCCCACAGGCGACGGCCCATGTCTCCCTGTGCTTGTCTGAGATACCCTGCCTCAGTAGTGATCGAGATAGCCGCGGTCGCTGCCGCTGTGTCACAAATCAATACGAGCGGCAGCGCCAACCGAAAAAACCATTTAACTGTTCGCGAGACCTTCGAGAACTTCGTCAGGAATGTCGTAATTTGCATACACGTGCTGAACATCCTCATCGTCCTCCAAGCGCTCCATTAGGCGCAGCATGAGGGCGCCATCTTTGGCATCTAACTGCACTGTATCCGCTGGCTCCATGACGTTCTCTGCGGTAGCAATGGGGATGTTAGCTTCCTCAATCGCCTGTCTTACTGCTCCGAAATCCTCTGGCTGCGTAACGACCTCCCAATGGGTTTCGTCCGATCGAAGGTCTTCCGCACCTGCCTCAGTTACCAGGGCAAACAGTTCATCTTCTGTTACAGCGGTTCGGTCTACAGTGATCAATCCTACAGGATGGAAGCGGTAAGCAACAGACCCGGACTCGCCCATTCTGCCACCGTTTTTCGTGAATATATTTCTAATATTTGCAACTGTGCGGTTTTTGTTATCTGTTGCGCACTCTACAAGGACTGCGCTACCGCCGGGGCCGTAGCCCTCGTACGTAACTTCATCGTACATGGCGCCTTCAATTTCGCCGGTGCCTCGTTGGATCGATCGCTTGATGTTGTCATTGGGCATTGAGTTTTCGCGAGCCCGCTGTACTGCAAGTCGCAACCGAAGATTGTTATCTGGATTACCACCACCTGCCCGGGCGGCCATAATAATCTCTTTGGCAAGCTTTGTAAACAGATTTCCGCGACGCGCGTCTTGAGCGCCTTTGCGCAATCGTATGTTGTGCCATTTTGAATGTCCGGACATCAGTTAAACTCCTAATATCAGCAGTCGACTGCCCGCTTAGCTCATAAATCAAATCGGACAGAGATTACGAAATTATATCACAGTGATCTATTCTGGTCAAACCATGTGTGCGGTCTAAGGATTTGAGCCGATCGACATATAAGAATTGACGACGATGAGCCTAGCGTTCGATACGTTAAACTTCGCAGTCTAATTCTGGCGGTTAAGCTTCAATTCAAACAACGTGCCTCCTCCGTACTTACCGCCAAATTCAGTTACCCCCATAAGATTTCCACTTTTGGTAAACGTAAGGTCAAGCGGCTGGGCTCCCTCTTGCTGTCCTGTTATTTTGCTTGTAGAACCAAATTCATGAATAACGTCAAACGTATGGCTTGATGGAACATAACGAAAGATTGTTCCAAATTCATTTGATCCACCAAGATCCGCTGCTCCGTATACTATTCCTGCAGGCGAGACAATTAAGCACGTAGGGTGTACTCCTGAACGATTATTACCGGTAGTGGTCGCAGAAAAGCTGTGCAGAACAGTAAATGTTCCATTAGGCGCGATCTTGAACAAAACACCATTTCCTCCTTCACCACCTCTTGCAGTGATACCGTAAACGTCACCGACGGCATCTGAAGCGAGTTGTACAGGATTTGCGCCGTCTCTATTGCGCAAAAAGAACCTTAGCGGTGAGAATGCATGTGCTACTGTAACTATGCCATTGGGTGCAATCTTAAATATTTCGCCGGTGCCCAAGTATCCGCCTGTTACTGAACCACCATCACTGCGCGCACCATAAAGCATACCGTTGTTCCCAGTTACTAAACTGGAGCATTCCTCAGCAGCGTAGTCATTTCTACGTGGAGGGAATGAGCACAGAACCGAAACCTTGTGCTTACTAAGACTATACTGTAATAATTGCGACGGCTTCGCCCATGCATTGTCCGATGGTTTATTGATGTCGGACATGTCCATGTGATCAGAGCACAGATAGATAGACTCATTGTCATGACCAACAATTGAGAATGTTTGGAGATGGTGACCTTTCAACAACGGAGTCAGTCGATTTCTGTTGGCGTCAAAAGAGAAAAGCTCGGAACTTGCAGAATGTGGCGAGGTGCTTTGTGTACCATAAACAACGCTGCTTCCGCAGGATACTAACTCCGAAGGGACCGAGGAAAAGCTGACGTATGAGTGATTAAGAGCACGCACCGCTCTAATTTTGCCAGATTTACTCCTGTAGTGGTCTAATGAGCCCTGTCCACGCAGTCCGCCGGTGACCGTAAGGATGCAAGCGTCTCCGTTCATGGTCGTAGCTAAAGTAGAGGGCATTGAGCCAAGTGAATCCTGTCCGAAATACGCGAGAACACGAATTGGAAAATTGTGGATAACGACTTGGGGTATCCGTTTTTCCCTGCGCATACGCATAAATACTGCCGTAGCGATAATAGCGACTATAAGAAAGTAGAGAACGGCAGCAGGCGGTACGGATCTCACCGCTTTGGCGTTTTCGGTGTTGTGCATCTCAGATTGAACCCCTATGGTACGACCCTAATGCCTGTCGAGATGTTCGGTAAGCAGGTACCGCTCTATAAGGGCTGTTGCAGCGTCGTCACATGCTGCTGCTGCGCCGCCGTTACCCTGATTAGTAGCTACCATAACAGCGAAATCGCGGTTAGGGGCCATCCACACAACACAGTAGTTAAGGGTATTACTGCCTGCGTGTGTGAACGCCGTGCCATTTGCCCACGGGCGTTGAGTTACCAACCAGCCACCGGCATAGTCTCCCCCAAATTGTGGGGTAAACAGGGCATGCGCCGCCGTTTTACTGAGCACGGTTGAGTCACCTCGCAGAGCGCGTAACTGTAGTGCGACGTACTTCGCCCAGTCTTCGATACTGCAATGAACCTCACCGGCGGGCGCGATACAGACTGGGTTATCAGCCATTGGACCTGGGCTTATTGCGACATGAACGCCAGCAACAACTCTGTGGCCCCACGGCGCATCTTCTTTGCCAGGGTTTCCTGCTGCGCCAAAGCCCGCGGTGGTCATGCCAAGCGGCCTAAAGAGCCAGTTTGTAATCAGCTGTTCCCATGGCAGGCCACTTACCGTCTCCTCAATGGCGCCAACTACCGCGTAATTACGATTAGAATAAATAAACTTACTACCCGGTGGTGCAACTGGCGGCTGCATTAAGAGATGGGTAACGTAATACCACCTTTGTTGCTGCGGTGTACCGTTTAAATTGTGCAGCTGCATTAGGTTAGCGTCTGGCAGGGCCGTGTCGCCAGAGAAACCAGAACGATGTTGCAGGAGCTGCTGCAGTGTAACTCCCCGGTATATTGGCAACATTTTGCTAGCTAACTTTGGCAGACATTCCTCAACGGGTTCATTCCAGTGGAGTTTGCCCTTCTCAACGAGCATGGCTGCTAGCGAGGCAGTCATCGCCTTTGTATCCGAGCCCAAATGGAAGGGATCCAAGATCGTTACGGTACTATTGCTCCTCCACTTGCGCACGCCAACGGCACCGACTGCAATAAGTTGATGACTGGTCGTTACTGCCACTGCCATGGCTGGCAGTCGGTACTTCTTAACAATTGGAAGTAGCAGTGCATTCACACTTTCTGCAGGATGAAGTTTCATTTGTGCTGCATATTCTGTTGCACCAGGCGTTAGGGAGCGAGGGTTTAGGCGTGATTGAGGAGCTGCAGCTATGCAGATTGCGCCGCAAAAGGCAAATCGTGCAACAACGCTTTTGCGAACAAAATTTGAGAACATGATGTCCTGCCTCTCATTTATTTGCCGGCATCACCTTCATAAACCAATTTCTAATAGTGAAGATAATCATTGGGTTCAGCACATGGCTTGCATCTATCTGCTCTACCTTAAGGTGTGGGTCGACGTGAGCGGCCCTCACAAAGGCTTGTGATGACTCAGGAGGAATGACCTGGTCAAATTTCGCAGTGATAACAAACAAAGGACGGGGAGAAATGTGCCCAACAAAGTGAATGGGATCGGTAATTTCGGTAACATTATGCACTATGCGCATCACTTGTGGTGTAACAGTCACTGGCCAATGGTCTTCCAGAAACGGGTAACGCTTTATATGCTCCACAACCTGTTCCAGCGCACCGCCCGGAACAGCCAAACAGAACACAGACACCCTCTTATCGATACCTCCAAAAACCGAGCCCAGCATGGCGCCCATGGAAAAGCCGAGGAAGCCAAGGTGTTTGCCGTCGATATCACTACGGCTTTGCAGGTAGTCTACCGCGCGTCTCAAATCGACGACCGTTTGCACCCAGGCATCGCGTGAGGTGTAGCTGTCTGGCAGGAAAATATCCCCATTGCGGTCGGGTAGTTTTCGAGCGCCGCAGTATTGAGCATCTATAGAGAACGTAGCATATCCTAACTGCGTAAGCGCAATACTGGAAGTCTTAATGTAGGAAGTGTCTTTACTGCCTCCACTCCCATGCATAAGCATTATGCAAGGGTACGGCTTCTCACCGTGCAGGGGCAGAGCAAGTATTCCAGTTACTCGCAAATCGTGAATGCTTGTGTACGTCACCAAGTAGCGCTTTGCAGAAGGTAGCGTATCGAAAGGGACTACTAGGGCGTTTAGCGGCAAATCATGGTCATAGTGATACCACTGGCGACGCATGTAGTTCGTTAGGGAGTATTGCCTCTGGGAGTGGGTTGCAGAAGCGCGGGCCGGTGTCGCAACAATAGACTGCACTGAGACCGCAAATAAGCACAGCAATGCCGCATTCAAGCTTAATTTCAATTCTTTTCTCCTGCACTTGGGCTGGTTACTGTAGCTTTACAGGTGCGAAGCCAAACACTGTTTGGCGGCGTAATGTAACCCTTCCATGCATAGGGGTCGGTTCCAGAGACTGATACAACACAACGACTGTCGGCAGAGGCCGGGGACTGACCTGGTTCAACAGACCATGGAAGAAGGGAGTAAGAGTTACAGTAGTGGTTCACAAGAACGCGACGGTATATTTGGCTTCGGTTTTTCAGTGAGCGATGCAACAGATACCCGTTAAAGAACACGACCGAACCAGCCGGAACCTCTACGGGTACAGCTTTGGTATCGTCAAAGCCATAGCTCTCCTGTGCAAAATCGAATTCGTCCTCGTTGTTGTGTGCATGTTGGGGGTACAAGTAACCGCTTTGATGCGAGCCAGGAATGACCCACAAGCAGCCGTTTTCTACAGTGGCATCATCCAGGGCAATCCAGGCGCCGGTGAGTGAACGATCCCGCGTGGGTATATATATCTCGTCCTGGTGCCACGCCTGACCCTGGAAATTTGGTGGCTTAACGAAAAGCATACTCTGCATACACTTTACACTGCCATCCCAAAATGGCAAATGTGCGCCGACAATTCCGGAAAGTACCGAGCATATACCGGGATGCTGCACATATCTTAACATCACTGGGCTGACGTAATGAGGTTGGTGAATGCACAGAATTTCATGCAGAACGTCCTCATCCGATTTGCCCGGGGCGGCAGGTTTAATTCCATCGCAGGGATACTTGCCCCGTGCTGTCGCAATGGTATCTAATAGCAGTTCCTCAATTTCTTGGGGCGCAACCAGGTTTTTGCGAATTAGAAATCCGTTCTCGATAAACGACTGTTGCTCTTCCTTGGTGACACGTGTAGACCCGGTGGTATCGTTTTGCATATCCAAACTCCCTTACTTAGCCGTGGCGTACCTGCTTCAGATTATAACCACAAATGGCCTGTTAACCTGCAAGCCGTATGGTGGTGAGTTTTGCGTATTCTGGTGGTAGTGCTGCCTTGCACATTGTTCCTTATCCATCTGGCCAAACACTGATTAAAAGCCAAACGTGCTCATTGCAGCCAGGTTTGATCCCCTCGTATTCAGACGACTATCCACTGTTTAAATGAGTTGGACGATATGGTTAAGGGGTTCAAGCAGAGCAGTCGTGATTACTTAGGCCATCTGTGAGTTTGTTCTGGCATGGTTCCTGACTACCGTGATGAGATAATCTTGGGCAGCACTCACCGGCTGAAACCGTCTGCTCGTACTAAATTACCGCAGTTAGCATGCCGACCAATCAACCATTTCTATACGACCATTTTGTCTGCGCATTTACTAGCCACCAGTTGCTGGATGACAGGATGGTTACCTCACCGGTCCCAACCGCCACTCGACATGCGGCGACGATAAATATCCTGACACGAAAGCGAGTTACGAGAGCGGTAAACATTGTTGTTATTGCCTGTAGTCGCTCGATTGCCGCAAAATATTTCCTTCTTATCTGTTGGGGCAGAAACGACCGACGTGCTAAGATAGCGTAATATATACAGAATGCGCTGATTTCATCGATAAAATTGGCGGTACCGGCGCTTGAAATCGGTGACATGCACCACTAAAAAGATCGATTAGGGACACTGGGGCTGAATTGGCTTAACGACTGCGCCATTTGGTTTTATCTATTAGGCATTAATGCAATAGCGAGAACTGTAGTGCCGAAAGGAGCAGATACGCGCGATATTTAAGCTGTGGGATAGCAAAAGGGGCGACATCCGCACTTTTCAGGCCAACCTTTATGATTTCAATTGTGCTTAGCCGCGAGTCATCGCGTAATTCAACGGGACGCGATCCCATGCGTTTATTCGCGGCCGGTATTCTAAGCCATAGTACTATGGTAGACCTGGTGGTTTTGAACAGTTGCGAGCGGATGCTTCGTAGCTTAGCGCCAGTGATGTACTGGCGTGATTTTGCAGATTCGCAATATAATGCCGTATAGGGCTAGACCAACTAATGGGAGGTGTTCTGTGACCGCTACCGAGTTAGGGCAATTAAGCTTCGCAGCGAGCGAGTTCAAATCGCAGGGATTTACAGTCGCCAGATCGCTATTCACTATCAGCGAAACCGACGTACTCCGTGAGCATTTTATGGAACTCCGCAAAACACCACGTCAGGATGATTATCCGCCTGTGGATAACGACAATCCGGACCCGCTTCGCAGGTGGCCGCGAATGATTCACATGCATCGTTGGGATGATGTGTCTAAACGTTGGCTAATTGATCCCCGGCTAAGAACATGGTTAACGGCGATCCTGGGCCATGAGCCATATGCAGTTCAGACCATGCTCTACTTCAAGCCAGCGGGTGCTCGGGGGCAGGCACTGCACCAGGATCAGTTCTATTTAAAGGTTGAGCCTGGAACCTGTGTTGCGGCGTGGATGGCTCTTGATGACTGTGATGAAGAGAACGGTTGCCTCAACGTAGTGCCAGGGAGTCATACCTGGCCGGTACTATGTCCTGTAAAGGCGGACGCAAGCCAGAGCTTCACAGACGTTACCGTTCCTCTTAAACCGGGCACACCTGTTGAACCTGTAATAATGCGTGCCGGCGATGTACTGTTCTTTAACGGCCAACTTGTGCATGGCAGCCTGCCCAATGTATCCTCCAATCGGTTTAGGCGCGCACTTATTGGTCACTATATCGTTGGTGAGGCGGAGAGAGTGGCACCCTATTACCATCCCGTGTTGCGCATGGATGGTACTGAGGTTGATCTGGGACTGAGCCCAGGAGGCGGTCCCTGTGGTATTTGGGCCGATGATACAGAACCTGCAGGTTTTACCGTCACAGGGCGCCTGGAGGACGGGTTTCTTCACGAATAACGCAGCGTTTCGCCTATTCCAGAAGGTTCTCGCAGGTCACGGCTAGTTGCATCTGCTCTTTCTCATAACCGAAGTCCTGTGGTTCGTCGTCGGGAGGGCGCAGGTACCCGTCGCTTGCGATCATCACGTGAAGGCGCTTGCGCATTACGGCAGAAATACTGGTTCCATCCCAATGTGCACGTCTACGCAGCCATTCTGCTTCGTCTTCAGTGACGTGAACCGTAATTGCTTTGGACCTTTTCAATTCATACTCCGTTCTGAATTAATCTGTGGTGAGCGGCGCGCAAACGTTAGTGGGCAGGAGTTCACAGCGCGGCTGGTAAATTGTTATGGCATATTTTGGTAATGAGGTGTAATCGATGTTACAAGGTATTGACAGGCTGGTTGATCTGGTTGGTGTACGGCAATCTGCCAGAGCGGCCGACGATCTTCTTGATCTATCGAATGCTGTTTCGTCGGCCGACATATCGGCTCTTGCCGCGACTACGGGGCAGTGGGCCGCGGTAGGGCGTGAGGGAACCACCGTTAGGCTTGCTCGAACCATGGGCATACCGCTGCGCTATTTTGTAGCGAAGATGTTCCACGGTCCGTTCCTGGTGGTTTCCGACCGTATCGATAGTCTTTATAATTGGTGTGTTGATCACAAAATTGGCTGGCAGTTCGACCCATTATACACTCGCATGGTACCTGCGCATTACCTTTTAGAGATCGACCAAATTGGCTGTCCCGATCCGTCACCTCGCTACCACCGGTTCTTCAATCCGCCAGTTGCTACAGGCAAGGCAGACGTTCATGCCTGCGGTGACCGGTATGTACGTGCGGCAAGCGAAGCACTTAGGAATTGGCTGTTAACGATTCCTCGCAACGAGAAAATTGGTCTTGCGTTCTCTGGCGGGATAGATAGCACTTCGGTCTGGTTGATGGCTCGCAAGGTTCTGACGGATATCGGCGGCAATCCAGATAACATTCTCGCGTTTACTCTCGATTTGGGCGGGGGAAAAGACGCTGTCCAGGCTCGGCAGGTTGCCGAACAACTGAACCTTTCGGCTCTGCATGTTGTCGTCGAGGCAGCGCCGCAAGAGATTGACCTGAACGAGGCCATTAGCGTAATTGAAGACTACCATCCACTGGACGTTCAGTGCGCTGCCAGCGCGCTCTGTTTACTGAAGCACATTCGCCAATCTCACCCGGAATTGAAGTATTTCCTTGACGGGGACGGAGGTGACGAGAACCTAAAGGACTATCCACTGGAAGACTCCGATCTCACACTCTCCAGCGTACTTAGAAATCCGCTTCTTTACCAGGAGGGTTGGGGTGTGGACGCCATAAAGCACAGCCTGACCTACACTGGCGGACTGTCACGTTCCTACGTCCGTACCTATGCGCCTGCAGCTCGATATGGATTCAGTGCATTTTCGCCTTACGTGTCTCGTGAAGCGATCGAGGCGGCATGTGCGATACCGTTCGAGCAGTTGCTTGAGGGAAGTATTGAGCGCCTCTACACCCTGAAGCGTGAGATTGTGACAGCAGGCATACTTTCATTGACGGGTCTTGATATGCCTGCACCAGAAAAGCGGCGGTTTCAGGATGGGATCGGTGGAGACAATTATAGGGATTGGCGTGTTTCCAAGGCTTGGTGTAGACAGGTTTTTCTGAAGCAGTGGGAGTCGCGCCTTAGCACAGCCTGGGATCCCGCGGCAGAACGGCTATCGGGGAACGACCTTTCGGCGCCGCTTCCAACGCGAGCAATTTAGTCGTGCAGGCCTATCCCGCGGTCGAATCACAACAAACCAAGTGGATACGGAATTTACGGGGTGAGCGTAATCCGGTGAGCCCTGCATCCGGATGCGCCGCCCTACACGAGACTGAGTCACTAGGTGATGGACAGTTTGTTAATGCTAATGTTGTCTTTCCAGTTAACAGTGAATGTCCTTTCACATGCGTGATGTGCGACCTGTGGAAAAATACGCTGGCCGGACCAACGCCCGGGGGTTTTGTAGTGCGCCAGATCGCGAAAGCGCTGGCGGCACTGCCCCGAGCCCAGTGGATCAAAATCTACAACGCAGGAAGTTTCTTTGATTTTCATGCAATTCCATTGGCCGATTACCGAGCAATTGCAGAGTTGTTACAGGACTATGAAAGGGTGATTGTGGAATGTCACCCTGCATTCGTTGATGAACGCGTTCTGGCGTTTCGTGACCTATTACCCGGGCGTCTGGAAGTCGCAATGGGGCTGGAAACAGTACATGAAACGACCCTCAAGTTGCTGAACAAGCGCTGCAATTTGACGCAGTTGGAGTCCGCCGCACGATGGCTTGGCGAACACAGCATAGATTTGCGCCTGTTTGTTATAGTTCGTCCCCCCTTTCAACAAGAGAATGAAGCACTAACGTGGGGGCTTAGAAGCCTGGAGTTTGCGAACGATTTGAACGCTTGCGCTACTATTTTGATACCGGCGCGTGCTGGTAACGGCGCTATGGAAGAACTGCAGAAACGGGACCTGTTTACGCCGCCTCATATTAAAACGGTGGAGTATCTGCTTCAGGCTGGTCTAGAGATGAACAAAAGCCGCGTATACGTCGATACTTGGTCTCCGTCCTGGCGCCTAACATGTTCATGCGACGAAGCGAGGGTGGTCAGAATCCAGGAAATGAACTCCTGCCAGGCAATAACACCTGCCATCAGTTGTGACGTATGTAACTCTAGCCTGGAATACATCTAACCAGGTTTTATTGAACGCGACAACTTAGACAGTGCGTCCCTCTTAGAGTGGAGCGCATCGCTGAACACCCATGCGCTGCAAATGCGAATCACCAGAACACCCCAGCCCGGAAGCTGCTCTAACGAGCGCAGGATGCAACTGACTCCGTCCGGACGCGCAGTCATCGTCTCTATATCATTGTGGTGATGCTAAGCTGGTTAGCGAAGTGGCTGGTCGCCGTTGTCCACGTAGCGTGCAGGGCAGTACAAAATGTTGCATCCGCGCAGCAGAGTATGTTTACGTGTACTACCAAACAGTGCTGCCGGCTTTGCGAATGCGTGAAGTGGCGTCGACCGTCGGCCGTACTCTGTCACTGATGGGCGCGCTCTGTGACGCTCAATTAAGCTGACCACTTACCATTCCCCACAGAAATAGAAAGTGGTTGGCGGACAACTCTCAGGAGGGAGGGTGAGTGACAAATGGCAAGGCAACGAGCTTTTGCATCACCCTTGTAGGGGCTAGCTGGACGCTTTGTTATACCATGAGGCCAAAGTACGACCTCTATTAGTGACAAAGGTACCAACGCAGAAATACAGAAGCCGCCGCATAGTGAACCAGTTCATCCTAAACAGCGGCCGCAGCCACAATTCTAGAAGAAGCGAATGTCTGTTATGCGTCCAGACGATACCAGAAAAACGTAGAGGTCTGCAATTAGCACGGTCACTAAACTGATCCAGAAGAACTGACCATGGTACTCGTTTAACTTAGAGACGCCGCTCCACACTTTGAACCGACTTTTCGCTCGCGAGTACCTGTTGATTACTCCACCAACCAGGTGCCGCCATGAATGGCACGAAAAGGTGTAGGCCGTGAGTGCTACTGTATCGACCAGGAATATGATGGTTCCTAAACCCACACCAAAGTGTGTCTGCCCGTACTGCGAGTAGAAGAAGGCGTTGTATAAATGGTACCAGTGAAAAATCACCAGAATGACTGCGATATAAAACGTGTACCGGTGCAAGTTAACTGCACGCGCTGGTAATTTAGTTTCACCTGTGTAGTTAAGGCGCGCAAACTTCTCTTTTACCGCGCATGCCTCGGGGTCTCTAAATACCGCTCGGTAGTAAGTCTTGCGGCAGAAATAGCATGATGCACGAAAGGCGAGTGGAAACACCATAACGTACAGCGCCGCGGATAATGGCCAGGAGCCTATCTTCAGAGCTTTTAGAAATGGAAAATATCCAGGTATATATGGCGAATAAAACGGTGACCAATAGTGAGGACGTATTGCACTAGCACCACGAAGGTTCGCTGCCATCCAGGCGAATGAGTGTCCATCATAATAGGTAGAGTAGTACTTACCCATGAATGCTCTAATCGTAGAATAGATGACGAAGACAGCGAACGTTGCGAGAATTGCGGTTGGAGCAACCCAGTAACTATCTTTGCGATCGTTGTCTGGAGCCTCAATTCGCACGGTACCTCGCGGTGGTGCCTGTTGCGTTGCCATAGTTCCTCCCGGTAGCTAGTCGAGACAATTTGACGAATCTGACCTGAGTTATGGTATCACATTCCTGGCGACACCGTGAATGAAAACTCGCGATAATTCCTAAAAGCAATGCTAATATCGAATTAATTACCGTAACATGACACCCAATGAATTAGAACTCTATATTGCCCACGAATTACAGTATTTTCGGTTTGGCGGGGATGTATCCATCCGCGACTACGGCTGGTTTCTCCGTAACGACCAACTCGCAGGTTATCACGATATCAATAGAGTGATGCATCTTCGCGATGATGGAAGAGGCCCGTCTGAGATCTGTCAGGAAATCATTGCTCATTTCAATGCGTTACACCGCAGGGTTGTTGTGGATGTAGATGCGACCGCTGAACGGCAGGGATTCGGCGCGGTTTTGCGATCTATGGCGGTGCTGCCAGTGTCCGGGGCATATGTTGCAATGCGTTGGAACAATGAAACCTGCGACTACGCACAAACATCGAACTGGACCGTGAGGGAGATCGACGGGGAAGTGGAAGCGCATGACTGGAATGAGCTAGCAGGTTGCGATGAATCCGGTTCCACTGAGCGCCGCTTTTGGTGCGAAGTTGGGCGCATGGAATGCAGGTACCCGTCAATTACGAAACTGGGCGCATTTGCCGCAGACGGAGAGATGGTTGCCGCATGCACGCTTTTCATTGAGAATGATTGGGCAAGAATCGATAGTGTCATTGTGAAGCCTCAATTCCGGCGACGGCGTGTGGCCAGTGCGCTGGTATCCGTTGCGATTAGGAGGGCGGTTGCTGCCGGTTGCCGCTGCATCTACCTGGATACGGAAAGGGATGGCGTTGCACAACGCCTATATCAGAACCTGGGCTTCGTGGCTTGGGCTGTGAACCCCATGCGGAGGCATATGTCCGATTAAGTGCCTAGTGATGCTCGGTGGCGTTGGCGCGTTCAGGCGGTAGTGGTGGAGTAATTCTGGCGCCGGCGAATACCCCGCTGTGCTCTCTCCATGTTAATCTTGTAGACAAACGCCAGTACTTCTGCCACGGCCGCATACAGATCTGGTGGTATCTCGCCCTCTACCGGCGTCTGTTTGTAGATCGCTCGAGCGAGCGGCGGATTCTCTACGATTGGAATGTCCTGTTCTTGAGCGAGTTCACGGATCTTTAGCGCGATTAAATCCTGTCCCTTGGCAACCACGCGGGGAGCTCGCATCTGACCTGCTTCATATTTCAAGGCTACTGCAAAGTGGGTTGGGTTAGTGACTACCACATCGGCAGTAGGCACATTAGCCATCATCCGCTTACGAGCCATCTGGCGCATTTTGGCTCGAATGCGGCTCTTGAGCAATGGGCTTCCCTCTGTCTGTTTGAACTCCTGGCGAACCTCTTCCTTTGTCATGCGCAGCTGTTTCTCAGTGTTGTACCGCTGGTAGGCATAATCTAGTGCGGCCAGTATAAACATGGCTCCAACGACACGCAGGATAAGCGTGTGCACGACTGCAAGTACGCCATCGACTCCGGTACCCAGATCAGTGCGGCTTAGGAGGAGCATGTGTGGGTAGGCTGCGCGCACGGTAGTGTAGCAGAGATAGCCAATTAGGCCCACCTTCCATATTGATTTTGCCAGCTCAACAAACCCAGTTGCACTAAGAAATCGCTGTGCGCCTTGCAACGGGTTAAGGCGCGAGAAGTTTGGCTGCAGACGTTCCAGCGCCAACATGGGACCGGTTTGGGCAATGTTCGATACAATACCGCACACCATAGCGAGAGCGACAAGCGGTCCTATGGCACGCACCACTGTCATGCATATCATGCCACCAATGCTCATTACATGCGAGGTAGACATCTGCGTATTTTGCAGCTGGCTAAACGTGCGTATGAACATGGTTTGAACTACGTGAGCGGCATTGGCGCCAACGGAGGGTAATTGCATTGTAATAGCGAGCATTACTACGAGAGAGGATAGCTCGCTACTCTTGGCTACCTGCCCCTTTTTTCGCGCGTCCCGTCGACGCTTGGGCGTCGCTGCCTCGGTCTTGTCGTCCCCTGCTGCCATGTTGTACTACCTCAAACTCGCCAGTAGTGCGGTAAAGCCGCTACTGGTTCCAACAAGTATTCGACCAACCACTACGCCAAGCACTGGCATTAAAAACGCCACAGTGGCAAGACCCATGATAATCTTTGCCGGCATACCAACGATGAAGACATTAATTTGTGGTGCCGCTCTCGCGATGAGACCCAGCCCTACGTCGGTTAAAAACAGTACTCCAATCGCAGGAAGTGATAGTTGAATGCTCAACTGCATCATAGTGGATAGAAGCGGAATGACATTGTTAACATGTGCGATGCCGCTTATCACTGCGTCGGGCGGTACCACATAGAAGCTGCGTGTAAGTGCCCCTAGTAATAACAATGGTCCGTTTAGTATAAAGTAGAGTGTTATGGCGGTTTGGTATTGAAACGCCGACATAATCGAGCTTTGCTGCTGAGAAAATGGATCGAGCAGATTGACGATGCCAAAGCCCATTTGAGTATCGATGAAGAACCCGGCGATCTTTACCGAGGCAAAAAGCAGCATGGTGAAATAGCCAATGGCTAGACCAATCATTCCATTCTGTAGTATGAGCAGCCCAAAGGCAACAAGACTGGTGGGTATAGGACCTGTGTGTGCGCTCAGAACCGGAGTAACAGCCATCGCAAAAACAATAGTTAGGCCGGCCAGCGCCTGACGAGGAACAGATTGATTTCCAAGGATTGGTGTACCGGTTAACAGGCCGCCAGTACGTGCGCCTATAAGCAGGAAGGCGTAGAACTCATGTTCTGGAATGGGTAAGCCAGCCATCGACATCTAGTTGGTGACCGGCGGCATATGCGTAAAGGTCATCTTGAAAAACGCTACCAAGGAGTTGAGCATCCACGGGCCAAAAATTGCTAATGCCAGGATCACAGCTAGTAGTTTAGGGACAAATGTCAGCGTGAATTCCTGGATTTGTGTCACCGCCTGAAAAAGGGACACCAGTACGCCTGCAACAAGGCCAAACATTAGCACAGGAAGCGAAAGCTTCAGCGCGATTATCAGCATTTCCCGTCCAGCGTCCAAAACGGCTCGATCAGTCAAAAAAGCACCTCCGATATCCAACGAGGCGGCCCAATGCGGGCTTCATTAGAATTATCGGCAAAGGTCACTCGCATTATTACGGTGATTTATGCTCGAGCGATGGCACTGAACTTGAGGATAAGATGGAAAGGGGAATGCCGAGAAAGGGACTTGAACCCCCGACACGCGGATTTTCAGTCCGCTGCTCTACCAACTGAGCTATCTCGGCAAGTAGAGTTATTATAAAAGATGTAAGGCATAGATGTCAAGGTACAAGAGAGATACCCAATGCAGAAAGAAGTCTGATGCCTTGTGAATTCATAATGGAAAGTTGCTAATGTCACCTTAATCGAGAACGTAACCATTTATTTCCGCGCATTGCATGAAGGATATTGCGCATGGTGTATGTAATTTGATAGCCGTTGATAAAGTAACTTAATCACTTAAGTTGTGGGGGCTGAGTTCCGTATGAACCGACAAAGAACCACCATCGACATGATTGCCAAACAGGCCGGAGTATCTATCGCCACGGTGTCCAACGTGTTGAATAACAAGGGGAGGTTCAGTCGGGAGGTACAGGACCGTGTTCGCACTGCGGCAGAGGAACTAAGATTCACACCGAGTGCACTTATTCGTTCGCTGCAAAAGGGCCGAACGAACGTAGTTGGGGTACGAACCTGGCCGTATTGGTACAGCGGAGCAGCTAGTATCAATATGGAGCTGTTGAGCGGTATAGCCGATGGCTTGACTGCCTCCCACCTAGATATGCTTTTTTATATGGATGTACCTGAGCGCGAGCACAGAAACCGCGCACGAATGTTTATGGACGGTCGCGTGGACGGACTGGTGCTGGCTGCGAACCTGTTTCCTGCAGAGGAGTTGCAGGAATTGGCAAATTCTCACCTGCCAACGGTAGTTTTGTATGCGGAAAGCGTACCCGACGGCTTGGGTGCAATTACTGTTGATAACCGTAGCGGGATTCTGCAGGCGGTAAAGCACCTTGCTGAACTGGGACATAGGAACATCTCTTTTGTTGGAGCGCACGGCAGTCATGATCTTGACGAACGCGCGGACGCCGTTCTGGAGGCCCTCCGATTCTACGGTCTCGAATGTGGCAGGTTTATACGGCCACAAAGTTATAACTTCGACGCGGATGTTGTTGTGGAAGACCTGTTGCATGGATCTGTGCGCTCAACCGCAATTGTTGCCGGTGACGATAACCATGCTTTGAAGTTAATCGGCTCATTCCGGCACCGCGGCATTCATGTACCCACCGATCTTTCTGTTGTTGGCTTTGATGACGCGCCGCCTGCAGCAACCACTGCAAACCTCACCACTATTCGACAGCCTGCTAGGGAAATTGGTCGGCTTGCAGTGCAATTTACCGTTGATATGGCGAATGGTGTATCGGCCTCAAGCTGCGTTACAACGATGGAAACCAAGCTAATCGTCCGTGGAACTACAGGGGCGCCGCCAACCTACACCTCGTAACAACTGAACACTACATTTGGCGCCGCGATAATTTAACCAGTCGTTGAGGTCGCTAAAAAACTAAAAGGAAGAAGTACAATGGCCACTATTCTTGGTGAGGCACTACCAAATATCCCCTGGCAGGATAAGCCGAAGGGCGATACCAGCGTTGTTTGGCGGTATACTCACAACCCAATCATACCGCGAAATCTGCTGCCGACTTCTAACAGTATTTTTAATAGTGCGGTTGTCCCATTTGAGGGCAAATTTGCGGGCGTGTTTCGGTGCGATGATCACCGCCGTGAGATGCAACTTCACTCTGGTCACAGCGACGACGGTATTAACTGGACTTTATCACCAGGTCGCATTGAGTTCATTGCCGACGATCCTGAAGTGGGCCGCTGGGAATACGGCTACGATCCTCGCGTATGTTGGATTGATGACAGGTATTACGTTACTTGGTGCAACGGGTACCATGGCCCTACTATAGGGGTGGCCTACACCTACGATTTTAGATCCTTTTACAAGTTGGAGAATTCCTTTCTTCCCTTCAATCGCAATGGCGTGCTCTTCCCACGCAAAATTGGCGGCAGGTATGCCATGCTTAGTAGGCCAAGCGATAACGGGCACACTCCGTTTGGAGACATCTACTACAGCGAGAGCCCGGACATGACCTTCTGGGGCAAACATCGGTTTGTAATGGGTACCAAGGGCGGATGGCAATCGACCAAGATTGGCGCTGGGCCGACGCCGATTGAGACTACCGAAGGGTGGCTGCTAATCTACCACGGTGTGTTAACCAGTTGCAACGGTTTTGTCTATAGTACTGGTGCTGCGTTACTGGACATTAACGAGCCATGGAAGGTTATTTACCGCACTGCGCCCTACATCATGTCACCTCAAACCATTTACGAGTGTGTAGGGGATGTCCCAAACGTCGCCTTTCCTTGTGCTGCGCTTGCCGATGCTCCAACTGGACGACTGGCGTTTTACTACGGATGTGCAGATACGGTAACAGGTTTAGCCTTTGCGCAGGTGGATGAACTCATCGATTTTGTTAAGCGCAATTCTGCCGTTTAGTAGTGCGCAAGCCGCTTACAATGGCAGGATAGATCAAACGAACCGTAGAGTGCCCACAATAGATGACTTTGTTGTAGGCATTCTGCGATTCTGCATATAGTGCTAATCGCTAGAAAAATAATACAGAGTTATACGCTGTTCAGTCTATCTTGCTATTTTGCAGTAAAATTTAGGGTCGTTTGTCAATTAATGCAATTTGAAATGTAAGATGCGTCAAATCACATAGTTTTTAATTTCAATATTGTCTTTCTTCTGTAAATTGTCATATTTTTACCTTAATTGCAGCCCGCTACTTCCAATAATATAACTCATTATAATTTCGCTTATCGATATGGCAATAGGCAAATCGCCGTAGTACCTACAGGGTTGATTTGTCAGAGGAGCCGTTTGGGGTTGAAGGCGTGGCAGTCATTGGTGGAAGGAACGAGTTGATACCATGACGTATCTCTATGACGGATTATCGGTTGACGAGCTTTTTGGTGCTGTGAACCGTGCAATTTTAAACGGTTTAATTCCATGGTATGGCGCGGATGGTAACGGGCGTCTATTATTGTTCGAAACCGAACACGAGGCACGCAGCTGGATGGCAAGCGAAATTGAGAACTACGAACATCAGACGGAGCGATCCGAAAAGTTTGCATTGACCAAAGTTGCAATGGATTACCTGGGCGGCGAACGCGTGGAGTTAAAGCTATCGCCTTTGTATCAGGAAGAGGAAGCCGTAACTTCTAGGATTTGGCGCATTTGGCCCTATATTAAGCCAGCCCACAAACGATAGAAGGCACGTTAAATAAACACACATTCCTGCAACGTGAGAACAGCAAATAGCGATTTGCGCAGCTTGTGGTTTCATCCTACTGTCTGGCGAACGAACACTACCCCCCGCGAGTATACACAATACTGCTGTTCGCTCTAATGCGGTTGAGCAGCCCGCTCGCTTCAATAGAACATGCCACGACACGTGTGGATTGGAAAAACGGGATTGAACTAGAGAGTAATGTGCAAACTCGTGCCATGCCTTCTGCGCTCACTTTGTGGTGGAAAATCACGACAACCTGCGGATACCACGAATTCGGTTGTTGTTCGATGGCCTTTTCGTTCACGGCTATCGCAATGATTTCACTGAACCAATGGGCGTCCTCCGCGAGGTAAACGTTGATCTCCTCGGGGAACACTAATCGCCGAAGCTTATCGGATGGACGCACGACACTCCACAATCGGCGCTGTCTATTGACCTCATTGGCCCACCTGTGCTGAAACGCTTGCACTTCGACGGCCTTGTCTAACGCGTTGCGGCGTTTGTAATAGGCAGCAATAATGGGCACAGCAGTATCAATCAGTTCAAGATCGGTGTCCATAGCTCGTTGCAGTATGGCCTCTCCCTCAGGGCGATCCGCATTAATTAACGCCGTGCCCAGATGCAAAAGTGCCACCGGGTTGGTGTCGGGTAACTGCGATGCAGCAATTAGCATGGCCTTTGCCTGTGGAAATCCAGCCAGCGCATGAACGGTAGCTGCCAACGTTCCTCGCTGCCAATTAGTGAGCTCTTCCGGAGATTTTGCCTCCAATCTTTGCAGACAGCGTTGCATACTCCTTGATTTCTCATGCTGCCACTTCCACTGCGGTGCTATCCTTGATAAAAATTCGCTCTCCAGCTGCTGTACTACGGTGTTATAATGGCCCTGAAGGTAGTGGGTGGCAGCGGAAGGCGTGAGTACCTTTGGTATAACAATCTCACCTATTTCCTTAAGCCGGTCTTCCGATACCAAACCGTCGACTAGACCTCGCACCGTTGGACCTTCGGGGGCAGTGCTACCGACGGCACCGCGATCTTCCCTGCTCATCGCGGTTAGCCTATCCAAAAGACTGGGATGTGTTTCCGTTAAGCTCGTCTCTTCGGCGAGTGCATTGCACAGGTTCTGCGCAGCGTATTGTTGCCAACCGTTTCCTGAAAGGTGAAAGGCAACATAGGCAAACCAGCCACTGGGAGGTTTTGGAAGCCGATGAGACTGCTGACGAAATGCATCTGCCAAAACGGTTTCGAAATATCGTCCTCGTGCGACTATATTAACTAAAGTGCTTTTGCATAGGACCGAGCCATAAATTTGCAACGACACAGTGTCGGCGTCATATTCGCCGCGCCGCGCTATAGACACCATATAGGCCGAGAGAAGCGGATAATACCATTGGTAAAATGTCACGAATCCTGGCAGATGGATTTGCGCCAAACGTCGCCTACTAGAACGCTGAAGAACCTCCCGCCATAGTGTTAGAACCTGGTGTGCGGCCTGGGAAGTTAAGCCGTCATTTGCCCGAAGGTGACCTAGTTCGTGGGCGACAGTGCAACGAATTTGCTCTGGTGTGCAGCCCAGCATGAGCGGTAGCCCCAGGCCGATATAGTCATACTTTCGCCTATGCGGTAGCAGATTATTACCAGCCCGCTTCGCGGCAAATGCATTGAAGTTTTCTGTAATGAGGATGTAAGAGGGTGCAGGGATGTTCAGTTCCTGCGCAACGCTCTCAACCATGGCGTATAGTAAAGGCACTTGCGCCTTGGTAACGACCACTCCCTCCGGTTCAGCAAATCGGTACGGAAATGCTCGAATGAGTGGAAGTGTCGCAGCTGCGACCAATAAGGGCACGAGACAACCGAGCGTATGTTCAGCAGCGTATAGCCAAATAGCAGCAACCAGGCACGCGATGCCCAGCAGTACTGTTCCTGCGAAATAGACGTAGCCTAGGAACACAATCAGCCTGACGCGGCGCAATGCCTTCTTCGGATTTGTAGCAATTATATCTGCGATATGTTTGTAAACGTCTGATTGCATGCTGCGCACCAAGTTATCCGTTTCGCGTGTGGAAGTATGGCGACTCGTCTGTTAGCAAAATAGGATAGAATGTACTGCATATTATGCGTGACCGGCGCAGGAGTTTCTGCGTCGATGTTATACTCAAGTGACGATAAAAGGGAGAAATCAGTTAAATGCCTCAGATAACTGTGGAAGGTGAAAAAACGTTTGAAGCGGAAGTTGGAACAAAGCTGGTGCTGGCACTGGAAGACAACGGTATTGATATACTCCACCGCTGTGGCGGGCAGGCTCGTTGTACTACCTGTCGGATTGAGGTGGTGGAGGGTAGTGTTCCGCCCATGACTGATACTGAGCGCGAGGCGTTGGAAGAGCCGGAACTCATAGCGAAATATCGATTATCATGTCAATTGCGTGTGGAAAACGATCTGACCATACGCGTTGCAAAACGCTCGCACATTGAGGAGATCGGGCCTGGGCCTCGTCCACAGCCTTAGGTACCAGTGTGGGGTAGTGCACAGACAGTGCGTTACCCCAACATAATCAGTTTGCCTTAATCTAGTCGATGGTTTTCATTCACCCTCAACCGCGATAGAGCACATTACTCAGTCGTCAAGATTTGTGTGACATGCCTGTTGTGCCGATTCAATTACGTTCAGTCTTTCTTTGTCTGTGGGCAGATAATCCGCTCACAATTCTCACAAAGTACGATTTCTGTACAGGCGTTCACCCTCTGTTTGAGACTCGCAGAAATACGCATTCTGCATCCGCTGCAAACTTCACCCTCCTGCATCACGACGATCGCGATACCACCACGGGCCACTCGCACAGACTCGTACCTCGCCAAAAGGGTCTTATCTGCCCTGGATGCCGCCTCTGTTCGTGTCGCTGAAAGCGAGGCCGCTTCCTCACGAATGATGGCAGCCGCTTTGTTGAACTTTTCCAAATGTTTACGCAGCTTGTTCCCTGCCGTGGTTGCTACCTGTTTTAGTTCTGAGGCACGTAATCTCTTCGCATCTAACTCAATTGCCAGGGTATCAACCTTCTCCTTGAGCCTATGGGCATTTCGATCAAGCATCTCGACCTCGGCCTGTAGATCCTGAAGCTCGCGAGAGCCGGTGATTTTCCCACTGTATAGCTTGGTGTACTCGGATTTATATCGATCTTCAACACCTTTGCACTCTAGCTGTGCATCGCTTAATTCCGTCTCGGTCAGTTTAACTAACTGCTCCGCACTGTCGTACTCACTCTTTGCTGTGTCATATTCATGCCGAACGTCGGCGCCTCTATCCAGGGCGGCATATTTTCGTTTGGCCGTATCTAAAGCGCTGTCAATCTCTTGTAAGGCAAGCAGCGATTCAAGATTCTCTCGAACGTTCATGATTTCTCCCGCGCATTCAAGTAGGAACGCGTTCTTAGTACTATAGTTCTACGTGAACGGCGCTTATTCCTGTAACGGCATAGTACGGGGAGTGCAATGATGGAAACGAGAGAGTAACCATGATGAGTATGTATGGTTACCTAAGTACTACAAATCAAGCAAGCAAAAAAGAGCCCGGCTTCTCCATTGAAGCCGGGCGGCCGCGGGCGCACAAATCAGCACGCCAGGGCACATTGCAAATGAGGACGAGAAAGAAGGATACCTTCGACAGATATTGTAGCATGTGATCGCACTCTAGTCAAGCTCATATGCAATAATTTGTACTATACAAAGAAATATCTGGCAAATATTAGTGTTTTGATCGCGAGAGACTAAAAAATCGTGGAAGGTTTCGCTTAAAATTGCTAACATCTGCGATTTATGCCATAATTATGTAGCAAACACGAATATTGCACGCAGTTAGCCGATGCATTCTGTCGTTTGCATAGTCTAGAGTTAACTGATTATACGGCTCTCTCTCTATTGAAATAGAAGGATAAATAGATCAATGCCCGCTTCCGAAGCCAAACGCCGAGGACGACGCCCGGCGCTAGAACCGTCCGAACGCCGTCGGCTTGCGGCCCGCATCGCAAAAATGGTGCTGGTGGACCGCATGGAACAGAAAGAAATTCTGCAGCAATTGCAGAAAACAGAGCCAAGTCTCATTCATATTGATGCTAGTACTGTGTCTCGGCTATACCGCTTTGCGCTCGATAGTGGGATCGTTCGTGTAAATATTGATGAAAATGCACCCTTCAAGCCTCCCCGTCAGGAGCATCTAGAGCGTGAGCTTATGGCGGCTTACAGTTTGCAATCGGCCTTGGTGGCCGATACCTCAGGGCATGAAGAGGCGCTTGAGAGTAATCTTGCTGATGACAGGCTGCATCAGGCTCTTGGGCAGGTGTGCGCCGATTACCTCGACACAATTGTTCGACAGAACGAAGTTGTTGCTCTCTCGTCAGGTCGTGCTGTCTTCTATTCGTGTGAAAGCCTTTTTAACAGGCACATATTTGACAAACGCAATGTTCGTGGTATCAAAGTAGTGTCACTGAACGGCAACATTGCTGCGGAAGTATGGTCGATGGAAAGTCCAGATGCGCGCCGTGCAATGGACGCCGACATTAGCGGCTCGTGGCTTGCCCGTGCATTTCCCGATGCTGAACTTATCCGACTGAGCCTCCCCGTAGCTGTAAAGTCACCGGAAATGATCAACGAGTGGCTCGTGGAAGGTCCGGGCCGATGGATCTCCCCGAAGGTGTGGGAGGAAAGGGCCGGTCAGGGAACCAATACCGGGGCGCCGGTTACGCCGGATGACGACGTCTGTGTGCCAACTCTCGCCTTAGTAGGCGTTGGTGGTGTAAGGCCCAAATCTGGTCACCGTTTTATTGTTGGTGAACATGAGCCAATGATGGGCAACATCCAGCCGGAACTTGGCAAGATGATTGAACTGCTCGATAAGTATACATTGGGACCAAAATCACCGTTATCCTGCGCTGTTGGTGACCTGTGCAACCGCCTTTTCGTTACGTTGGCAGCTCGTCGACATCTACCCCCCGCAGTCCTGGCAGAGCTTGAAGGTTACGTGAACACCATTAATGATAAGTTGCTGTCAATCACTTTTGAGCAACTGTATCTGGTTCCTAAGGTTTTGGTGGTTGCAGGTGGTGCAACGAAGGTTGATGCCATTCACTCGGTGCTTGACTGGCAGGCTATGGGCTGGAGGCAGCCTGTTGTACACGACCTATGTACAGACCGCGACACAGCCATTCGCCTGATGGAACTTCGACGATCTGGACGCCGAGCACAATAGTAATCTCATACCTTAACGCTGGATAGACCAGCGGAGCAGATGATTGAGCGTAAACCAAAGGAAGCTGATCGCTAAAGCGAACGGCTTCCTTTTCTCCATGAGGGGCTGAGGTTAAAATTAAATGAGCGGCAATGGTCGTGTTGCCGATAGCCGGTTATGTTCTAAACTGTATCATAGTGATTTGGTTATTACCCACGGAGTGACTGCAGGCTCGATAGTCGACTAAACAACCCGGGGAATAAGTTAGCCATTTGTGACCCTTAGAAGGAGCAGCAACCATGGCGAGATTGGCTTGCGTTGCAGTTGGCGTTGTGTTTGCTTCTGTCGTATTTCCAGGCGTGGCGCGCGCACAAGATCAACAGATCGTAATTCCCTATCAGCATATTACGGTTCCAAACGATCCGGCTGCCCGAGCCGCAATTGCTTGCGGGGAACCGCCGCTGCAGGTAATTCTTGCGCGCCAGGGCTACACAATTGATGAGGCACACGGCGAAGTTGCAGCACAGTTGTTTAAGAGGGCCGGTAAGGGACCAGTGACTTTCAAACCGATTGCGGCGTACGGACTACCGGATGTGAGCATGGGCGGGTGGTACGGGCCACAAAACCGGATCGCAAACGGTGTCAGTGAGCCAGTTCGACATACAATGTGGCGACTGGAACCGTACAACAATAAGCAGCCATACCCACCTGTCATGAAAGGCAGTACAGAACGCTTTACACCTGGTACCAGACCGTTTGGGCTGTGGATTTCAAGCATGGGGTTCAAAAATGAGCGTGTGTACACAGAGGACATTCTGCAGAAATTTGTGCGGCGTTTTGGTACCGATTTACATAAAGCCCATGTCTACGAGGCAGTTCGTGACGGACAAATTGTACCGAACACGTATCTCATAGGCTGGGAGTATTCAACCAACGACGACAATCAGGACATGGTTACCATGGTGACCAACGTGGTGCCGGTTACACCGCCGCGATAAAAAAAAGCCCTCCGCGAGGCGCGGAGGGAATTCCCCATTCCAACTAGGCGTCCGCCTGAACTTTCGCGCGTTAGGTTGACCTCTAGCACAGGATTGAAAATATTATAAATGACTCGCGGTTCAAATACAAGTGAAATAATTCACACTAAATGTGTGAATTATTTCACACCCAGAATCACCATTTTTTGTGCGCAAAACATCAGGAGAAAGAGTTTTTGACGTTCGACGAGGCAATCGAGTACATGAGCGGGCTGCTGCGCTTTGGCTGGAAGCCAGGCATTGCCCGAATTAGGGAGCTTTGTCGGCTCGCTGGGGATCCTCAGAAGCAGTACCGAATTATTCATGTGACGGGTACCAAAGGCAAGGGCTCTACCACGGCAATGGCAGCAGCGATCCTACGCGCCCACGGCTTCAAAACAGGTAGTTACTTTTCACCTTATGTTTACGACCTATGTGAGCGTGTACAGGTAGACGGTGCGCCTATAGGTAGGGATGACCTCGCTTCGCTTATCTCGGAGCTAAAGGGTCCAATCGAGAAAATCGCACAGACGGAACTGGAACAGGTCACCGAATTTGAACTCAAGACAGCATTGGGTTTCCTATATTTTGCACGTCAGCACGTTGAATGGGGCTGTATCGAAGTTGGTTTGGGAGGTAGGTTGGATGCTACGAATGTCGTAGAACCTTCCTCCACTGTGATTACCAATATTGGTTTGGACCACACAGAGATCCTAGGAGATACGCACGGAGCAATCGCCTATGAGAAAGCCGGCATCATCAAGAATGGAGTGCCAATTATTAGCGCGGCGAAAAACGAAGAAGCATTAGCAGTAATCTCGAGGATTGCTGAGGAGCGCGAATCTGCGCTTTTCAGAGTCCTGGAAGTAACGGAACCGCCGAAAGGTTGTCAGGGAGACCGAGTTTTATGGGCTACCTCTCATAAGGCGGATCGCCATATAGGAACGGTGACTGTAGCAACGCCTAACTACCTCTATATTGACCTTCGAATTGGGTTGCAGGGCGCCTATCAGCGCGAAAACGCAGCGTGTGCAATCGCTGCGGTAGAGCAAGCATTTATGACACACGGGCTTGATGTGCAGCCAGATGCAGTACGCCACGGCCTCGAAACCTGCCGATTACCGGGCAGAATGGAGACGTACGATTTACCCGGAGGATCGCAACTCGTGTTGGATGGTGCGCATAACCTTATGGCAGTAGAGGCGATGATACCTGCGGTTAGGTCATTGATGGAACGAAAGAATTTGAGGGCGATGTACGTTGTAGCGGGCATGTTGAACGGTCATGATCCCGATGAGTTTATGCGTTCCATAGGGCCGTTTTCCACCCGGATTTACTGCTGTGCTCCGCAGTGGAAACGAGCGCGGCCCGCAAGTGAGATCGCGACAGTCGCAAAGCAGTACTGTCCAGATGTTGTCATAGTTGATGATGTGGCCGAAGCCGCACAAACTGCAATGAACGATGCCCCAGAGGCCACACTCGTTCTCGTTACCGGATCATTCTACACCGTTGGTGAATGTGCTGCCGCCAGGCCACAAAACTGACAGATTACCAGCTGCAGGATAATGTGCGCGCGAATTAATTGTGTGTCTGTGGTTAAGATTGCCGCCTTAGATTGACAGATTGCTGAGGAACACTAAATGAGTTGTGTTGCGTTGCGAGCGTTACTCGCAGGTTTAATGACTTCCGCTCTTATTGGTGGGAATGTACCCGCGAATGCCATTCCTTCACCGCCTTACCCTATAAATCTTGTCCCAGGTGGTCAGGCTGAACAGGCATATATGATAAAAGCGGTGGGCTCTCAGCTGGTAAATCGGGAGCGAGTCGCTAACCCGGGGGGATACTGGGTCTACGCCCTTCCTGTTATTCCTGGCAAACGCTGCTACCTACAGCTTAGCTGTGATACATCCGGGAATCAGATTTTGCCGGTAGTTAAGGCACTGGGTTTGAAGAACAAGCCGCTTCATGTAGATACTGCGATCACAGGCGCGAGTGAGACCTCGGTATGGAAGGCGCCTGCTGCCTGGAAACTGGGAACACCTCTACTGGTGACCGTTTCCTCCCAGGCAGGAACCTCTGCCGTGGTAAATGCGAACTACTCGGTTGAAGGAAGTAGCGGCCGTCTATCGGCCGTCTTTCGCACATTTCTAACGGGTAAATCAGCCGACGCAATTACAATACTGAATCCGCCGTCCATGCCGATCACAGTTACTGCAGGTACGGCACTGCCTGATGCATCGACTGAGCCCGAGTCCGACGCCGTATTGTTATCGAGTTCGACCCTTTCCTCTGTAGATGCGTGGATGGGTAGGGGTTACGCCGTCTGGAGTAATTTTGCGCCACCTCCGTCGCAGGCAGGTTATGTAGACACGGATGCATCTGGCAAGCCATTACAGAGTGCAGGGGCGCAAGTCACCGTTCCTGTTACCGAAGAACTTAAGGCGGAAGTATCTGCATTACAATCCCAACTAGCGGTGTCTGGTACCGGAGTTGTATTACCAGGCCTCTCTATGCCTGTGGCTGGCGGGTATTCGGTCCCCTTTCAACAAGCGTGGAACGAAATGTATGGCTCACCGTGGCAGGCGCCGGCGTCGTCTCCCACTGCAGGATATCAAGCGGGACACCTAATGAGCCGACTGCTGACTCAACGTTTATCATCCTTACAAGCTGCGTCCGTTTCGGCTGCGCCAGGGGTCTCGAGAATTGTAAGTCTCCTCGACCCCGTTTCTGCTCTTAACGACGGGTTGGTCGCTCCGGCCTGGCACATCGGTATTCTCCCGACAACGAATCAGATTCTCTTCCAGTTAGACCCATCATTATGGCAGGCAGAAGTTCCGATGCAGGGCGCGCTACGACAGGCGCCATTCAGTCAATTAGTGCTCAGTTATGCTGCTGCGGCCGCGTCTGTTCACGATCTGCCAGTTCGATGTCTATTTCAACTACCTGCTTTGGATACTGTAAGCGGACAGCAGTTCTGGCAGGCGGCAGTTACTGCAGCAATTACGGCAGCCGGTGTCGATGGGTACTTTATCACTCCACCATCTGCCAATGATTCTCCGGCTCAAAAGGTAGAGGCGGGTGTACTGCAGTACGCCCTGCAGCAGCTCACTCCACGTTCCGTAGCGCAACGGCTGCGTGCTGCGCAGGTGGCTGTTGCAGTAAGTGATAGCCTGCAGTGGCACAATCCAATGGGTATCTCCGCAGCTCGCGCAGCACTTTTTGGCGAAACTCTTCCGCTCATGGTAAACGGATACCCACTGCGCGTTATCAGCTTAGAGCGCACGGTAGACCCAGCAACACTTGCGAGCCTAAAAACTCTAGTTGTTAGCTACGATAACCAGGTTCCCATTGGTGCAGCTACTAATACGGCACTGGCAACCTGGGTGAACCAAGGAGGGAGCCTTGTTCTGCTGGGCGGAGGCGTGACTCCAACTACGACCGGTTGGTGGACCTCTAGCTCCTGCAAAACTGGGCTACAGGATCTTTGGGAAAGATTAGCGGTGAGATTTAGCCAGGATCCGCACCCTTCAACGCCGCCATCCAATGTTGCTGTTTTAGGCTCAAAAGTTGCTGCTACATCTTATACCGATCTTATTCAACGTGATATTCTTGTGGGCCTGGGTAATGCTCCATCCGATGGAAGCCTTGCGGTGCGGATAGCAGTGAATGGCGCCTACCCTTCGGCTCAGGTGACAATAAAGCGATTTACGCTGCTAGTGGATGGAAAAGTGGTTGCAGCATATTTGGCAGGCTCGTCCCTCGATTCACGGTTTCTAGTGTTAGATTCGGGTAGTAGCGTTTCTCCTTTGGGGCGCACTATAGCAGGTGGTCAGAGCTTCACATATCGCTTCGATAACCTACCCGCAGGTAGAGTTATCAGCTGTCAGATTAGCGAAACGGGGCCGGTAGCGGTAACTTACGGCGAGCCGCCAGCCAACACGCTGCAGTACCTCGTACCGGTAGGAACGGCCATGGGGTTAGCAAAGGACTTTCCGCTGCTTCAGGTAAAGGGAGTATATGGCACTGTGCAGTTTCCAGGAGCTGCGGGATCCAACATTATTCCGCTCTACACTGCTCCTAACGGTGCGCCAGTAATTTGGGCTGCCCACGCTGGTCGCGGTATGGTGTTTCAGTGCGGTATTCCGCCTGAGGCGTTTTCCGGAGGTGATCGTAGCGGTACATTTCTTAGAGCATTGGTGGCGCTTGCGCTGCAGGATGCCGGTGGCTACTACCGTGAACAAGGCGCTCTTGTGACTACCCGTGGCCAGTTAATAGCGGTGCATACTTATCAGAAATCTGTAACACTTGATGGCAGAACAGCCGACCTGTTTAGTCCAGATCTCCAGATTTCGAATGACAGGACAATTGCACCGCATACAACCGGGCTCTTTTGGCAGATGCCTGCCTCTCACGCGCTTCCTACCCTGCAGTTGGCAGATGGCAGGATCGTGGCTAAACTCCAGACTGCTTCCATTACAGGCTTTGTGATAAAAGGTCCACTCGCCGCACCGGGAATGGTGTTACTTCAATCTGGAGGACGCGATATTTCTGGCTTACGAGCGATCGATTACTACGGTCGACCTATTCCGGTACAAGCCACAAATCAGGGAAATTCTGTATTGCTTCAATTCCCATTGAACCCTGATGGCGTGGCGGTGAGAGTTGCATGGAAAAAGAGTTAAGGCTTCATCAAGTATTCCTGCAGGAAATAATGGCAGCCGCATACAACAAGGTTGAAGTCTTAAACTTCGCTCACTCTTTTAGAGCAAATCATGGAAGCGGACAGACGTACGCGAGTGTGAGGATGACGAGCGTTGGTGTGAGCTCAATCAATTTCCTTTCCGGGCACCGGAGGACCACTTAAATGACAACCACCGATAGCATTTACCGCCAAAAGACCTTTGACCTGCACGACACCGACGCGCAAGTCAAGGCGCTGCACGAAGATGGCTTTGCACTGATCCCAGGCGTGGTTCCTGCAAACATTGTTGAACAGGCACGCGAACAAATTGATCTACTTACTCCTATTGGTTTCGATCGGCAGTCAATTACAGACCACTATAAGTGCGTCTTCAACCGGAACCCTTTCTGGTTGCAATTTATCGATTGGCCAGGCGTGATAGAGACGGCCGAGGCTTCTATGGGCAGCGAGTGTCATATCATTGGTCAATCCGCGTGGCGCAGTCACCCTGGGCACAACGGATGGGGACCACATACAGATCGTATATTCTTTGAACTGCCAGAGGACGTACTAAAAGACCCAAGAGTTAAGCTGCCCATTTACCTGTGTACAGCTCACTTTTACTTGAACGATATTGATGAGGACCTCTGCCCGACATACGTGATACCCGGCAGCCACTTGTCAGGTACCGGGAATATTCCTAACCGAAATGATCCGGAATTTCATGGTCGAAAGCTCGAACCTGTTATTTGCAAAGCAGGAGATGTACTCATTTTCCGGTCCGAGGTGTGGCACACGGGCAGCCTTAACCGTACCACCGATCGAACACGGTACTTGCTTCAGGTGCACTATTCACACAGGTACATTGCGCAGCAGTTTTCGCCTTACATTGCCTGGCAGTTCAATCCAGAGGTTCTTGCAGCCTGTAGCCCGCGGCAGCTCCGGTTACTAGGAAATCATTCTCAGGGTGCCTACGACTAAGCCAGCAAATGCTTGAGAGGAATTAACACAGGAGTAAGTATGATCGATTTAACGGGCCAGCATGTCTTCATTGTAGGTGGCAGCAGGGGTATTGGCGCTGCGTCAGCGCGTATGGCCGCACGTGCGGGAGCGGCGGTCACGATTAACTACCAGCGTAATTCGGAAGCAGCGCAACAGGTGGCCTCGGAAATAAACAGGGCCGGTGGCCGCGCGTACACGATTCAAGCTGACGCTGCACTGGAAGGCGCTCTGGATTCTGCGGTAGCTGAGGCCGTCGATAAGTTGGGACCGCTCACCGGGATGGTGATTTCCGCTGGCGTTTTTGAGGGCCACTACCTTATGGATATGACTGCGGTATTTTGGGACCGGGTTATGGCCGTGAACGTTCGTGGCACGTTCCTCGCGGTGCGAGCCGCAGTCCCCCACATGCGAGGTGCCGGTAATGGCGGCTCAATTGTAATTTACACCTCCACAGCGGGGCAACGGGGGTCGTCTGAGTTTTCCGCCTACGCAACCAGTAAAGGTGCGCAGATCATGTTTATGAGGTCAATGGCGAAGGAGCTTGGCCCGGACCTTATTCGCGTGAACTGTATAGCGCCAGCCTGGACGGATACAGACATGGCTGCGCCAAGCTTGGACGCTCTCGGCAGGGATGAAGTAGCCACTTCGTTCGCCCTAGGGAGAATAGGAAAGCCAGACGACGTAGCCGGTGCGACCGTCTTCCTGTTAAGCGATCTCGCGAGCTTCATCACCGGCAGCACGATTACTGTGGATGGCGGTATGGATATGCGAGGCTAGCACGCGATTGTAGGGTAGCTAGTCACTAAATGAACTGTTTTGAATGTTGGCTAGCTCTCTACACTATCTGTTGGCACATTATCTTCTGGCTGCCGGACCATTTTCACCTTGATAATGCGTCTCCCGTCTGTTGCTTCCACTATAAATCGCACGCCCTCGCATTCGGCTTCTTCGCCCTGCTGAGCCTGCCTGCCAAAAAGCGCAAATAAATAACCGCCTATTGTGTCTGCCTCATCCTCCGCGAGGTGAAGACCTAGATGATCGTTGATGTCCGATAAGCTCATTCTCCCGTCCACCAGGGTCGTATTGTGGTCGATCTCCTGAATCATCGGTTCCTCACGATCATATTCATCCTGAATCTCGCCTACTATTTCTTCGAGCAAATCCTCAATACTCACTAGGCCTGCGGTAATTCCATACTCGTCCTGCACGATTGCAAGCTGCTGTCTGCTGTGTCGAAATTCTGTAAGTAATTCATCAATCTTTTTGGTTTCTGGTATGAAGTAAGGGGGTCGCATTACCTTACGAGGCACCGGCACTAGTGTAGCGTTGGGGAGCAGCAGGTCCTTGGCATGAACGATCCCCACGATGTGATCTAAATCCCCTTCGTATACCGGAATTCGTGAGTGCCCCGACTCATTGATGAGCCTTATGAGTCGAGACGTATCTGCAGAGATTGGGCATGCGGAAAGAAATATGCGCGGTGTCATTACCTTGCGTACAACAGTGTCTCCAAAGTCGAGAACAGAGTGTATCATCTCCTTCTCCTCTGGCTCTAGCCCACCTTGTTCCTCGCTGGCATCCACTAATATTTTGATCTCGTCTTCGTTGACGGTGGGAGAACTAAAATCTGCTGTACCCCCAAACGGTCGCAACACAAGGTTCGCCAGAAATGTCAGCACACGAATTACAGGCGTCATTAAAACTTGTAGCGCCCACACAGGCCTTACTGCTAGAAGCGCGATACGCTCAGAGTGGTGTACTGCGAAGCTCTTAGGGGCGATTTCGCCGATAACCAGAGATACAATGGCGACGGGTAGAGCGATAATTAACAACGCTAGCGGTCTTGCGGGCAGAGCCGGCGCTAGATGCGCCAACACCGCAGCGAGAGGCTGTACGCCTACCTCCGCCGCAAGGCCCGAGGACAATGTTGCTACGATGGTGACGCCAGTCTGCAGCGTTGCCATCAGTACTGTTGGTGCATGAAGCATTTCCAGCACTAATTTTGCGCTGGTATTTCCCTCCTCAGCCAGTTGCTGCATCCTGGTGCGTCGAACCGTAATGAGGCCGTACTCTGCAAGTGAAAATAGAGCATTCACGCAGATAAGTACCAGTACGAGTGATACCTGAATGAGATAGTACTGCGGAGAACTAACCGCCACGTTATGTCCGCTCATCACTCACCAGCCTTGTACCCGCGGGGTGGGTATTAACACTTGTGTTAACAGCAGCATGCCGTGTGTGCAACGGAACAATATCGTGTGCAATCGCCTTTCGCAGATGCGGCATCGCCCAGTAGACGATAGAGGTTAAAAGAACGGCTAATACTGCACCCAATGCAACTTCGCGAAGTGAATGTATACCCGCCTGCACCCTACTTTGAGCAACAAGCACCGCAAGCAGCATGCCTAGAACCGCCACCAAAGTGTTGTGAGCAATAAACAGAATGCAGGTAGCGAGTAGAAAGCCGATGGCGCTGTGGCCACTCACTATTCCGCCCTTCCACGGTGTACCTGTGTTACTAAGCAGCTTGGAAATAATGACAATGAGAGTTAGAAGCACGACCAGAATTACCAATACATGGGAAATATCTGGCGTCATATTCTGGTGAATGCGGTACTGTATTCGGTCGAGGTTGCTGTTACCAAAGAAGATAAGCACCCCGTCTACCACCGCATTCATGGCGGCAAGCAGCACCGCGCCTGCGGCAACATCTTTAACCAATTTTGCCCGTGGATCGTAATTTTCAGTTACCATGTCCACAACTGCCTCAATCGCAGTGTTCACCATTTCTGCAACAATAACTAATGTAATGGCAAACATCATAACGAGCAGATCACGGTTATCCAGGTTGAGGAGCAGGCCCGAGAGTAGTACCGCAACGAGCATGTAAAAGTGAAAGCGCATGTGCGGCTGCGTGCGAAAGCAGTGTAGAATCCCCTCTTGGGCGAATCGAAAACCGGATATTTGGGATTTACGAGCCATAGGGTTGTGGAGTCATCGCAAGGCGATGCCAAGTATCTCCTTTTCCTGCCGTTGCATCTCTCGCGAACCAGCTACCGTGTCGTCCTCGTGGCCCAACAGGTGCAGTACGCCGTGCACTCCTAGCAATGCTATTTCCTGTTCTAATGTTACATTATGTACTTGTGCCTGGCGTTCTGCAGTTTCCACGGAAATAACGACGTCGCCTAGCAGATTGCCAACGGGTCCCTTTACAGGCGGTGCACCGGTACTGAAATCCTGCTGACAAAATGAGAGAACGTCCGTTGGTTTATCATACCCACGGTATTTGAAATTCATCTCATGTATTTCGTTATCGGTAGTTAGCAGCAGGCTAACTTCGCCTCTGGGTCTTCCTGCCTGTTTCAGCAGCCTGCTTACTGCCTGTGTCAACAGCTTTGTTGGAACTTGGTGTGTCTGATGATTGCAAATCGTAATTGCCATAGGGAATATCCACAGATAATCGTGGGAATGAAGGGTAGGCGCCGTCGGGTGCTGGCAGTTCTCCCTGCTCAATGGGAAATGCATCGTACGATGGGAAGGAAGACGATATGACGCTATCCTCATTGGTTCGCTCAACGGCTGGTTGCAAGCCCCTGCTCACCGCAGAACGAACCGCAGCCGTGGCAGATGTCATGATCTTTTCGGGCGCAGTTGGCCCTGGGTAGGCGATTCTGCCGTGAAGCATGGCGCCTAACACATGAATGAACGCGTCTGAAATGAGCCTTGCATCTCTAAACGTAAGGCCGCACTCATCTAGTTGCCCATCCTCGATTTTGCATCGCACAATCGTGTTTACCATATTAGCTAGCTGATCACTGTCAGGTTGATCGAGGCTCCGTGTAGCTGCTTCTACGCTGTCCGCGAGCATAACAATTGCGGCCTCTCGGGTTTGCGGTTTAGGGCCAGGATACCGGAAACGTTCCTCTAGCCCCGGCGATGGGCAACCACCTGCTGCATTGTCTGCTAGCGCGCGGTGATAAAAATACTGAATAAGCGTTGTTCCATGATGCTGGGCGATTATGTCACATATCTCCTGCGGGAGACGGTTTTCTCGTGCGAGAACGATTCCATCTCGTACGTGCCCAATGATCATGAGTGCGGACAGCGAGGGACTAAGCCGGGTATGAACGTTTTCATGCCGCTGATTTTCTACAAAGAAATCTGGGTGGTTCATCTTTCCAATGTCGTGGTAATACCCCGAGACACGGCACAAAAGGGCATCGGCGCAAATGACCTGCGCTGCACTTTCTGCCAGGGTGCCTACCATGATAGAGTGGGCATAGGTTCCTGGCGCTACTGCGCAGAGTCGTTGAAGTAGCGGGCGATCAAACGCCGAGAGATCGAGGAGCGCCGAATGGGTAAGAATACCAAAAGGTTTCTCAAGCGCGAGTGCACCGGTCCAATAGAGGAACAACGACATGGCGGCCGCCCCGGCTGCCCACATTGAGCCCTTTAAAAGTTCGTGAAGAGTGTCGCTAAATAAAAGCCCTAGCAACCATACCATGCTGATGTTCACTGCCGCCAGGGCCGCAGCTACCAGTGGCAGATTCGATCGCCGCCTTGCAGGGTTTGCACACGCAACACCCACTAACCCCCCCATTAACGTCATGACTGTAAATCGTATCTCGAAGTTCATCAACAGTCCGCTCTGCAGTGCTAGCAGCGCAACTATCAGAATGGCAAGATTGGTGTCCAACAGAACACACACTAGCATGCCTGCCGCAGTAACACTCGTCATACTTAGGTAGCCAAGCTGACCACCGGTAATCTGGAAACCTAATAGAATTGCGCCAGCTTTGATCGCCAACACGCCCAAAATGACGATGGTGGACAGCAACGCCATTCGGCGCGTATCCTTATACAACGATGGCAGGTTGCGTGCGAGGTAACCCATCACGAGAACAACCATGAGCGCGGCTAGCAGAGAGGTGACTATCGCAGTGGTAAGCTCCTGTTTCTGGCTTCTAAGTCCAAGAGCTTTAAGCTTGTCGAGTGCCTGTTGATTAACACGTTCCCCGGCTGCAAGAATGCGATCACCGGCAAGTACTCGCTCCACGTCGGGCAGTTGAGACCGCTTTGCTGCTTCACGGGCGATCTCTGTTTTCTGCTTATCGAGGATCCTGTTTGGTAACAACGACTGTGAGATGACTGCCATTGCCACCATGCGATCACTCTTGCTCTGCAGACTGTTGTCGATGTACTCCTGAACTTCACCAGTAACCCGCCGGATGTCAGTACCATTATTTCGGATGTCTCGCTGCATGGCGGAATTCACCTGAGATTCGGTCACGTTTCGCAGGTGCTGAAAAATGGGATCGGGAACTGTTAGAAGACGCTTTAGTGCATTGGATGGAAGCATGGATGTAAATTGGGAGTTCGCCATCGCCTGTACCAGTCGCTTACGCGTTACTGGGCCGTTGGCGCGAAGGGCCGCCCGTTCTCTTTGCATCTCATTGAACAACTGCTTCATCGTACGCTGCGCTTCAGTGGCAGCGCGGTCATCCGGATCGTAGACAGGAGGCACCGCATTCATGGCAGCCTCCTGCAACCTCTTCGTTCTCGTGGAGTCTACGTAAAACGCACTTCGCCCCGCTCGTATTTCTGTGGGGCTAATTTGTCCTAACCTTAGCGATACAGTTCCATTTCTTAGGTGAGCGGCCATCAGGCCGGTAAGCGCTCCAATCGTAAATACTGCGAGCAGTATGCGCTTAACCCGCTCCATTTGGGTGCTTTGTCCATCCTGGGAGGAACCAGCGCCTTTTAAGAGCTTCTTAGTAGCTCGTCGTCCCGCTATAAGGTTTTCAGCGAATTTCCACATGGTTCGAATGATCTCAGAAGGCCAACATGATGAAGGTGGTAACGAAGGAGCCAGCAGAGCTATCGTTGCTCATGGCTAACAGCAAGCCGCAGCCTTGACTAGAAAAATATTGATACTAGTACTATTATAGGTTAGCTACCTGCTTACTGTCAAGCGGTCTCTTCTCTCTTGGTTAAACGGCGCCAATAGGTTGCCGCAACGATGTACAAGCATGTTGACTAATGTTGCAATGGTTTGTTTCGCTGTTATTGTTATTCGCTCTGATTGGTTGTCATATGGCATATTCGGTGTTTGTTAAGGCGAAACATATACCTGTACGCAAAACAATGGCTTTTGGCGTGCGTCTGCAATTGCGTCCAGTATTTGAGTGAACAACCTTATTGCAGGTGCCACGCACTAAATTTCGTGGAGTAAATGGCTGCAACGGTAAATTGTCCGGTACAAAACATAGATGGAGAGGCAGCGATAATCGGACGTCAGAATGGGGTGGGGCTACCGATTAATCTTGGCGTTAAAAGATCACTGTGCATAAACTGCCAATTGACCTCAGCTAGCCTAGTTAGGGAGGGTTACCAATTGACGGGGAGCGTGACGACAGTCGTTTCGGTCTAGCACAACGTACACGAGGTGTGCTGGGCGCACCCGCAATCGAGCATATTGATGATCCGGTGGATGAGCGGCTTGTTGCACGACAAGCAAACTTCATGTGGTTCCAAAAGAGGCACTAGCTCAGACGCCTGCCTCGTTGAATGCTCAAATCGCCATGTTGCAAATTATATCTATTTAGATGCCTGAAATCGCCTCAAATTAAGTGGTATGTGTGCAATTGCCTGCGTAAGTATTACTGTAAGTGTGAATTCCGCGCTCGTTACATTTAATTTACGTGTTTTACAACATTGTATCCTACGAAAGGATAGTAGAGCGATGACAGATCGAGTAAAAGAGATTTTGAGTTGGTATGGAAGTGACAATCCTGGTACCTTAGGCAATCTTGCGCGTATGCTCAATCATGGAAGACTTGGTGGAACCGGTAAGATGGTGATCTTACCTGTGGATCAGGGCTTTGAACACGGTCCCGCACGAAGTTTTGGTCCAAACCCTCCGGCATACGACCCTTCGTACCATTTTCAGTTGGCAATCGATGCAGGATGTAGTGCCTATGCCGCGCCACTTGGGTTCATTGAGGCAGGGGCTCGAGATTTTGCCGGGGAGATACCGCTGATATTGAAGTTAAATGATCATGATGTTCTGAATGATGAGTTAGATCCAGACCAAGCCCTTACAGGTAGCGTGCAAGACGCGCTACGGCTAGGTTGTTCTGCCATAGGCTTTACAATTTACCCAGGCAGTGCCCATAGGCTGGAAATGTATGGTGAAATACGTGCTCGCGCCGAAGAAGCCAAGAGGCATGGCCTTGCCGTGGTGATATGGTCGTACCCGCGAGGTTCGGGGATTGGCAAGGAGGGTGAAACGGCCGTAGACGTCATTGGTTATGCTGCCCACATTGCCGCCCAACTAGGTGCGCACATCATCAAAGTCAAGCTGCCGGGGGGCAATATTCTGCAATCTGCTGCAAAGAAGGTCTATGACACAACCTCCATACCCATTGAAACACCAACTCAACGGGTAAGGCATATTGTGCAGTGCGCATTTGGTGGCAAGCGCATTGTCATCTTTTCTGGTGGCGCCCTAGAGAGCGAGGAGGCTCTTCTTGGTGAAGTGACTGCAATTAGAGATGGCGGTGGATTCGGGTCGATAATTGGGCGCAACAGCTTCCAAAGACCAAAGGCAGACGCAATTCGCCTGCTAAGCAAAATAATGGACATTTACGCGAGTGGCAGCCGATAGGCGAAGTTCATCGGTAACTGAACGGCAGATGGCCTTTCGCACGGTGCAGCACAATCAAGGCTCTGCTCCTCATACGCGAGAGATGAGGCGCAGAGCCCTCAACTTGTTGCGGCGGTTTGATCTCTACAAATAAGGTAGAATATTGGGCGGCTAACTAGGGATCCAGCATCATTATCGTGAGTAGTGCCCGAGTAGCCCCAGTTCTGGGCTTTTAGACTGATTTTTTGAGGAACGTTCACGTGAAGTACCTTGCTATATTGGGCTTTGGAATTGTGAGCTTTTCAGTGGGGTTCTTTGTTGTTGCTCCTCTAGTGGACCACGGAAAGCCGTTAAACACTGCATCCACTTCTGCAACGGGTTCCGCTCCTGCCGCCGCTCCTACGGCACCATCTTCATCTGCTAGCCCTGCTGCTCCTCCTGTATCAGCCTCAATTAACCCTGGGCAGTCGTCTCAGCCAATAACAACACCGCCGCCCGTTACCGCCAACTCTGGTCCTGCAGTAGGAGCTAATCAAAATCCGTCATCGAGTTCTAATACTTCATCAGGTATCGTCGTAGGTGGTTCTGAGGCTCAGGCGCAACCGCCAGCAAGTTTAAATGGCCCGGCACCCACTGTTCAAGACCATCGCCCCCACATTGATCATCATTTACGCAGGCGACACCGCATGACTCATGATGAAAGCCCCACGAACCCGGTGCCTCCGCAGTCTACTGCCCCGGCGACTAACGGTAGCCAGGTGCAGAACTCCACCATGCCGGGCTCATCCCCCAGCACTTCTGGTGGAACCAGCACGAATTCGAACAGCGGAGGCGATGGTTCCAGCACGCCGTCACCTGGTAGTGGAACTTCAGGTGGTGATGGCAGTACTCAGGCACCATCTACAGTTCACTAGACATGGGGACTGCGGAAGCCGGAAAGTCGAGCAGGTTCTATCGTGCAGGTACCCGTGAAAATCTGGTTGTTCTAGTGCATCCCTGGCTTGGCAACTTAAGGCAGTGATCACCTGTAAGCACTTTTTTTGTAATTGCTCGTTGTACTTGCAGGATATTTGTGCGGGATGTATAATTATTTGTAAGGAAGCAGTAATATGCTGCCGCCGGTGAGTTGCCGTGTAGCTCCCCGGGTAGTGGTTTGAGATCTTGGCACTTTAGTGCCAAAAAACTATCGCCTGTGTGCTCCATCGGGACGCACAGTCTGGAGGCAGAAACCCTTGATGAGGAACTCCGACCTGAGGAAAGCCCCCCGTGCTCGTACCTCTCTGTTTTTACTGTCTGCATTATTGGCAGGCTCTCTGCTATCGGGTTGCGGTGGTGGCGGAGGTTCGTCGTCAACCAGTGGCGGCGGCTCTAACCCCGGTACGATAGGGAATTCCAGTCTGGCGACTGTAACCGGCCGTGTGGTCGATACCGCAGGTAATCCGGTGCCCGGTGCAACGGTCGTGGTAGTGGGAACTAGCGCCGCAGCATCTACCGCTTCCGACGGGTCGTTTACGATCACAAATGTACCGCTTACGGCCACTAAGATTTCGTTAACCAGTCCCAATACAGCAAATTGGTACAACTACGGAACCTACAATGGTCATTACTACCAATTTGGCACTACCGCCGGTTCTTGCGACATTACGCTGCCGTCGTTGGTAGCATCATCGCAATCTGTCACACAACTGGTGTCCAATATCGCGCTCTACCCGGCCTCCAACGGGTCACCACCGCCTCCACCCCTTGTGGGCGGTTGCCCTCCGTAAATTGTGCCAGCACTTGTGTAGATATTTACCGGCGAGTTGGAGCAACACTCCCTCTCGCCGGCTTTGTTCTTTAAACAGGGCTTTCCCCTTGTGCGACGCGTGATTAACCTCCATTACGTTGATGTATCTTGCGCGTTTCCAGGTAATTAATTAACATTGATTTCAACATGCGTCCATTGGCAGTAGTCTGTGCTACCAGCGCGCGCAACAGGATAGCGAGTTTGTCATGAAACTTGGGCAAAGGGTGGTTTTCTCCACTGCGGTTGTATTAAGCATCGTTGGGCTTTCAGGTTGCCAGCATAAGGCACCAGGCACGAAGACGGACGCTATCTCTGCGTTTACAATCGGCACCATTGCTTTGCAGGTTGGCAGCGACCAATCTGCGGGTAAAACTGGCTACGACGAGAAATACCTCACGCTCGCCTCTAAGGAATTGCCCGATGAACCCGCTGTTTGGGCAAACCTTGGCCTAATGTACCTACGAAGAGGAGATTTTACTCGGGCATCTACATATCTCACCAAGGCTGAAAAACTGGATAACAACAGTGCCGCGATACAGTCGCTAATTGGTCTCCTGGACGACCAGAAAGGTGATGTCCAGGGTGCAATTAATCATTACAACCGCGCATTGCAGATAAAGCCAGGCGACTTGCAGGCAAGCTATGCGCTTTCTCAACAGTATGCTCGGCTTAACACACCCAACGGTCTTTTACAAGAAGAACAGCTCCTTCAGCAAATCCTCGCTATTCAACCGGGCAACCTATTTGCCATGATCAAGCTGGCCCATGTTGCCGCGGTGCGCAAGGACGCACATGTACTTGCTGCTACACTTGCCCAGCTGCAAACACGATCTGCAACATTTACAAGCGACGCAGTGACAGAGCTGAAGCAGGTTCTTGCAGATCAGGCCAAGCACGATTATTCTTCTGCCGCCATCGATTCAACTTACCTGCAAAACCTCCTGAAGCGTAACAGCGATTATGGTGACGGCAGTCTTGCTTTGCAGGGTGATATTGTCCACGGGCTGGCAGGTGCTCCGCTTGACCGGTTTTTGCGAACACCTAACCCTCCACCCAATCCGGCACCTATTGCCTCAGATTTGAGCTATGAGGCAGGTACGCCAGCCACGCCGCTGCAGTCGCAATGGGCTGGTGGAATGTGGATGAATTCCGATGGAAAGGCGGAGCTGCTTTACTCCCGTAACGGCCGTGTGTATGCAGGTGACAACACTTTCAACCTGGCCGTTCCCGGCGGAGCATCTGCAGGGCGATTGGGCCCATTCTCTGTCCTGCCCACCGACCTCAACTATGATCTCAAAACAGATTTAGTTATCGCAGACAACCGGGGAATTAGTTTCTATCTGCAAGGGCAGAATTCAAGGTACCAGGACGTAACCGCCAAAACGAAACTGCCTTCATCGGTATTACATACTGGGTATGCGGGAATTTGGCAGGCAGATTTAAACGCCGATGGCGAAATCGACGTGGTTGCAGCCCCGATTAATGGGGCGCCATTTGAAATTCAGAATAATGGGGATGGAACTTTCCAAGTAGAACATCCATTCGTCGGTGTAACGAACATCCGGTCCTTCTGCTGGGTCGATCTTGACAATAGCGGAAATCCAGCAGCGTGCTTTTTAGATAGCTTGGGTCGTATTCACGTGTTCGCCAATTTGCGCGGGGGCATTTTCAAACAGGTTAGCGCTCCAATGATAAACGGCCAAGTGATTGCTGTAACGTGTGCTGCAATAAATCCTGACGGACAATTACAACTACTCGTGTTAACCAGAGCAGGCTCCGTTTACGCTATAGGCTTGAGCTCCCGAGACATTTCTAAGCCGCAATGGACAGTCACTTCAATGGGCCAGGGTAATGTTCCGGGGAGCGCAGATATTCCAGGTCAGTGCCAATTGCTAACTGGAGACCTGGATAACAACGGCGGCATAGACATTATTGCTAGTGGCAAAGGATGGTGGCAGCCGTGGCTATGCGGCCCGCACTATCATTTGCACCCCGGTAGGATTGTTCCTGGTACCGCCAATACGGTGCTCGATTTTAATGGCGATGGCCTGTTGGATGTTCTGGGCTTGAACAGTAGCAAGCAACCGGTGGCCTGGCTCAGTCACACCTCGACAAAGTACCACTGGCAGGAGCTTCGGCCCACGCCAGCTGAGGAGGAATTTAAACGAAGCGACTATTTCGCGCCAGATAATACGCCGCTTAGTGGTAACCGTCGCATTAATTCCTACGGTATAGGTGGTGAGATGGAGGCGCGAGCGGGGCTGTTATACGAAAAGCAGATGATGCAGGGGGCTGTCATTCACTTTGGGATGGGCACCTATCCTCGGCTCGACGCCGTACGGATAGTGTGGCCCAATGGTGATACTCGCGCGCTGTTTGGTGACCAGCTTAAACCAGATATGTCTGTGAAGTCGCTTCATTTTCTAAAAGGAAGCTGTCCCTACCTATTCGTGTGGAACGGCAAGAAGTTTGTGTTTGTAACCGATTGCATCTGGCGCTCACCGTTGGGATTGCGCATAGATGCTCAATCCACGGCGGGCGTGGGCCAGACGAGAGACTGGGTCAAAATTCCTGGCAGAATGCTTCAGCCGCGCAACGGCTACTACGATATGCGTATTACAGCCGAGCTGTGGGAAACCCATTTCTTCGACTATTTGGGGCTAATGGCGGTTGACCACCCGAAGGGCACGGGAATGTGGGTTGACGAGCGGTTCGCGATTCCTCCACCACCGCTGCAAGATTACATTACGGGTCCCCTAATGCCGTTAGCCGGGGCAGTAGATGACCTCGGCAACAATGTCTCACAGCTCTTGGCTCATCGCGACGGCCATTATGTAAATAGCTTCGGCCTCGGTGCTTACCAGGGAGTAACCAGGAATCATTGGGTGCAACTAAATCTTTCGAACGCACCCACGAACAAGCCGCTTTGGCTTGTATGCCAGGGCTGGATACATCCTACAGATAGCTCAATCAATGTCGCCATTGGCAATACCCACAACGTAAGACCTCAGAGCCTGTCCTTATGGGTGCCGGACTCGAAAGGACATTGGAGCGAAGTAAAGAAGGATCTGGGATTTCCCGAGGGTAAGGTGAAGACCATCCTTATAAACATCTCGCATGTGTTTAAGCCCGGTGCACCGCACTTAATTCGGCTACAAACCGACCTGGAAGTATACTGGGATGCAATTCATTGGGCGGAAGGACTGCCGAGTGCACCCAGCCACGTAATCCGCGACCCGCTGGCTTCGGCGCGACTGCAATACAGAGGCTTCTCAGTATTGCACTCTGCTGATCCCTATTCGCCCGAGTTACCCGTTGGCTACCGCCAAATTCTGACGCGAAGTCCCCGCTGGCGAGATCTAACCGGCTACTACACCAGGTATGGTGACGTATTATCGCTGTTAAGGCGCGTAGACGATAGGTACGTTATAATGAATGCGGGGGATGAGTTGCGTTTACGGTTTAAGGCACTGCCGCCACCGCCCGCAGGTTGGGTGCGAGACTTTATTCTGGTTGGTGACGGGTGGGTTAAGGATGGCGACTACAATACTCAGTTCTCAAAGACGGTGCTGCCGCTGCCTTCTCATGAAATCACCACGTATAACAGGCCACCAAACGGTCTTGTGAACGATCCGGTCTGGAAGAAACATCGATCAGACTGGTTAAAATATCAAACGCGTTGGGTATCACCTGCTGGATTTATGCGGGGGTTACGCCCGTAACCCGGCAGAGGAATCAGGTAAAAAATGACAGGACAATCTAAGAGCCCTGCATCTACCAGGCCGCCATTGGTACAACGGGTACTGGGCGTGTTAATGATGACGGCAATTATCGGGGCGGCAATCTACCGAGGAATGTTGCGGCCGGATCACTTTGGTATCGTTCCATCCAAAATGTATGGACACGCCTCGATATCAGCCAAGCGGGCACAAGAACAGTATGGGTTTTCATTTAAGGAATGTGCCACCGCCTGCGGAATCAACTTTAAACACCAGGCACCACAATTAGACCCAAAACTGAGTAACGTAATGCCGGATGTTGCCTCCATGGGCGCATCCGTTACAGTTGTCGACTATAACCATGACGGTTGGCCGGACATTTTTGTGACCAACAGTGGAGTTGGGACTCAGTGCGCACTTTATCGCAATAATCATAATGGAACATTCACTAATGTAACCGACCAGGTTGGCCTCAACGATCTTAATGCTCCCGGCACGGGTGTTTGCATGGGTGCAATTTGGGGCGATTATGACAACGATGGTTATCCCGATCTGTTGGTGTACAAATGGGGTCAGTGCATGCTGTTTCACAACAACAATGGCACATCTTTTACCAACGTAACAGCGGCATCTGGCATTCCTGCGCATTCAAATATCAACACAGCGATGTGGTTTGATTACAACGGCGACGGCAAACTAGATCTACTCCTGTGTGGTTACTACCCGTCAACTGTGGATCTGTTTCATCTTAGTAGTACCCGAATGATGCCTTCCAGCTTCGAATTTGCTAACAACGGCGGATCGAAGTACTTGTTGGAGAATATGGGCAACGGCCGCTTTAAGGACGTTACTGCTAAAGCTGGTATAACCAGCACCGCATGGACATTAGCCGCACTGGCGGTCCCACGAAATCCTAAATATCCGGATATCTTCTTGAGCAATGACTATGGTGAGTCGCAATATCTGGTGAACGAGAACGGAAAGTACTTTAAGGATACAAGTGCGCATACGCTGTACTGGGACCCTAGCGGCCCAGGATCGCTTAGTGGTATGAATGCATCGTTTGGTGACCCTCTTAACCAGGGGAAGTTATCCATATATGTCTCCAATATAAGTGTTGGAGGCGAATTGATGCAGGGTAATCTGCTATGGATGCCAAAACAGGGAACTTCTGGCACTGCAATTCAATATCAAAATATGGGCACTAACCTAGGCATAGACCGCGGTGGTTGGAGTTTTGGCGCGCAGTTCGCTGATTTTGGCAATACCGGTAACCAGGATCTGGCTGTAACCAACGGCTTTTATTCTGGTGATCCTAACAAGAGCTATTGGTATGATTTTGGTAAGATTGACGGCGCAAACTATCACCTCATTTCGGATGCGGCCTCATGGCCGGCCTTTGCGGGCCGAAGTCTAGCTGGCTACGAGCGGAAACGGTTGTGGGTAGGCGATGGTGAGGGTGATTTCACAGAAGCGGCCCAGATGGTGGGGTTTACCGACCGGTTTGATGGCCGAGCTTTAGCCGTGGCGGATCTATTCAATGATGGTGCCGAGGATCTACTGGAGGCCACAGAGCGCGGGCCTTTGTTACTTTACCGAGATTATCCAAACCCAGTTAATCATTGGATTGAATTCGATCTTACTGGCACTATCAGCAATAGGGATGCCATTGGTGCGGTGTTAACACTCACCTGGAATAACAAACACCAACGTCAGGCGATTGTATCTCAGCAGGGATTCTGTGCTCAAAACGATCATCGTGTTCATTTTGGCCTAGGCTCGTCGACTACAGTACAGCAGTTAGAGATCGAGTGGCCTTCCGGTTTGAAACAGATAATACCGGGTTCATCGTTACGAACCAATGCAGTAAATCCTATAAAGGAGCCATCGAGAATTGGCTAATGCACAAGTGGCGCCGGTGCCAAACAAGCCGGTGCACCGCTTCAAAATCAATCAGCGATTCATGTATCCTATGCTGGCAACTGCAATACTAGTTACCGGCCAGTTATCATTCAAGTTTCTTACCAGCCCCGTGGGCACCATAATGGGGATTTTGGCGGCCATTGTAGTCGAGATCGTCTTCAGCCTTATTTTTGTCAAAAAACTGCCCATTTTAACCAGTGCCTACCTTAGTGGGGTGAGTGTAGGAATTCTGGTGCAAGCGACCACCATATGGCCCTATATGTTCTGCGCCGCGGTAGCAATTCTTTCAAAATACCTAATTCGAGTGGACGGCAGACATATTTGGAACCCTTCTAACCTGGGAATAGTTACACTACTCCTCGTCGCTCCCGCCTACGCAAGCACGCTGAGCGCACAGGCCGGCAACAATTACGTCGCTATAGCTGGAATTTGGTTGGTGGGCTGTCTCACAATCAATAGGATAAAGCGCTTTCACATCTGCTTTACTTATGCAGCGTTTTTCCTACTTTTTGCAGCGCTGCGTGCCGTGATTTTGGGGCATTTTGTCTCTAATGAGTCGTTCATGCAGGAGGCTGGCCCGATTACGGGACCAATGTACCAGCTGTTTGTTTTCTTCATGATTACAGATCCCAAGACTACCGTACAGTCATGGAAGGGCCAAGTGTTGGTGGCTTTCTTGGTAGCGTTCCTGGAGAATATTTTTAGGATCTATGGTACGTTAGCGTCTCCACCAGATGGCACCCTGGGCAACATTGTAGCCACTCACGCGCCCTATTTTGCTCTCACCATCATGGGCCCAACGGCGCTGTTGTTAGAGATACGCAGTAAAAGGGTTGCCAAGCGGCTTCAACTTGCCGTACAGCAAGCCTGAACAAAACCAGTACATAAGCACGTCGATATGTACATAGGAGATCAGGTAATATGACTACACGCGCTATCATTTCGTCAGGGGTTGTTTCGAATAGTGGTGAGGCCGCCGCCGAGGAGCGAAGGATAGAGCGTGTCTGGCTCGACCGTTGTGCCGATGGCGATCCGCTGGCTATTAAGTGGGTACTCGATAGGTATCGCGATAGAGTAGTGCGGCTAGCGGCGCATGTCCTGCATAATTCACGAGAGGCTGAGGACGTAGCCCAGGAGGCGTTCATCAAAGCCTTCCGTCAGATTGGCAACTTTCGCGGCGAGAGCGGGTTTTATGCCTGGTTGTACCGTATCGTTGTGAACTCTTGTTTGGATAGGATGCGCAGGAAGTCTTGCACCACTGAAGTGGCGCTTGAGGACAGTTCCACTGCTCAGCGCGCATCTGTAAGTTTTGATATAGATAAGCGGATAGTAGTTGAACAGATACTGGAGTCGCTTTCACCAGCTATGCGAGCCGCTCTCGTGTTGCGAGAGGTAGAGGGGCTTGAATACTCTGAGATCGCGCAGGTTCTTGATATTCCTGTTGGCACCGTCCGAAGTCGGCTGAATTCTGCGCGCGAGCAATTCAGGCGTCGTTGGATGGCTGCACAGCAGGAGGCTGATCATGTTTGATGAATGCAAGAAGTATAAGCGATTGCTGGACTCGTGGCATGATGGCACCATTAGCCCGCGAGACCTGACAAATCTGGAAGGTCATCTCACAGTGTGCGCGGCTTGCAGGGATGCGGTGGCAGCCGACGATGCCCTGCTTAATGTGCTCGTCGACGAGCCATGTGCGGCCGCAGTGCAGCCAGAGCCATTCGATTTGCCGATACTAGACAGTCTGAATGGCCAAGAGTCTACCAGTAGACCGCTCTGGCAGCTAACGGTCCTGCAGGCAATTGCCGGAACTCTCGCTGCTGCGGCTGTAACTGCTTTGGTCCTGTCGCCTGTGCTGAAAAGCAGCAACAGCAGCCCTGCTCATACCACGGTCAGAATACGACCCATGGTGGCATCGCCAGGTTTCTCGTTGCAGCGGCTGTTGGATGCTGCCACGCCGCAGGCTGCGTTTTTATGGACACGACCACGCACGGGTGATTCCCGTGTATCGCCTGGCTAAACGTTGCAGCCATCGTCGGTACGTCGCAACCTTGTTACTAGACCGTCGAGCCAACCACTTGTGCCAGAAGAGCGAAGTGGTTGGTTTGTCGGTATAGTTCTAGGTGTATGGTTAGGCCTCTATTTCATTTCGCCCGTTCGTGAGACGCTCATGTCTCAGCTAAGTTTTGCACTTTCTGCCCGCCCGCAGGCCTGGTCGCGCCCGGTTACCTCAACTCTTTCTGATATTGCGCGATTAGACGTTGTTGCATCTGCCGCTCCCAACGACTATCTCATCCAGGTGGGCAGAGCAGCAGTTATTCCAGCGCAAGGGGTACGGCTGCCAACCAATGATCGACCTCTGCACAAAATGGTAGCCCTCATGATTGACTTTCCTCGCTCGCCGGGTGCAGCAGCCTTGTTACTTCGTTACCTTCTCGCTTCAGACAATGAATTGATGGCCGAGGGCCGCACTATGGGACTTCAGCGCCGCGCCCTGTTGGCCGCGGTGATTGACCGAGGCGCTCAGCTTGATCCATCCAACGCATTTTGGGACGCTATGAGAGCTGCCTCATCTGCTGAAAATGGTGACTTCGCGCAGGCAGTGGAGGCTTTAGGGCAGGAGCGAACGACTACTACGTGGGATGCGTATCTCTACGAACAGGTCCTGGGCCAATGGCGCCTTTACTCGCTGGCCTACGGTGACCATGGCGCCGCTCAAAAGGTTGCACCGTTATCGCTTGTTGCATTTCCATATCTCCAGGCAATCAGAGACATGGCAATATCTTTGCGTGCCTATGCCAATAGGCTTGCGTCTGCCGGGCATGAACAGCAAGCAATAGTAATAAGGCATCTGCTGCTACGGCTTGGCCAGAAGATGCGCTCGCAGGCGCCTTGGGCCTATGAAGCGCTTGTGGGTACGGACATCACGCTATTAGCTGCAACAGATACAACGACGCGTACGGGTGCAATACGCCACACTGCTCAATGGCCGCCGCTTGCGCATAAACTGCTGGTAGACCTAAAGACTGCCCACCGGAACAACGAGGCTCTATGGATGGAGCATGAAGTAAAACGGAGCCTGGAGGTCCGCAATACTGTGAGCCTTGCTCGTGACAACTCCTCCTATCCCGGTGTTCCCCCAGGCATCCCTATCGTGCGGCTATTTGGTTCGTGGGTTCTTGGTGTATGCCTGCTTCAACAGCAGATGGCAGTTATTGTTGTGTTGGCAGCCGCAACCGCAGCATGGGGTGCGCACTACGTACTTAGCAAGTACCATATATCGCTGGTGCTTCTGGCGTGTGCCGCTGCTTTTGCACTCACGTTGTTAACGGCAAATGGGTTAGCAGGCGGACTCTTCATACTTTGTGTTGAATTCGCCGCTCTTCAAGTGTTGGATGGTCTCTGGTATCGGTCGAGACTGGACATTGGTACAGGGACCTTGGCACGCGCTAGGCGCGAATGGACCAGTGCGGTATCGTGCAGTATTGCGGTACCTGCCTCGTTGGCTGTCATAGCTGCCTTGCGATTTATACAGCCAGTCTTGGCGAGAGAGCATCCTGTCGCTCAACTTCTTACCAGCCTGGTGCAGGCCGTTCCTCCTGCCACATTTCACCACGCACTATTGGCTGGATTGCAGATCGCGTCTGTACCCGAGCTGCTGCTGCTAGCCGCGGCGATATGGGCAGTCGCCAGGGATTTACCACCGGCATATACAGTCTACATGGGTTTTCGCCGCATGGCGCCTTATGCCCTGTTGGTCTTGTTGTTGGGATACCTTTTCGTAACTAGAGTGACGCTCATTAGCGACAGCGCTGCCAGCAAGGCAATAACGCAGGCTGCTGCTAATGATAGGCATTGGGTTCTTACACATGCCGAACCTCAGTGACGATCAGCCGGTGTGAGAGAGGGCCAATACGCTATCTATGTGAAGAAATAACCGGTTTACTAGTTTTGCCCCGGTAGGCGTCAATGCGTACCAAGTGCCTGCGTTAAATTGCAACTTCTGGCAAACAATGCGTGTGAAAAAAATCTCTAAGGATATTTCTTCTATTTGCCAATAATACCACGCGCTCCTCACTTTGCCGGGAGCCAATCTCCGTAAATGCAGTTACTGGTGTAACGCTGATAAACGGACAAATCCGCTCGACCGGAGTGTTTATGTTAGCAAATGACGACAGTTTTGAGGCCGGTGTTCCGGCACTGCGTAACCAAGCGAATAAATTAACCCGATCACTTTCCTTTAGGTACGTTTTTGCACTTTCAGCTCTTGCTATACAGATATTTTCGGGTTCGCTTCTTATGAGCTGGCTCCTTCACAAAGAGGAAAAAAGTGCATCATTCGTGGCGTTGGTGGGCAGTCAGTGTATGCGAAGCCAGAACATAACCCGCGATACGCTGGAACTCATTCACCGTTCTCCAAAATCTGTAAGTCGTGCCGAGGGCCGTGCGCTCATTACGGAAACCAATCGGTGGTTTCAGGTACAGTTGCAACTTGAGTCGGAGGCCGCGGGTAACAGGTACGGATTAACTAACAGCAACATTACTAAGGCTACGCTTGCGCGCATTCAGCCCTTGCAGGCACGAATGCTGCGCATTGTTGCCGAAGTGTCTATTGGGCGTCGAGTGGATGGATTTGCCTCCTCAATGCTGAATTACACTCATGACTACCTTGATCGCATGAACGGTCTACTAAGAAGTTACAGTTTCAGTTCAGCGGCCCAAATCCGTCATACCAAACGTACGGAAACATTATTGCTATTCGGTCTAGCGGCGAACCTTGTTCTAGACATATTGTTTGTGTATTTTCCTTCTGTAACTGAAGTGCGGCGAGCCCTAGCGCGGCTCTGCACGGCGCAAGAGGAAAACGATAGGAACCTTGCTGCGCTTCGCAACACCAACGGCGAACTGAGCCAGCAACGATTGGAACTAGTCAGGCAGCAGCACCAGCTGGAAACTGCTAATACCGCGCTTGCGCTCACTGCTGCGCTTCTAGAGCGTGCCCGTGACGCGATTGTTGCGGAGTCACCTCTCGGCATCATCACCCACTGGAGTGTGGGTGCCGAGCAGCTGTTTGGGTATGCCGCGAACGAGGTGATTGGCCTGCCATCTGCAATACTTGTGCCACACCACCTCGCCGACCAACAGGATGATCTTCTCGCAGATATCGAGGCTGGAGAGCGCATCGACAACCTTGAAACGGTGCGAAGACGAAAAGACGGCAACATGGTGTGCGTGTCGTTAAGCGGCTCCAGTATTGTCGAGCCAGACGGAAGTTGTCTTGCAGTTGTTTGGATTTTGCACGATATCACCGAGCGGCGCAAGGAAGAGGACAGACGCAGGGTAGCCCAGGCCCAGTTTCGCGCTGCAATTGATGGCAGTATGGACTGCTTCTTCCTGTTGGAGGCAGTGCGCAACGAGATTGGCGACATATGCAACTACCGATTTGTTGAAGTTAACCGTAACGCGGAGAAGCTTCTCCGGCGGTCGCGAGAGGAGATTCTTAACCTTAAGGTATCGGATGTACACACCGGCGAGCAAGCAGATCTGGTGTTTGCCAATTACCTTAAGGTAACCAATACTAGGGTGCCTGTTGAGGATGACCTCGAAATTGTATGTGCCGGAGCGAGCAGCCGGTGGTTTAGGTACCAGGTTGTGCCGGTGGGAGATGGCGTCGCTGTGAACCTGCGTGACATTACCGACCAATTGTGGCTGGAAAACATGGTGCAACAGCAGATAGCCGAAGTGAATGAGTCGCGATTGCAGCTGATGCAGCAGGCTGAAGAGCTGGCGACTGTCAACAAGCGCTTGCACGAAATGGCCACTCGCGATGGGCTAACCGGCTTAAAAAACCACAGGGCTTTCCAAGAGTGTTTGCAAGAGGAGTTTCAGCGGGCGCGACGATGTCAACATGCATTCTCTGTAGTACTTCTTGACGTCGATAATTTCAAACATTATAACGATACCTATGGTCACCCTGCAGGCGATCTGGTGTTGAAGACTGTAGGCTCGGTTCTGGAAGGCAGTGTCCGTGGCAGTGATTTTGTCGCGCGCTATGGGGGTGAGGAATTTGTTGTGCTTCTACCATACGCTACCTCGGAGGGGGCACTGTGTCAGGCCGAGCGGATAAGATGCAATATTGAAAATGCACTATGGCCAAACCAGAAGATTACCGTAAGTATTGGTGTGGCAACAAGTTGCGAGGAGTACCCAAGTGCTGCGTCTTTAGTGGATGCGGCCGACCGAGCGCTGTACCTCTCTAAGACCAACGGCAAAAACCGCGTAACCTTTAGCGGCAGCGAGGATTCGCTTGTGAAGGCATGTATGAAAGCCGCATAATACATGAGGCGACCGTAAGTCGTGGGTCGCCTCATGATGACAAATGCTATTCCGCACTTTTCATAGTTCGTGGTTTGCTAACCTGCGAACCGCCTTTTCTCCCGATGGCGGCCATGTGTGTTCGGTTTTCCGAAACCTTCGCGCCGCCCTTACGACCTATTTCAGCCATGTGATGACGATCTAGCGAAACCTTCATGCCACCTCGCCTGCCAATTTCTGCATGTCTCTCGGGATCCCCGTGCCAACCTCTGCCGGTAACCGGAGGTACTTCCGCGCTCGTGTCTGCCGCAACGGACTGAATAGTTGGTTTAACCTTCACTGCCATTCTGTCGCCCCCCATATTTCTCGCTGCACGTCACCATGCACCGACTTGCTCGTCATTGCGGGCCGACACGGGCGTAAAAGAAGCAAATTTAAACGGCCGGCCCTCCGATATCTCGATGTAATTTTCCTGGACGTTCGAACATATACTGCCAACGTTCATTAAATTACGTTACCGATTGCTTAAGCGCTAAGGTTCCGTGCAATCGCATAAACCCGTGGCCGCCGCACAGCAAACCTCGCAATTTATGGTTTTACTAAATGCGGTGAGGTACCATTACTCTATCGATTAGGTAGCCTGACGGGGCCACAAGGGGCAGACCATGAAAAAAGAAATAAAGATTGGTGCTTCTGTACTGTTGGTCATCATCGTTGGAACTCTGGTTGTATTCAAAAACAGGTCCACAGCCGATGCGGACCCAACTTCAGGATTTCAACAGTGGACGCCCAATGTAACTGAAGTCCATGATCAGATCGCGCATCTGAACTCTGGTGGCTCAAGAGAGGAACCTGCATCACTAGCGTCGTGCCAGTTGTTTGCGCGACTAATAACACGGCGATTTCGTGGACACACGCCCCCCATTGCAGTGCTTGTGAAGTATCATCCGTCCAAATGGTTTGCGTTAGAGTGTCCTGCACGCATGGAACCTTGGAATCTCGATAACCTTGCTTTAGACATTTGGCGCGAGTCCCGCCGAGATCTCGCGATCTCCTGTCCGGTGATGATATACAGAACCTATATTGGCGCAAAACCAGTGCTGGTGGGCCAATTGCTTCCCGATAAGGCTAATGGAGATCGTGCGACGATTGCCTACGACAAAGCTGGCGAGATTGGCGGTGCTATTCACTCCACTCCGGCTGGACCGTATTCTAATCCGTAGTCCGGCAGTAAGGGCGCGAACCACTGGAATTTTTGTGTCACTCGGCGTTTGTGCCGATGTGTGTACGACAGTAGATTCGCCAGCCGTCGTGAACAAAATGATCAGGAAATTACATGGCAATTAAGGGGCGGATAACGTTGCGAGACGTTGCTGCAGATGCGGGCGTATCTGTAACTACGGCGTCGTTTGTGCTTAATGATCAGGACTATGCCATCGCCGTACGCACACAGCAACGGGTGCGGGAGGCAGCAGAACGCTTGGGCTATCGACCTCATTCAAACGCCCGTGCGCTTGCTACCGGTCGCACACAGAGGTTGGGGATCGTGTTGTCGTCGCCCGAAGTTCTTGTTAGTCCGGGGGCATACCACGCGAAAGTGTTGTTTGGTATCATGGCTGCTGCCCCCTTGATTAATTACAACCTAATTCTGCACTCTGCGAGCTATCCAGACTGGCGATACCTGTACGGGGATATTACGAGTGGTGTTGCCGATGGCGTAATGCTGATTGGCCGCCACTACAACGATGAGCTTACCGACGCTCTGCTAGATAATCACTTTCCCACGGTGTGTGTAAGCTACAACACCCATCATCCAGAATGTATCTCGGTAGATTGCGACAATGCTGCCGGAATAAATACCGCCGTCGAGTATTTGAAGAACCTGGGACATAGATCCATTGGCATGCTCATCGATGCATATGACGGTATACGGTCGTGGGATGAGGAGCGACTTGCCTCATTTCAGGTCTCTACCGCCCGTGCGGGTGTGCGTGGCGCCGCGTACCGGGTTCCTGTGGAATATTGCGGCGGGTGCGGCGATTCAGGATTTTTGCGAAATCTCCTACTAAATGATCGAAGCGAAACTGGTTTTATTGTTGGCTCCGAGGTGTTAGCTCGCCAAGTGGAGCAAATTGCTCTGGAATGTGGTGTACAGGTCCCTAACGAACTCTCAGTCATATCAATAAACTCGACCGAGGTGAGTGAAAACGCTGTTGTCCCTATTACGTCACTATGGCAGCCGCTGAACGAAATTGGCGCAGCTGCCGTAAATTTGTTGAACGATATCATATCTGGGCGAGGTCACACAAATCATCATATCCGCTTTGAGATGCGGCTTGATGTGCGCGAGTCATGTGCGCCTGGCCCAGACCCTTACTGAAATTGGGTATTGGGCGCAGGAAATGGTGTGCGTCGTGTGGAATTAACGCTGCAAGTGCACTTATTATGCCAAGGGGAGCAGAGTTTTGAAGAAACACCTAAACGCCATAGTCTTTCTCCTGCTAGTCGTGATTGTTGGCTTCCTTGCATGGAATCACAGCCGACACATGGCTCAGTTGCTGGCGGAATTAACAGCCGGTAGTTCCCAGCAGCGTAGTTCCGCGGCTGCAGAACTTATATCGGGTCAGCAGTTCTCAGATGTGGTGTCCGGGGAAAAGCGGGGCATTCGCGTGCAGGCGGCGGTAGCTCTGCGCGATCTTGGAAACGCGGACGCGGTTACTCATACCCTCCCTCTGCTAAAAGACGAACAAAAATCCGTGCGTGACGAAGCTGTGAAGACACTGGAGGCTATTGGAGCAAAGTCCCAGGCGAACCTTACCGCTCTCATCGCTGGCCTAACAGACGGGGACATCAACGTGCGTAAGGGCACTGTTCTGGTTTTTACTCAAGAGCCAGGAGGTATCGGGCCCATCGCTAACCCCGATGTAGTGGCAGCGCTGGTTAATGCGGTGAAATCTACTGCGGACTCCTCTCCTAATGCACACGGACCCGTTGGCGACATTTTAAGCTCTGCCCTGTTTGATCCTTCTGCCAACAGTAGAAGCGTGCCTTTGTTAGTCGCTTTGTTAGCCAACTCCGACGACGCAGTGAAAGAGGGCGCTGCAGACGTTTTGGGTAAAATAGGCGATCCTGCGGCCGCGTCACCTCTTATTTCCCTCATGCATGCACCCAATGTATCGCCTGCCGTCCGCCGCGTCGTGATTGGCGCTATCGCCTTGATAGCGTCGCCAGAATGCCAGCCATCACTTATCGAAGCCCTGGGGAACCCACACGATGCCTCCGACGCTCGGGCACAGGCTGCGGCTGGTCTTGGCCGCCTAGCGACCCCGCCGGCAGTATCCGCTCTCACGCAAGCTCTAAGCGATGACAACCTGTCTATTCGTATGGCTGCGAGCGGTGGGCTTGCGCGCGCCGCACGAGCCGGTGAGGATAGCCCTGTTAATCTTGTGGTGATAAAGCAGCTTTTAGGTTATCTTGCCTCTGGAAGCCCGCAAGTAAAGCTGGGCGTCGTGGAGGCGCTAGAAGATGCTCGGGCTCCTCAAGCTGATGTTAATCTATCGGATCTCATAAGTTCTGCTGCCGTTGACCCAGAATTAAAGTTGCACGCTATTCGTGCCTTGGGGTTCACCAACAACGCGGGAGGAGTTGGCGCACTCGTTTCGACCGTGAAAACGTCTAGCGGCGAGGATGCCAAAGAAGCAGGAGCGTCGCTCGCAAAAATTGGCGCACCCGCTGTTCCGCAACTCATCACCCTGCTGTCTTCTGGAGGTGTTCCGGCATACTATGCGGCAATTGCACTGGGTACACAGGCCCAAGACCCTACGACGGGTGCGGCAGCGCTTGCAGCTCTTAAGGTTGCGGCGTCAAGTGCCAAGCCCAAGTTGCAGCGTTGGAGTGCCGTCGCCCTGGGCGAAACTGGCCTCGCCAGCGTTCGACCCGTTCTGCAGCAGATGATGAAGAACAGCGATCCAACGATACAGTATGTAGCCAAGCAGCAACTAGACAAACTGCCGGGATCATAGAATTAACGCTTACACGTTGGTCGCTTAGCAACTTTTCGCGTTAAAAAGTAGTCCTGATAAATAAGGAATAACTGCATTGGCGGTGATTTCTTTCCTGCCAAAATCGTGCAGTAGCACGTGTAAAGGCCGGTGCGTGGGACAACGGCAAACACGTAGCCGGTGTGGTGATCGCATGCCCGGGGACGATACACCGGGTCGCCGTTATGAAACATCCTGCGGATGCCGGTACATCCCAGTCCGGTATTCGCCTTTCTGCATCACAATGGTGCAGTACAAGGAGAAATCCGGTTCCATTTATGACCACACACAATTCATTTTATGGTCACCGTCCTGCCGTTGACGTTCATCCACAAGACGGCGGTGTAGGTGCGCAGTCGATTACAGGCTTGCAGCACCGCGTAACCGACAACCTCGATCAACTTTTGGCTGTTTTACCGGAGGCTATTAGAGACCATCTTGTCGCCCGTGAAGACCTTGAGGATTTACTCGAAATCGTTATGGATTTGGGGCGAATCCCGGAAGCTCGTTTTCCGGAATCGGTCGTAGAACTTGGCGACCAACCGGTTGATGCATTGCAGTTGGACTTTGTTGTAAGCAAGGTTGGTACTTTTGGAAAGGATAATCGGGCGGGAATAGAACGTACGCTTCATCGAATATCGGCGATTAGAAACCGCCAGGGCCGCATTGTAGGCCTTACGTGTCGTATTGGGCGAGCCGTTTACGGCACCATCGATATTATTCAGGATGTTGTGGAGAGCGGTAAATCGATTCTCGTACTTGGGCGGCCCGGGCGTGGAAAGACCACCAAGCTGCGTGAAATGGCCAGAGTACTTTCTGATGATTTGCGTAAGCGAGTAGTCATCGTGGATACCAGCAATGAAATTGCCGGTGATGGCGATATTCCCCATACGGGTATAGGGCGCGCTCGCCGAATGCAGGTAGCTGAACCAGAATGCCAGCACAGTGTGATGATTGAGGCAGTTGAAAATCATATGCCAGAAGTCATTGTGATTGACGAAATTGGTACCGAACAGGAGGCTTTTGCAGCCCGTACAATTGCGGAACGCGGTGTGCAACTGATTGGCACTGCTCACGGTAATTGTCTCGAAAACCTTATGATGAATCCCACACTTTCAGACTTGGTGGGCGGAATTCATCCTGTCACATTGTCGGATGACGAGGCGCGTCGCCGAGGTACGCAGAAGACCGTTCTGGAACGGAAGGCACCTCCTACTTTTGACGTCATTATAGAGATAATGGAAGTAGATAAGCTTGCGATTCATCTCGATGTTGAGAGAACCGTGGACCGAATGCTTCGCGGTGCTCCGCCCCGGCCCGAAATACGTGTGCGAAATGAAGACGGTGAAATCGAGGTACTGCAGCGCGGCGATGACCATCCACCTGTTATTCATGAAGTGCCGGATGAACAGCCCCGCCAACCTCGCGACCACAGTAAACGCGACGTGTTGCGCATGGTTGACAACGAGCGGCATGCTAGAACCGCAGCGACTAGTCAAGCAGTTGCAATGCCACCACCTAAGCCGCTGCCAACTACGGTGCGAATATTTCCCTATGGCGTGAGCCGCAGCAGGCTCGATAGAGCAATCGCAGAAAGTCGCGTTGCGGCATACATAGCTCGGGATGTTAGCGACGCCGACGCCGTACTTGCGCTGAAAGCAACTTACAGGAGAGAGCCAGGGAAAATGCGCGAAGCCGCCGGCAGGCGACTGCCGGTCTATGTGGTTAAGAGTAACACCTATGCTCAAATCGCAAGCATTGTGCGAGAGATGTTCAAGCTTGCACCTATTTCGCATGACGAACGTGAAGGGGAGGCGGAGGACGCCTTGCTGGAAGTTCAAGATGCTGTAGAGGTTGTAAAGAGGACGAACGAGCCTGTGGAACTGTCACCTGCCAATTCATACACGCGTAGGTTGCAGCACCAACTTGCGGAACGATATCAGCTGGTTTCCGAGAGTGTTGGGGTAGAACCTATGCGTCGAGTTCGAATCCTGCCTGTATCGGCATGACGAATGAACACGGCAATGGTCTGTTTGTTACTGTAGAAGGCATTGATGGGGCTGGTAAGTCCACACAAATTGCAATGCTTAAGGCGGCCCTGGAATATCAGGGCCGCCGAGTTTGTGTGACGAGGGAGCCAGGCGGCGACGATCTTGGGGAGACGGTTCGTAACCTTTTGTTAAGCGGAGCTGCCATTGATAGGGCAGAACTGCTGCTCTTCATGGCTGCACGGGCCCAAAATACGGAGCGGGTAATACGACCAGCCCTGGCAGAAGGCGCTATCGTTTTATGCGACAGGTACATTGATTCTAGCACAGCCTACCAGGGAGCAGGTAGGGGCCTGGACATTGCAACTATAGAGATGCTGAACGTGTTCGCGACGAATGCCCTTTTGCCAGATATCACGTTTTTGCTCGACATTTCACCGAGAATTGGCCTTGGACGACAGCAGGTTCATTCTGCCATGGAACGCGAGGGAACGGCCTTTTTAGCGCGGGTACGGCAGGGATTTCTCGCTATTGCAGAGAATAGTGCGGGTAGAATAGTGGTTCTAGACGCTGCGATTCCTGTTAACGACTTGCATGCTGAAATCCTGCAGTTCGTAAGCAAGCGCCTTCAGGTTGATCCAGAGTCGAATGCTACTGTTTAGAGGGGAGTTAATGGATGAAGTTAGTGATCACGGTTGTACATGATAGAGATAAGAACAAGATTACCGAGGCCCTGCTGCGCAATGGGTTCAAATTTACTAAAATAGGCAGTACGGGTGGCTTTTTGCGCGAAGGCAACGTGACTCTCCTCATCGGCGCAGATGACAAAGAGGCCGAGAAGGTTATTGATGTGATTAGTGACAGTTGCAAAACAAGGGAACAGTTTGTCAACGTATTGCCGCCAGATGCCGCGCCTGTGGGTGCGTTTATGCCTAGCCCCGTGAAGGTGCTGGTTGGTGGCGCTGTCTGCTTTGTAATTGACGTTGAGCGGTTTGAAAGATTTTAATAATTGGCTGACAACCCTATAACTCAATTTGCAGCAATGCACACGCGGCGCATTGCCGAATCAATGGTGCACTTTATACGCACCTCGCATTCGCTTGCGCCTGCGGTTGTGACCACGGAAGCTGGGTCGATTAGCCTCAATTCTGTTTTGGACCTGGCTGCGGAGTGTACTGCGGTTAATCGCATGATGATGGCGGTGCTCACTCGAGGGACAGTTGGCGCCAGCCGCAGCACACCAACATTCACCAGTATGGATGAGGCGTGCCAGGAGCTTTTGCGGTCTGCGGACGAACTGGCAACCGTACTAGCGTCCCTTTCTGATAGTGCGCTTTCCGAGGAGTTTCAACATCCTCGTGCGGTGATGCGTGGCGATAACGCCGTGCTTGCAGCATACCGAAACATGGCATATCACTGTGGGCAGATTAATACGCTTCAGCTACTGGGCGGTGATGACGAGTTTCATGTGCCTCCTAACTGGCGGTAACCGTACCACGCTTCTTCCGTCTGCTGCCTGTAACCCTGGAAGTCCTTCGGAGGCGGCTAGTAGTCATGTCGCGCTTCTGTCGGTCGGTTAAAGGTAACATTCGCTCTTAGGAATCGTCTAATATCGTTAATATTGGGTTGTTGGCGATATTTAACGTTTGGGCGTCGTCCAGACGGAGGAAGCAGATGGCAGACTCTAATGACGGTGTGTTGGTTCGCAAGATATCCAGCGTTCGGTCGCGACAGAGACTCCTCATTACCATTTCAGGCGTGCTGCTAACTGTTGCTTTAACCCTTGTTGCATGTCTTTTGTGCTTCCACCTGGATAGGTATGCGCCACTCTCTTCGCACGGTCGGATGTTGTGGCGTGATGGAATAGCCTCTATCATAGCCGCGGGCATATTCGCGTCTGTAGTTACTAGTCTCATGTGGAAACTCCCGGATAGCGTGCTAGCTGAGAGAGTTGAGCGAAGATTTCCACAACTTAAGGAGGTGCTGTTAACCTCTCTTGATCTTGGTACCGGAGGTGAAACAGCCCTTTCTTCCGGGTTCTCTGCATCCCTCATCCGTAAGATTCACACAGATGCAGTTCGCACTTCTACCTCACTCGATTTCAATGCAGCCGTTTCAACGAAAGGTGTAAAACGCGCGTCAGGAATCTGCACTGCAGTGTTGCTGGTATTTCTACTAGACGCCGGGCTTTCTGGTGCTGCGTTTGCAGTTTGGAGTCAGCGTATACTTCATCCGGGCAGGGATATCGCACCGTTCGCTGCCACAAGGGTCATGGTCATTCCGCAGCATCACTTAATCGCCACTGGTTCAGCGCTTAACGTGACGGTGAAAACCTGGGGGGTACCTGCAGCGTCGGGCCGCCTTATGGTTCGCTCGCAGAACGGTACCAGCAATAGATGGACCGCAGTGCAGCTCATTCACAGCCTTAGTCCAGGCACGCGAGCTAGCCACAAAGGTGAGCGACTATTCACTGTGAAACTACCGGTTCTTACCAGTAGCATTGATCTTTATGCAATTGCCAATGATGGACGTTCCAACGTTCAGCATGTTGCCGTGGTAAATCGTCCCGCAGTTTCCACTGTCAACGTGCGAATTAGATATCCTGCGTATATTCACCGTTCTCCGGCGGTACTTTCTGTTCCTACCGGCAGTTTCGCAGCTCCTGTGGGGTCCGTCATAACCATGACCGCGGTGGCGACTTCGCCAATAAGCAATGCAAGCGTCTGGGTAGACGGTAAACCATCATCAGGTTGGCATATACAGGGAAAAACCGTAACGACCACCCAAACGCTTTACCACAGCTTCAGCTATAAAATCGGGCTCACAGCAACCAACGGACTAACATCTTCCCAAATGCCTACCGGTATAGTTCAGGCTGAGCAGGATATGCCTCCCTCCGTGGTGATCAACGCGCCCGCGAGAGACCTGGAACTTACGCCAACAGGATCATTCCCTCTGGTGGCCACTGCAACTGACGACTATGGCGTTGCGCAGCTGAACTTAGTCTACAGCCGCAACCGGTCTGATCCCAGCAAAATTGGTGCGGCTGCGCTGGTTCACGAGGCCTCGGGCAGCCTGCCAATGCCAGGCGCGAACAATTCTCCACAGGTTCAGACAGCCGTGCGGTGGCATATTGCAAGTGTCGCGCCGCGTGTTGGCGATACAATTCACTATTATGTGAACGCCGTCGATAACGATACGATCACGGGGCCGCACATTGCTCATAGCATTGCCTACAACATACTGGTCGTCTCCGTTCCGGCGATGCAGTTGCAGTTACAGGCTAAGTTAATGGCAGAGAAGGAGGCACTACAGCAGCTCGTAAAGAGTCAGGAAATCGCCCATCAACTGCTTCTTCATGCCAGGAAAACCGGTAAATCCCAGGATCTGCAGAAAGCCACACAAGCGCAACAAACTGCAGCCTCCGAGGCAGCGGATCTTGCTCAGCAAGTGCACGACAACACGCGTGATCTCCACAACAATAACCTGGCGACTAAGGGTGACTTACAGGAACGAAATGAGGCTCAAGACATACTGCAGAGGGATGCGCAAAAGTCCATGCCCGATGCAGTATCCTCCGAGCAGTCGGCCCTTGCCCAGCAGGGCTCTGCAGCCCAATCAAGCAAGCAGGCGGCAGCCGAAAAACAGGTGCAGATAAATAGTGACCTTCAACGCGTCCAGTCTCTGTTAAGGCAGCCGCCAACTGCCAGTCAGCTCGCACAGCGGGCTTCAGAACTGGCTCAGGATCAGCAGCAACAGGCTGAGGGTTCTCAGGCTATGCAACAGGACCTGCACCGTCAGGATGTACAGGATGCGTTGAGGCAGCAGCGCAATACAGAGACAAAGACGAAGAAGCTTGAGGACGATTTGCAACGTGCCGCTCAGGATGCCGCTCAGCGCGGTGATAAGCGGACAGCTACTGCCGAGCAACAGGCCGCGCAGGCTTTAAAGCAAGGCGAGGTGACCGCGAAGCAAAAACAGGCGGAGCAGAGTTTAGGCAAAATGCAACCCGGTAAGGCATCGGTGCCTCAACAAGATGCCGCTAATGCTCTACAGAAGGCCGCACAGGCAATGGCCGGCGCCTCTGGTGCTTCCAAGGATCTCACACCGCAAGACAAACTGAATGCTGCCGCGCAGACGCTTGGCGCAATGGCACAGCAACAGCACGAAATTGCAAGCCAACTAAAGGCTACTCAGGGTAAAGATGTGCTTAAAAAGCTTGGTGACAAAGAGAAAGCACTGAATAAGGAGGCTGCTAAGCAGCAGCAAAACCTTTCTGCTTCGTCCCAGGCACAGCAAAGCCTGCAAGGCGCCCAACAGAGCTTGGGCCAATCGGGCCAGAGCCTGCAACAGGGCCAGCAGAAGAAGGCGCAGCCTCCGGCAGACAAGGCCGCCCAGCAGTTGCAACGTGCAGCAGATCAGGCTAAACGTGCCGCTCAGCAGATGCAGCAGGACGCTGCCGCGCGCGCTCTCGCCGATAAGGTTGCTCGTCTGGCACAGGAAGAACACGGTCTCCATCAAGCTACCCGCCGACTTCAAGGTAAGCGAGTGGCAGGAACATTGGACTTCAACGACTTGCGCGAACGGAGGCAAATAGGAGCCCGTCAGCAGCTATTGCAGCAAGAAGTGGGCGGCTTGTCCAACAAGTTTCCCATGAAGGCATTTCAACAGGCACTGAGAATGGCCCAGCGACAGATGGATACAGCCGAGCAAAACCTGAATCGCGACGACCCTGATACAGGTGCAGCAACGCAAAACTCGGAGGAACGCGCCGCTTCTACGCTCGATTCCGTGAGTAGAGCGTTGCAGGCGCAGGCTCAAAACTCCGGCAGCTCATCGTCATCGGGATCCTCAAATTCGCAAAGTAATTCATCGCCTCAACAACAACAGCAAGCAGAAGCGCTGGGAGAGTTGCTGTTGGCTCAGGGGCTCCAGCAGCAACTGCGTCAGGATACAGGGAGAATTCAGCCGCGCAGCAGTACGTCGACAACCCCGCCGCTTACACCGCAGCAGCGTGCAGAGGCCCAGCGGCTTGCGCAGCGGCAAAAGGAGACGGGAGACATTACCGGCAGCGCTCAGCAAGATTTACAACAGGCACCCGATGCAGCCAAATCTGCAGCGGGTGCGCGCCGTCAGATGAAGATGGCTCAGGGCAGGCTTCAAAATGCCGACCCAGGGGAAATTACACGGCACCATCAGGATGCTGCAATTACACGTCTCAATCAGGCAATACAACAGACGCAACAGTCACTGCAACAAATGCAGCAGCAACAGCAGGCAATGCAACAAGCGGCCAACGGTGCTCCGCAGCCTATGTCGCAACCGGGCAGTCAGCCAATGACAGGTGCATTTACACGCATAGAGAAAGCTCAAGGTGGGAAGACCTCGACACCCGCCGGAGCCAGGGTAGCCGCATCTCCGTTTAGCAAGCGCACTACACGGGCACTGAACCAGGGGCGCCATGATAGGGTTCCACCTGAATACCAGTCGCTAGTGCATCAGTATTACACCCGACTATCCAATAAAGGGCACTAGCTTTGAAAGAGAACTTGCTGGTCAAAAAGCCCACCATAATCAAGGTTGTTGCGTGCAGCACACTATTTATGACTTTTGGTGTTTCTGCCAGAGTCTCAGCCGCACCGAGCACGGCGCCAGTTTCACCGTGGGATGTAGAGGCACGACTTTACCTTGGCACGCCAAAATCGGAAGCTGCCGTGCAACGAGGACTCGCCTATCTGGCTGCCCGACAGGCTCCCGACGGACACTGGCAGAGCGGCGGCTATCAGCAAGATGTCGCAATCACCGGTCTTGCCATCATGGCGTTTTTGGCTGCCGGTGATCAGCCAGGTCGCGGACGTTATGGTTCGAACCTTAACCAGGCAGTGGATTGGCTGGCAGACCAGGTACAGATGAGCGGACAGTTTGTGCAGCCCGGCCTCATACGGAGCCCTCAGGGGGGACCGCCTATGTATGACCAGGGTTTTGCGCTTCTTAGCCTGGCAGAGGTTTACGGGATGACACAACGCCGTAATCTGAAACCAAAGCTGGAAGCCGCAATTCATCTCATTGAGGACACACAGAATCAGAACGGTGATCCTCGCTTAGATGGCGGTTGGAGGTACATGCCAAGACAGGGCGATGCCGACCTGTCTGTTACCGGCGCGCAAATCCAGGCCTTGCGCGCATGTAGAGACGCAGGGTTAGCGGTAGATCAGGGCACACTCGATCGCGCAATGGCCTATGTGAAACGGAGCGCGAATAAGGACGGTGGGTTCAGTTACCAGATTGGACAAAACCAATCCGATCCAGCACGCACAGGGATAAGTGTACTCGCGTTTTACCTTGCTCATGAACAGAATAGTGCAACATGCCGCAACGGGATTGCTTACCTAGCAGCGCATCCATTTAACCAGTCTAATATGTGGCTGTACGGGCAGCACTTTCACTACGGAATATACTACGTGACGCAGGCAATGTATCAGGCGGGTGGTAAATATTGGTCAACATGGTTTCCGCGTATTCGCGACGAATTAGTCAATGTGCAAAACGACGATGGCAGTTGGAAGCAGACACCATATGTATCGGATGCTGGCGGCGTTTACGCAACCGCAATGGCGATTCTCGTGTTGCAAGTACCTGCTGGTTTGCTCCCGCTGTACCAGCACCTCGATTGAAGAGAATATCTATTCTCTTTCTCGTCGTTATAATGGCTCTGGCGAGTACACTTTGTGCCATTGCTGTGCCTAAGAAGGCTGCTGCCGGTAGTAAGCGGCCACCGCCGGTTGTGGTACGAATAACAGACAGGTTGTACAGGGTTGGTACGGCCATGGTAGACACTGCCTTACACAGGGTGACGGTTAACGGCGAGATTAATATGGCATCTGGCCCGGTGGAGTATCTTGGGGTAACGCCGCGTGGCAAAACCTACGAAAGCCTGTTAAGGCTGTATGTGCAACCGCTCTACCTGCAGGTAGCCCTGTATCTTGCAGGACTTCACTCAAAGAATGTGCTCGCTTACCAGGGGCAACATAAAACGCCGCAGGGTGATCCTATGATTATCACCGTTCAGTGGACTGACTCACTTGGTCGTAAGCATATTACACGAGCTGAGGACTTGCTTCGGCTTCAACCTGGCAATCACCTAATGCCGCATCATAGCTGGGTATTTACAGGTTCCCGCGTAACCAGGAACGGGTACATGGCGGATCTCACGGGTTCAATAATTGCTGTTTGGCACGATCCGGCGGCACTGATTGATAACCCGCTACCAACCGGCGCTGATGATGGATGGATTGTAAATACCAAGTTGGCGCCAAAGCAAGGCACACCGGTTGTTGTTTATTTTACTGCGACGCCGAAGCCATTGGTTACGCATTGATCGTGAGGCGCTTATCCTCTGCATGCTCCTTTCTGCTTGTAGCACAGCGGTACTTTAGAGGAACATCTATTCGCAGGGAGGCGCTGTGGGCTGGCATGTGCCTCGTACTGGTGACCACATGCACGTACGTTGTACAACGTGCTTGGTTTGGTGACCTGGACTCAGCCGGAGACCGACCAGCAGTTACGTTAATGCGGTGGATGGTCGCGAGTCTCGTGGTAGTTACTGCGATAGTCCCTACGCTGGGTGCGGCATTGGCACCTTCCGCAATTCCCGCAAAACATGAACTGCAATCTGTACAAAGCGAGGCATTGGCCGGTATTTCTGGCAGCGCCATGGTGACCGGAAGGCTCATCGCTTGTTTACGGCCCCTGTGGCTAATCCTCCTGATTAGCGCGGTTCTATGGACAGGCGTTGAATTGCACTTCAGCCCGCTAGCATACGGAACGTGGGTGAATGTATTGGAGGCACATTTCGTGATTCTCTGCGAGTTATACGCCATTGCAGGGATATCCGTGCTGGCGAGTGCCAACATACAAGGCGGCCGTTCGTGGATTAGGGGTCCCCTGGTAGCATTGCTTACTCATATTGCGAGCATCCTGGGGCTGTTCCTGATGAATGGCTGGCTTGTGGCATCGCACAATCCTGTGCCACTCATTCGTCGCCTGCTTCTTGTTAACCCCATCACCGCGGTGTGTACGTGCCTTAATTTCGATCTTCTGCGTGTGAACTGGGTCTATGGCAGAACGACTGCTCCCGAATTCGACTTCAAATATCCTGCACCTCTCGCCTCGGCGTCAGTATTTATGGCTCTAGCTTTGGTGAGTGCCCTAGCTGCAGGATGGGTGGTAGGCAGATCTGCACGCACGTAGTCGGTTACGCGCCGCGAATACGTCTTATGCTGACGGTTCCTCCAACATCAGTCGGATGTACGTTATCTGGCCTTCATGGTAGGTCATGTTCCATAGCGGATAGCTAGCCAGGTCATTTAAGCTCATACTGCCCCATGGCATCTCAACAGTTTTACCCAAATCGCTTTCAGTTAGGTTCGCGATCGCCCTGCATACAGCGTCGGTATTCGTTTTGAAAAGTTCGACCGTGCGATGGTAGTCCTTCGCCAGATCAAGCTTTTCCTGTAAATACTTCTCGAAGCTGAAATCCTTTGGGAACTCATTGCCAGCGAGTAGCAGAGCAGTAGAGCCGTTTAACATAGCACATTCTGCAATCTGATCAATCGCGCTTCGGCTGCCAGCAGTGGGCGACCAGTTTCGTTTGTCATCTGGCAAGCTATCGAGCGCGGTAAGCAGTTTCTCACTCTGCTCCCTTGTTCCACTTGCAAGAAACTGTTGTATTGTAGGCAAAGTTCTTCTCCTTTAGGTGAGCAGATGGCCGTGAACGTTGTGAGCGTGAATGTAACCCGCTAACTCTTGCTGCTACTTGCTGCGGAAACCCAATGGGTTAATTGTCGAATATGATAGTTGTCGTGCAATGCGGTAATCGTGACGAGTTGCAGGAGGTTTACTGTACCTATTCCTGGTCGATCGGCCGTGCGGAGCCAGTCGTCCTGTGTGCAGTTGTTCAAGAAGGCAACCATGCTGGCACGCCTATTGGTAAATAGAGCATATTGCTCGGCAACATTCAGTGCTTTGTAGTCGTGTAAACGTGCGAGTTCAAGTTCATCGAAGCCAGGCAGTTCAGGATTGTCTTCGGTACATGTTCGTTGAAAACGGTCGTGGAAGATTGTGTCAAACTCAGCAAGATGGGCGATTATTTCACGCACTGTAAACCTATCTGGGTCTGCCGTAAAATCAGCGAGATTGCGCCAATCCAGAGAAGTAACGTCATGAATAACCGTGGGAAACGCGCTTAAAGCGCTGATTAGTCCTTCGATGATAAATCTGTTGTAATCAGACATTACGCGTCCTCCCTCTATACCAATTGCGTTATCATCTCTGCCGCGCGACAGAGATGATAAGACTGTAGTTGCTGAACGCCGCCCTAATACGCGATGTAATGCTCTAGCACCTTTTTACCGATGAGGAATCCCTCTTCTCGTTCTAGTGCACTATCCTCGTGTTCAATAGAAATAACGCCATTGTAACCGTTACGCCGCAGGGCGGAAATATACTCTCCCCAGTTAATTCGCCCTAATCCTGGAATAACGTATCGCCACCAGCCATGGCCCAGGTAACCCACCTTTTGGCGAATGTCGTCGCGGATCTCTGTATCCTTACCATGTGAGTGGAAGATTCTTGAGCCAAACATGTCCACTGCCCCAAGATAGTCTATCCCCTGCCAATATAGGTGCGATGGATCGAAATTGAGGCCGAAGTTGGGAGCCGGCAACACAGTGAAAATCTGTTCCCAGTGTGCGAGGTTCTGAATATTGGTAGCGGTCCAGTTTTCAAGCGCCAGCTTTATGCCAAGCGAGCCAGCCTTGTCAATAAGTGGGGGAAAGACCTCAGCACAATCTTCGTCTATTGTTTTGTGGCGGTCCTTTCCAGCGGGTGGGAGGCCGGCCATTGTACACACCACATCTACGCCGAGTGCGTGCGCAATGTCGATGGCACTACTTACGGTGTCGATATTCGCCTTCCTGCGGTCAGGGTCGGCGTGCGTGACATCAGTGTAGGCAGCTAGACCTGATATCTGCAAATTGCGCAGTTCTAGGAGCGCTTTGACCTCATCTGCACGGGCGGCATTGAACGTGCGTGTGTCAAGGTGACGACTTCCAGGTCCTGTCACTACTTCTAGGCCCTGAAATCCATACTCAGCAGCGAACGCGGATACCACTTCCAGCGGACCGTCCGAAAAAGGACCCGTTAAAATGCCTACGTACATTGTAGTTTCTCCCAGGCTGATAAAGTTATGCGGTTAGTGATTCATGTTGCTGCACTACGGCTAGAGGCTCGATGTCTGGCTGCGCTCTTCCCATTAGGTCGCGTGCGGCAGCTGCAAACTCAATAGGCGTTAGCATGCACAGGTTGTGGAGTATCGGAATAGCGCCATGTTCTACAAAGTGATCCGGTACACCAAACAGCTTAACTTTAACACCAGTCACACCTGCCTCTGCTAGTAGCTCCAGTATGGCGGAGCCAACTCCACCATGCACTACTCCCTCTTCGATGATGATTAACCGACCAGTTCTGCGAGCTGCACCTAATATTGCATCTCGGTCTAGTGGTTTTGCCCATCGCAGGTTGATGAGATTAACATCAATTCCCTCAGATTGCAGCGTGACTGTTGCCTCGTAGGCAGGGGCAACCATGCTACCGTAAGCGAGGATAGCTACATCCGAGCCATTCGTGATGGTTTCCGCTTTTCCAAATTCAATTGGGGTGGAATTGACGGGCCAGTTGACTGTAGGTACACTGCCTCGAGGATAGCGTATTACGATTGGCCCGGCATTGGGCCCGGTCACGTGTTCCTGCAGTGAATAGCGAATCATGGCTTCAAGCTCTGGCCCGTCCTTAGGCGCAAGCATGTCGACGTTAGGAATATGGCGAAGGTAAGCGATGTCAAATACGCCATGGTGCGTAGGGCCATCGTCTCCAACCAATCCGCTTCTGTCGAGACAGAAGATTACCGGAAGATTCTGCAGAGCGACGTCGTGCAGAACAATGTCGTAGGCGCGTTGTAGGAACGTACTGTAGATTGCAGTTACAGGCTTCATACCCTCCGCTGCAAGACCAGCGGCAAAGCACACTGCATGCTGTTCCGCAATTGCGGTATCGAAGTACCGATCAGGGTAGACCTTGCTGAATGCCGTTAATCCGGTGCCGTCCGGCATCGCCGCGGTAATCGCAGCAATCGAATTATCATTTGCTGCCAGATCAAGCAGCGACTTGCTGAATACGCTGGTGTATGTTTGAGAGCTCGCTTTAGCGGCTGTCGAGTCGGCGAACATAGGGGGCGTAACGGCATGCCACTTGCGCGCATCTTCCTCGGCTTTTTCGTAACCCTTTCCTTTTACGGTAAGCAGGTGCACGAATACGGGACCTGAAATGTGCTTGATCGCAGAGAACAAATCGATTAGAAGGTTGATATCATGCCCGTCAACGGGGCCGATATACTGGTATCCCAATTGTTCGAACAAGATACCAGAATTCTGCGTGGAGACAAGGTGGGTTAGGTTATGCTTAAGCACAGAACTGGCGGCTCTTGATACCAGTTGACCAGGTTTTCCTGGAACTCTCTTTAGGAGGTCTTTGGTTTGCGCCTCCACAGACTGATAGATTGGGGACACGCGCAATTTTGCGAGGTAGGTAGAGAGTGCGCCCACACTTTCAGCAATCGACATGTCGTTATCGTTAAGGACCACGACAAAGTTGCGGTTACTATGCCCTGCGTTGTGCAGGCCCTCAAGCGCGAGACCTGCTGTCATCGAAGCGTCGCCAATTACCGCCAAAACGTGCTCTTGGTCGGTGCGACCGGCCATATCTCGGGCTACAGCGAACCCGTAAGCAGCCGAGATGGATGTGCCTGCGTGACCAGCCCCAAACAGGTCGTATTCGCTCTCCTCACGCCGAAGGAAACCACTTATTCCACCGTATTGTCGAAGAGTACTAAACCTGTTGAGACGCCCGGTGAGCATCTTGTGAGCATAGCATTGATGACCTGTATCCCAGATAATCTTATCTGTTGGAACATTATATACCGTATGCAGCGCTAGAATCAGGTCTGCCGCACCAAGGTCCGAGGCAAAGTGGCCTCCCGTTTTAGAAAGGTTGTCCACGATGGCTTGTCGCAGTTCATCGGACACCTGGCTGATCTGTTCACGGGTTAGAGATTTAAGGTCTGCCGGACTTTGAATGCGAGAGAGAAGTTCATACATAATTTAAGAGATCCCTTATGCAACCACTAACTGCAGCGGCTCCATTGCCAGATTCAGCTAGAAAGTTGCACGCACATAGCTCGAAATGAGATATCGAATCCACGGATCAGGCATAAATGCACCCGCTCCTGCACTCGGTTTGAGGCGATAATCGTGATTGTACCACTTGTGATAGAGTGTGTCAATCAGTATTATATCCGTAAGTGGGATACGACTCACCGTACTAAATTAGTACATCTTCGTTCTCGTCTCCTGGTTGAGTGCAGTCGGGCGCCGATTTTGACGCTGTGTCCGCACAGGGAGGTGCTTGGGGTTTTCGAGCGGGTTGTCGTGCTATCCGTTCGGGATTGGACGAGGGCGGGCTGCGCATGATTCCTCTATACGAAGCCATTAAGCTTGCTTTTACGCGTGGTAGGTAACCGACGGCAAATTCCTTCAACTCTTAGTCAGTATTACTGCCCTACAGCGCGGTAGATGTGAGGGCCGCGAATGAAAACTCAAACATCGGCAATTTTAGGACGGTAGTTTAAAGTTTAACTCATGACTATAGTGAATTGTGGGCAGGTGAAACTACACGCTTTCATTCCTACTTATTACCTGTACCAGGTAATACCGGCTGTTACGTACCTAAATTAGGACCTACACTACCTCCAATCGCACCATGATCTGCAGCAGCGCACACAGGAAATTGGAACGGGATGCGGTCCCTGGCTTATGCGGTGCCCTATGGCCTGAACCCAGGTGGGGCGCTGGTACTGTCAACGCATTTAAACCATTTAAGTATTGCTGGTGAATCATCGCACCAACGCAATACAGGGGAACAACTCGCTTCTAATACCAACTCAACACCTATCCTAAGTCGCGATTGACCATTCACCTCGCAACAATTAAACTAGGACCGTTGGGGCATCGTCGAGGCGGTTAACTACAAAACGCCCGTCGAAAACTATCGCCCATATCTGTAGTCCCGGTGTTCTATGATCCATTCGGCTCGTGCTATACGTGCTCTGGTAAGCGGATGGTCTCTTAGCCATTCGGGGCCGCCCCCTCCCTCGCGTCGTGAGAGCCGTTCTAGTTGCGTGAAAAAGCGAACCATGCCTTCGGGGTCATAGCCGGCGCGCTCGGCATACGACAGCCCGCGCCAATCGGCCTCGTATTCCTCATCCCTGCTATATTTCAGGCTGAGAATTTGATCTAGCAATCCGGCACCGTTCTGCAGTGAAGGGTTTGGCAGGAAGATCGTGATCAGGGCGTTGTTCAGAATATCGGACGAGATATTGCGTGCCACATGGCGGGCGTTAATGTGCCCTAGCTCGTGCCCGATGACGCAGGCAAGTGCGCTGTCGTCATTGCCGATCATGTCTAGCAATCCGCGATTGACGTAGACCGGACCCCCTGGTAATGAAAATGCATTGATTTCATTAGAGTCGATGACGTGAAAACTGTACGGAACGTCACGCCGGTGCATGTGGGCCAACAGGCTCATGCCTATTCGCCGAACGCGGTCGGCATCGGCAGTGGCGGTTTCTACCCGGTACTGTTGTTCAACCTGCAACTCTCCCTGCTGGCCAAGTGCGACTTCTTGCTTGGTAGATAGAAAACTCCGTGTTCTGCACCCGGTCATACCAATGATTACAAGGAGCAGACCGACACAGTAAAACAGGCCGTGATATTGTCGTCTCATCTTACAACCTCGTCCTTCGCTGTGTCGTTCTGATACCAGTATTCTAGCGTGCTTCCATTATAACACCGTAACTATGCAGTGTCCACAAGAAGAACGACGCTGTATTGTGCACGTTTAGACGTGGTGTAGGAACTCGTAATGCAGTAGGCATCCTGCTGCAAAGCCGTCTTAAGTAACGAGGTGTAGCGATACGGAGCATCTGACATTTTGGTAATGATCGATGCGGTCTAAATTGCCCTGTTTTGCTATCTATGCTATAATACCTAATCTGATAACACGCTACAGGGATAGATAGCGATGCCTGGCCCGCTTACGATTTCTGTTGATATGCGCGTTCGATTGCGCAAAAAACACCCTTGTGGCTCCGATGTTTGGACGGTGACGCGGACCGGTGCCGATATTGGTCTGGTGTGTGATGGCTGTGGGAGACGGATAATGTTGGATCGCGAGGAATTTGAGCGGCGAGTGCGCGAGTTGCTTTCTAAAGCCCCGGAAGCTGGTTCCGCCTGATGTGGCGCAGAGCCAGGATTTTGCCGTTAACCATACTACTGGTCATTGGAGCCGCAGTGTGGAGGCAGACTGCTTCTCCCGCTGAACAAGCCGTACCAGAAACAATGGGTGCAATGACGCAGCAGGCGTCGGCATTGAATGCACAGGTTTGGGTAGACTCCACCCAAGCTGCGGCGTCCTCACCTAGTTTGGCCTCTACACCTGGTCGTACCATCGACGGTTTAACTTCGGCCTGGGCATCTTATGGAGACCAAACCTCCAATTGTGTATGTAAGGCTTCACCCACGGGAACATTGCAGCCTTTCGCTTTCCGCAGCAAAACTGTGGTTTCGGCTGTCGTAACTAACATCTCCGCGCGGCCAGTAAAATTGAAACTTCAAGCAGTGCTTCATGCGGGAACCTATAGCATAGATCAGCTCAGTTTTGTTCCTAGCACCAGTTCGGCGGCTGGTGCGTCGTTGTCGCCACAGGTTCAACGTTTGCAAGGAACCGTACTCAGGAATACTGGTAGAGTAATAAAAGTGGTCGATCTCCAGCCAGGGCAGGTATCCGTCTACCGATTCGTAGACAGGGCGGGCCGGGCAGTGCAGTCATTCCGCCAATTACTCGCAGCACTACATGAGTTGGCGACTCACCATCCTGAAATTGCTCGCCCAATGCGGCGCGCGCTGCTCCACGGACATGGCGATTTGATTCGACTGGCTTACGGCCGGAGTAGGACATGGCGATTGAGGGCAATGCATGGCGCACTAATGGCGGGCGCCCAGGCCGAAGCACTTGAACTCAACATGACTGCTCATCATCCTCATGCTAGAGAAGCGTCTCAAATTGTGGGCGCGGCGATCACTGCCTATATGGATAATGTCGCACGGGTTGGTGCGGTTATCCTGGGCCTGGTTCCGCAGATTACGACTTCAGTCGACGCCAATGGGCTGAGTGTCCATATCGCTTTGGCGAACACTGGTTCACATTCCGTATACGGTGTGAAGTTGGCGGTTCACGCCTCCACTCTGCCGAGCGGTGTCAAATCAGCACCCGCCGATGCAGACTACTTTGGGGTTCTACGTCCGGGGCAATCTGCGACGTCTGTATTTAAACTGATCTACGGTTCCACTCGACCGGATGAGGTAGCGGCGGACGTATCCTATATCGCAGGGGGCGGACCTGCGCAGCTACTGCCTCTTTCCTGGCACATTACGTATCCGGCGGCGCAGAAGACTGCGTCGACCTCCACGAGGTAAACAGATCGCTATGGTGACTTCCATCCGTTCGCTTCGTTTTGCTGTTGTTTGCGCGGTTCTTTCAGCGATCCTACTGGGAACGCCCGCCGCGAGTTTCGCCGCAATGAAGGTTTCGTTTGATCTGAAGAGCGGATCTCACGTTGCTGATGTTGCCAATATAGTGGCTCAGGTCACTGGCTCGACGGATGTCGACCAGGTTCAGTTTTACGTTGATGACAAGCTGGTGGCCACTGTAACTGGAGTTCCGTATCAGTTTGGATGGGACACCATTAAGACGACTGAGGGCACACATGAGTTGAAAGCGGTCGCTACTGATGACAGCGGGAACACCGCATCGGCCGCGGTCTCACTGGTGGTAGATAACGATTTATCGCTGGGTGGCGTTGCTCTGGCCCAAAAGGCCGCTGATGCTTTGCAACAAGGCGATCTCGATGGCGCAAGGCGTTGGGCTCGGAGGGCCGTAAAGGCCGACAATCATCAGCTGGAAGCGCTGATGGTGCTTGCCAACCTGGATGCCCGCGGGCACAATTTTACAAAGGCGGTCGCCCGGCTGAAGGGTAATCCCGGCCTTGATAAAAATCCAGACGCACTTACCGCGCTTGCCACCTACCAGATGCATGTCGCCCTAGACCCGGCAAATGTGCAGCAATTAGTTGCCATGGTGAAATCCGCAGCGCAGATGACTCAGCAGGCTGCTGATTTGCGTATAGCCGCGGATCAGCCAAATACCGCCGCTATTGGGGATGAATACCTCAACAGCGGCCGACCTGCGCAAGCCATTCAAGCCTACAAGAACGTTTCCGCCTCGGATCTGCCGCCTTTGGATTTAGCCGTGAAGCTTGCGCTCGCCGAGGTGTTAAGTCATCAGTATGTTCCTGCCCGTACGTTAATGGACAACGAACGGAATCATAAGCAGGACAGTAGTGCGTTACGCGCTGTCTATGGTCTCTGCCTGTTACGTCAGCACCATGTTAGCCAGGCAGGTGCAATGGTGGCCGCCGATGCTGCGAAAGGAATTCCTGCTAGCATGGTTATCGCCTCTTATGCGGCACTGCAGGAGGGGCACGTGCAAGAGGCCAATGATATGGCAAGTGCAGCTGCGGCCGCGGTACCAGAAGCAGGCGATACGAATTTCGCGCTCGCCATGGGGGCAACCCTTGGTATAATTCGTGAACAGTCTCTAACCAAGGCTATCGTGGGCGATCCGCTGCAGCCTGGTCCGTATCTTATCTACGCTTCTCAGCTTGCCCTCCTGGCGGGACAGCAACAACCTGGGGTAGCACAGGGAATCGCTACCTTCTGCCGTTCGCTCGATCCTGGTGCACTTTCCCCGCGGCTGTTGGAGGGACTGTTAGCGGTGGATCAGAAAAATCTAGAGCAGGGTAAAGCCCTGCTCAATGCTACCTCGCTCAGTTTCCCTGCAATGCCGGATCTGTACTACGCGATGTCTGCATACTGCAGCGCCGCGCAACTAGGTGGACCTTCAACACAGTTCCTGGATAAAGCCGCCAAGCTGGATCGTACCGATTTTGGAATGGACCTGCCTCCCAATCCCGCGGAAGCCATTAGGTACCTGTTCCTCACTCGTCACTATCGACCTGGCTTTTTTCTCAGTTTGAAGACGCTTGCTGTCACGGGGACCTCCCAGACGGCAACCATGCCATAAATCGCCTAGATGAACGATAACACCCGATACGACGACTCGCAGGCGTCGCCGGCCGCTCCCCAGTTCGACGTGGTCGCGCCTCTTTATGATGAGCTGATGACAGGCGTGCCTTATGACCGTTGGATCGACTATTTGCAGCAGATCATACGGCTTCATAAGGCGATGCCTCGTCGGGTCCTGGATCTGGCGTGTGGTACAGGAAACGTCACCGAATTGCTCGCTGAAGCAGGATTCACGTCGATAGTGGGTGTAGACATCGCACCCGCCATGATAGCTGAAGCGCAGAAAAAGGCCCACCAGCGCGGCCTTGAGCTTGATTATCGCGTGCAGGACGCAGCTGATCTGGATATTCCTGGTGCTTCATTCGATCTCTGTGTAAGCATGTTTGACAGCTTGAATTATGTATTAGATCCTGAGAGACTGCAACTGGCATTTCATAGGGTCGCGGCACACTTGTCACGCAATGGATTGTTCATCTTTGATTTGAACACGGAGTATGCGCTTGTTAACGGGTTCTTCACCCAGGACAACCGAGGTACTCCCGCTGCGCTGCAATATCGGTGGAAGAGTTATTTTGATCGGTCCACGCGAATCTGTACCGTCCACATGCAATTTGAACATAAGCCACTGGGAGGATCTCCTCGAAGCTTTACAGAGACTCACCGCCAATTTGCCTATCGTAAAGATGAGATACTCGAAATGCTGGATTCAGCCGGGTTTTCCCCCGTAGAAGTATATCAAGCGTACACGCTCAAACCACCCACTCGTACCAGCGATCGCCTGTTCTATGTAGCCACCAAACTGTGAGAGCTACCGAGGAAGTACTTGAATTTGAATTCAGTGGATGGATAAGGAGCATGGCCCTCGCGTGTCCTAGTAACCTTACTAGTTTAGGCACAGTTCCTCTTCTTCTTGTGTTCCACGGTATGGGTGCCTCAGGTGAAATGGCGGTGGAAGACTATAGTCTAGCGGAACTTGCTAACCGTGAATCGATTATTATCGCGGCGCCGAACGGATTGCCAGTGTGGCCAGAACGGCCAGTTTCTTTCAGAAGGAATCCGCGTATATGGCGCACGAGGCCGCTTGCACACGGGGCACCTGTGGATGAAGTAAAGTTTACAAGGGCATGTATAGATGCGTTAGACGAGCGCTTCTCAGCAAGAATTGACAGGTCACGAGTGTATGTATGTGGTTTCTCGAATGGTGGGCAGCTGGTATGGAAGCTGGTAGTGGAGGCACCAGAAGTCATTGCAGCGGCCGGTATCGTCTGCTCCACGCATTCTCCTCAGCCGCGATCGGGGCAACGTCCGGTACCTGTTATGTGGGTGCTTGGCTCTCGTGATCCATTCTGCCCGTTGGAGGGCGGTACCATCGAACCACCCTGGGGTGGGAGGCACGTGGCGGCGCCTGTTGCCCGTGTGCGCGACGCCTGGTTGGACGCCCAGGATATTTCTCGGCAGCCCTGTACCGTCGAGAACGACGAGGCATTGGAGCGCAGAGAATTTAGAGGGCTCGATGCTAATCGGAGGTTTGTGCAGCTAATCGTACATAATATGGGCCACCACTGGCCGGGCAGTCCGTCCCGTCTGGGTGAGCGCACAGCAGGCCCTATTAGTGACCCGTTTAGCGCTTCTCACGAGATATTGAGGTTCTGCAAGGGCTATACCCGTGATGTGTCAATGAACGCATAGGCACACGCTTCGTCAATTTCCGGTCTGGTTTAAAAGGAGTTAAATAATAATGCCATCCGAAGTGGTGCGGCTTGAAGGTCATATCATCGACTCTCTTACACTCTCAAAGGTCATGGATATTATTCTGCGAGAGGGTGGCGAGTACCATATTCAGCGATTTGTTATGGGAGCGACGCGTTCCGATCCCAGTCATGCGGATATCGAGGTAAGCGCTCCAGATGCAGCGACGCTCGACAAGATTCTGCATATGACCCAACAGCACGGTGTTCAGCGATCAACTGGCGAGGTCAATCTTATCGAAGCGCCAAAGGATGGTGTTCTCCCCGATGGATTTTACTCCACGACTAATCTTCAAACGCGCATTCGGATCGACTCGGAATGGAGGGCAGTGGATCCCATTGAAATGGATTGCGCGATTGTCGTAAAGGCCGAAGGAGTAGTGGAATGCCTGCCAATGCATCGAGTGGTAAAAGGTGACCGGGTAGTTGTTGGGGATCAAGGTGTGCATGTAACACCAGTTGACCGCCGAGATCCGGACGATGCCTTTGGCTTCATGGGCAGTGAAGTAAGTACAGAGCGTCCCAAAGCACTGGTGGTTGCCGCCATCGTGCAGGCGATGGTTGATGCACGTGCACATGGCAAACGCATTCTATTTGTTGGTGGACCTGCTATCTTGCATACGGGGGCCGGTAGGTTTCTTGAAGCGATCATTAATGCCGGCTGGATTGATGTGCTGTTCGCGGGTAATGCCTTGGCGACTCACGATATAGAGCGGGCGCTGTTTGGTACCTCGCTGGGTGTAGAAATTGCTACAGGTAACAGCATGGCTCATGGCCACGAAAACCACTTGAGAGCGATCAACCGTATTCGCGGATGCGGATCCATTAGAGCGGCAGTGGAAGACGGCACGCTTACCAGCGGCATTATGCATGCCTGCATCACCACCAATACCGACTATGTATTAGCAGGCAGTATTAGGGACGATGGCCCGCTGCCGGATGTTATTACCGATGTGATTAGAGCCCAGGATGCAATGCGCAGCCAAGTAAAAGGCGTTGCAGTTGCTCTAATGGTAGCCACTACCCTGCATTCAGTCGCAACTGGTAACCTGTTGCCGGCAAGCGTCAGGACTCTCTGTGTGGATAGTGATGCAGATTCTGTGATTAAGTTAATGGATAGAGGAACGCACCAGGCATTTGGTATAGTGACTGACTGCGAATTCTTCCTAAAGGAACTGGCAGCACGACTGCCCGGTGTAGACTTATGAGCCAACTACCATCGCAATCAGTATCTACACGAGTGATGATGTGCGCACCGACCTTCTATGGGTTGGAATATGAGATCAATCCATGGATGCGCTTGGAAAACAGACCGGATACCGCACTCGCAATGCGGCAATGGGATAACCTCTTTCATGTCCTCAACATGGAGGCCGGCGCCGATATCTCTCTAATTCCTCAGGTCGAGGGATGCCCCGATATGGTCTTCACTGCCAACGCAGGGCTGACTAAAGGCGACTGTGCGTTGCTCGCAAGCTTCCGACACCCTCAGCGCGCACTAGAGGAGCCATATTTTGCTGAATGGTTCACTCAGCAGGGATATACCGTCCACACGCCCCCCGAAGGATGCAAGTTTGAAGGGGAAGGGGATGCCCTTTTCGCAGGGCCAAATCTTCTAGCTGGCTACCTTAAACGAAGTGACATTTGCTCGCACCGATGGATGGCTGATATCTTGTCGACGACGGTACTCTCGCTCGAACTAGCGGACGACAGGTGGTATCACCTGGATACGTGTCTGCTTCCACTCGATCAACATCGCGTTGCATTTTACCCAGGTGCGTTTGACGAATACGCACAGACTGTCATACGACATCATTATGAAACGATTGAGGTAGAGTTGGAAGAAGCATTGCGATTTGCCTGTAATGCTGTGGTGGCTGGCAATACTGTGGTGCTTCCTACGGGCTGCCCACACTTCGAGACCGAATTGCGGAACTGTGGGTTTACACCGTTAGCGGTGGATATGTCGGAATTTCTTAAATCTGGCGGTGCGGCCAAATGCCTTACACTTCTTCTCAACTAGCGCCCACGCCCATAGAAGACATGTGACGCCCAAACGACAACGTTTGAGCGTCACGTCTATTATGCAGTAATCTTCGGTGGCTTGGTAGTTAACCCAAATGCATGCGAACCTGCAGTGTGAGCAGTGGGTCACCGTAACCTGGGAAGTGTACATCCCCCTCAATTCCTAGGCGCCGGGTAAGATCGGCACCAACAAAAAACTTGCCGCCAAACCTAGTATCTCCTGCGATGTATGCGCCTATTCCTCCACCAATGTACAATCCTGTAATGCCCGTTCCTGGCGGGGTGAACAGCTGATCGAAGGTTATGGGGATCAGGGTGTTGTTACCTCTGGGCCCGCCATCAATGATAGCGTCGACATCAATCCTGCTACTGAACGAGGGAATAATATGAAATGCAGGCAGAGTGAAGTCAATTCCACCATCAAAATTGAAATCGGGCGATACCTCCGCTCCAAGGCGAATATGTATCGGTATCGGATTCGCTCCCCCTACAAGGGCGCGTACTTCATTGTGCGTAGGATTTAGTGACAACTTTAGCGACCCAAGCGCCGGAGTTTGGGCGTTCGCTGCTCCCATGGATGCGACTCCAGCAGTAAGTGCCATCCCCATCTGCAGCCAACTTTTATTTCTCATGAGCTTACTCCTATATAGATTTGTACCTGGTTGGTTATTAGGCCCGTTATCGAACCAGTGTAATAGCTGCGACTTTAACGGTTGGCTCGTCAGGGAGTCTAATTGCAACCAGGCTTTTCTGTGCTGGCAACTGTATGACTGCATCATACAGTGCACATGTTCCCGTGTGTGGACCAGCATTGGTCAGGTGGTACCTACAGAAGTAGGCCACGTGTTGAATATTCTCTTCTGGCTGCAGCCAAGGATATGCTGTCATAGCAAAGAGATCCTCTGATGTTCCAACCGGTTCTTTAAAAATTAGTTTAATCTGTGTGTCTACTTCTCCACCTGATGCAGCAAGCAAAAGATGTACCGCACTGCACGGTTGAGGTTTCTCTCCCATACTTAGCAGTTGTCCCTTGCAGCTTATAAATGATTTTGTTCCAGCTGCGGTAGATGACCACTTAAACGATATGCTCCTAACAGATGTTGGCCCAGTAACCGCGCCAGGCATCCAAATTCCATCTGGCACAATATTCGCAAGCGCATAGGGAGGCAGTTCGCCCTCTGGGAAATCATTACCGTTCCCATCAAAGCCGCTAGCAGTTGTACCTTTATTCTCCTTACGCTTGATACTCGGTGTAGAAGCGTCTGCCAAATCAACAAAGTGCAACTGGCCTTGAATAATCTTCACCAGTTGAACAGTTTCTTGGTTCGGCCTAAGGGCACGCGTTGACGTCGCCCAGCGGTCTCCTACCTTTAGGTCCCACACCAGCCAGTAGTACCCGTTGTTACGAGGGGTATTGAGCCAGGTTAGCATTCCCGTAATGTTACCCTGCGGCGGTACATCAGTTCCAATAGGCGTAATCTCGTCGTTAAAAGCGTACTCCGTTCCGTCAAGGTAATACCAGTGATAGCCAATGCTAACGGCACCCTTCCGCCATGTCTGAGGGCCTTCGTTTCTTAGTGACAGCAGGACCGGCAGACGCTTTCCGCCTGGTAGTTCCGCAGGAGTTCTGTTGACAGTAAAGCGGGGACCAAAATCATCCGTAATGACTGTTAAGGGTTCCGGTGTGGTTGAGGTACCTCGTCCGTCCGGATTTACAATATCCCAGTGTGCCGTGTATTTCCAACTGGCGTCGCTCGTCCACACGGAGAGTGGTCTGCCGTCGGCCTTCATAACGGGTAGTTGTACTGTTGCTGTGACCGTTTGTCCTGGTGCTACCGGTTCTTTAAGGGTTACAGAGGCATCTGCAGCATCTGCACTAGTTGTGCTAGCTTCTGCCCACGATCGGCTGCACCGATCTATTGTAAGAGTTACTCGTTCTCCTGCCGGCCACGCTGCTTTCCCATCATTTCGTAAACTAACGCTAACGGGATAGACGCTACCTGCTTCTACAGTTGCTGGTAAAGTATCGTCAATAAGCCTCGCATGAACTGCGGATGCAGCGCCAGATTGGGAAATGGCCACCGGTATCGTGATAGTAGACCCAGCGTGGTTGCCGCCAATGAAAACTGCACTAGCGCCGGCACTCTGCAGGGTAGCTAAGCCAATTTGTAACTGGTACTCTCCTGCGGGTAGAGGATTACCGTCCCGACCAACGGCAGCAATTGGGATCGTCGCTGTTACGGAGTGCATAGGTAAAACTAGACCATCAACAGGAGTTGGGGCTCCAAACTGGTCCTCGGTGCCTTTTCGCACCCACCGGTATGCCCAGGCCGCAGCAATTGCCGGCGCTTGTGCACCCCATGGTTCCACTCCGGTGTTCTCAGCACGCAGGTGAACCTTGCAGATTTCACCGCCTACCATGTAGCGAGGTGCATCCTCAAACTGCATGACGGCACCTTGCTGGTTGACACCCTGCAGTTGACGTGAGAATTCCCGGGTTAAGTCGCTAATGCTGAAACCTTCCTCTAATGTAGGGGCCGATTCCGCGCCAAATTGATACTCATTCCAACCTGGAATGAGCACCCATTCCGGTGAGTGGCTAAGCACTCGGTTCCAAGAGTTTTGGTAGTAGGCGCCCTGCTTTCGGCGTACCAGTGAACTCACCGATCCGTCGCCTGTGAGTGTTGGATCATAGCCAGCGTAAACAGATACAACGTGAAGCCATGCGTGCGATGCGGTTGTCGAGGCAGCAGGGTCTACAGACGGATTGAAGTCGCCATCTAATTGACCTTCGCCTGTAAAATCGTCTGTCCCAATGAGTATTAGGTCGGTATGATGAAAATCACGCGCGAACCACTCACGCAATGTGAGTTGCCAGCCCTTAGGCAGCGACTGAAGCGGTCTACTATTCGCTATAAACACTGGATACGCCATGCCGCTTCCATTAGCCTTGCTCAGCGGAACCGCGAACCTGGACCAGGCTGGTAAGCTTGCAAAATAGTCGTGAATAGTGTGATAGAGCGCGTTGAGAGTGATCGAGCCGTTGGATTTAACGCTACGTAAATCTAGAAACAACCCTATTGAGGGAGTTTCCTGTGAATTGGCATGTAGCTGCTTAAGTGCCATGGCGAGGCTGCTGACAGAGTACTGGTTGGTAGATCCGTTGCCGAATACATAATCAGGCAGCAGGACATCTATGCCCTCCTGATGTGCTTCTGTAAGCTGAGCGCGTACCCAGTCCAGGTTGGCATAGGAAAGCCACGGGCCAGTTCCGCCAATAGGATGCTGAGCCAGTAGAGACCCGCCGTGGTCTTCTACCCCTGACACAGGAAGCGATTTGTGGGCGTCGGCTTGATAGTCAAAATCAAATAACGCCAACGTTGCATGTGGTAACGTTTGTTCCGAATGTGCGGCGAGATTTGGCAGCATTCTTACAACGGCTTTGACCGGTGGCGGTGCGGCTACGGGCGAGAACTGCGGATGTGTTCGTGCGGCCCGCGTGCGAATTAGTGACAATTGAACGGCTGCATCTGATCTAACGGTGATCGGAATGCTTGCTAGACTGCTCCACTCATCTGGCTCTATGACGCCATCAATAACTGGCGCGAATTTTACTGCCTCCATCGCGACTGCCAAATCCGCAGTCGGCTTGTGGGGCGACGTATCCAGCACGAGCGTTCCAAAATCGGCTGGGTCAAAAACATCCATTGGCGTGAGAACTTTGTTCGACCAGCTCATTACCGCTGGGCTGTCCTTAGATTTGGAGAGCACCGCAATGTTGTAGCCCAGCCGTAGTCCTGGTTTTGGCTGTACGCCGATATCCACCCACGGTACAGCGATCTCGACAGTATAACCAGGCATGAAAGCATGCGTCGTTTTCTCTTCCCCGTGCCGCACAACCTGAAATTTAATTATCTTGTTGAAGAGGGCGAGCCGAGCTTGTTCCCGCTTATTACTATCTTGGATTTTCATAACGTCGGCCATTGCCTGATTAAAAGCCGACATTCCGTTGAACAGCGGAGTGAGTTGAGCACCTCGGTATAACTGAACTCCACCCATTGCGCTTGCGGCTATAGCTACCGTTTCCGCATCGGGACTATCAGGTCTAGTGGAATCACTGATCTGTAGCGTGAAAACGACAGAGTCGTCTTTAACGGGGTCAGAAAATGCAGAGGTATTGTCACCATGAAGAGTGGGCTTGTTAACCACTGCGGCAACATAAAAGTACGTGTTGTCCCAGGCGGCGTAAGCAACTGCACTATCGGGTAACGTTAAAATCGATTGGGCTTTCGTGGAAGCAGATGCAGAGGTCGCAACATCGGGTGCCTGAGCCACGGCGGAATTCGCGCATATCGCCAGTGCCGACAGGGCCGCTAACAGGGCCAACTTGCCCATACGGTCTCTCCTTGGTGATCAAATATAGCCGGCGCGCAATATGCCGGTAACGTCCTACTATTCTAGCATACCTGTTATAAGTACGAAGGACGAGCCAGATGTGACCGCTATTGAGACAACTCGGGGGTGACATCCGTTGGTTTAATAGCAAAACAGCCACTAGGATAATCTAGCTGCGAACGCTTAACCGCCGAGATCGAAGCTTCGCCAAGCGCAATGCGACATTGATACAGTCGTTGATTGACTCAAATAGCTTTAATATTTGCTAAAAATGATTTGATTAAGTAACTTAATCACCGCAAATTACAATTAATATTATGCCAACTGTATCTAAAGTATTGACAATTGAAGGTTATGTTGTTACAATGACCGTGCATAAAGCTTAATGCACAGGAAGGCGGGTAAGGGCAAGTGGCGGAGTCGCGAACTACAACTTTGAAGGATGTGGCTGCTCGGGCCGGAGTTAGCATTATGACTGTCTCGGCAGTGGTGAATGGCAAGTCGGCAGAGTCGAGGATATCCGAGCCAACACGTCGGCGCGTCGAAGAAGTCGCTCGCATGATGAACTACAGGCCTAACGCACTTGCCAGGTCACTTCGAACTCGCAGGAGTAACGTAATTGGCTTCTACAGCAGTTACCCTTACATGAGTGTTGAGCAACCCTTTATGCGCCATGTGTTTGGCGGGCTGATGGATGGATGCAATGCAATAGAACGTGAGCTGTTAATATTTCAGCAGCGCAGTGAGCAGCATGGTGAACAGCTATACGCCCGCATGGTCGACAGACGGGTGGACGGCATCATTGTTTTTGCAGGGCAGCGTGATCCAGTGGCCGAGCTGTTACGGCAGCGAGACCTTCCGGTTATATCGATTGAGTCCGTGTTGGAGCCGCTGCCGGCAGTCACCGTTGAAGATGAAGATGGAATGGCGCAACTCACCACTTACCTAAATAAGCGCAACCATCAGCATATTGCGTACTATTGCCCCTCACACCAAGTGTCGTCGAACGTACGCCGAGCGCGCGGGATTCACAATACGGTGAATGAACTAAACATGAAGTTGGACACTGTAGCAGAACCGGACCTCTTTAGCGCGTGGGCAACAGGTCACTGGCAGCGCGCACTGGATGATTGGTTGGATGAATGGGAGCAGCGTGACGTACACTTACGACCCACAGCGGTGATCTGCTGGTGTGACGACCGTGCTGCGTATCTCATCCAAAGTTGCCGCAATAGAGGTATTGACGTGCCGGGGCAGTTGGCAGTGGCAGGTTTCGATGGATTTGCCCCTGCAGAAAACCAGATGCCCATGACCGCCGTACGCGCACCTTGGAAACAGGTAGCTCATACAGCAGTGACTCTAGTAGAGGCGCTCTGTAATGGTGAGCATGTACCTACAGAAACCCGGCTACCGGTTGAACTGGTTGCCGGATACTCTGCCTGAGAGAACAAACAGGCATTTATATAAAGCGAATCATTCGCTAATTCATAATCATAGGGACTTAATGGTCCTGGAGGAAACTGCCATGAGAAGCCGTGGCGCTTTCACGTTGATCGAGTTGCTGGTTGTAATTGCTATCATTGCCATACTTGCTGCTATTCTCTTCCCGGTTTTTGCGCAAGCCAGAGAAAAGGCGCGCGCTATTACCTGTGTTTCAAATGAGAAGCAGATTGGTCTGGGAATTATGATGTATGTGCAGGATTACGACGAATACTTCCCGCAGTCTCAATATGGCGGCGGCAGCACCAATATCATGCAGATGGTTTGGCCCGCACTTATTTACCCATATATAAAAAGCGGCGTTCACTATAGTAACGGGCAGTCTTGGGGGCAGTCTGGCATCTGGACATGCCCCGACAACATCGATCCTACCCAGAGCATGGGGTACGGTGTGCACCACGATCTGTTTACGGACGATTACAACGGCGGTACCAGCCCGACGTACTCGGACGCTGTGCTTGATGCGCCAGCCGACAAGATTATCGTTGCCGAGAAGGGAAGAAACGGTGCCACATGGGGATATCCGTACTTTGAGGCTTGGGAGTGGGCATGGACGACTGGTACTGGTAACCAGGGACAACACGATAACAGCAACCTGTCAAATTACTTACCTGCAAAGGGTCAGTACCATGACTGTGACTACAGCGGTGATAACAACGCTTCATGGGACGGCTGCAACATGATGCCGCGTTACCGCCATAGTGGTATGACCAATGTGGTTTTCGGCGACGGACATGTGAAGGCAATGCCACTCTTTGGGATTAAGTGGTACAAGAACGTTTACATCAACGTAGGCGCGGCGGCTACTTGGACTAGCCAAGGCTGGTACCCATACTAGAGAATGTGCAGCCATTGCGATGGAACTGGCTCAGAGTCGGTTCCATCGTACATGCGTGGAAGAGGACATCCATGATCAACAGGCTGAGAGCTTCGTTGCTGGTTCCAGCAGCATTTGGGATCGCCCTGGTGCTAACTGGTTGCAGCCACAATGCTAATGTTACCCAGGCAACGCAGCAGCAACAGGCGAGTCAACAGGCTGCCGCTTATCAAAACAATCCCAACATGCCTCCTCAGGCAAGAGCCGCAGCAATGGGCATGATGCAGGGAGAAAACCAGATGACTAACATGAGGGGGAAATCCGTACCAGCTCAAACAAAAAAATAGAATTCAAGGTGTGGCATATCGACAAAAGCGTGGCAGCGTCACTTGACGATGTCACGCTTTTCTATGTAAACGCTGCGAGTATATGTTATCACAGTTTACAACCGTACATTGGGTAAGGTGAAATAGTTGTACACCTCGCATTAGGTTGATAGTGTGCACAGTTATTTATTCATATTTGAGGCCATGGGCCGCATCAATATAATACTAAAATGACCAGAGACAGCACGCGTGAGGTTCCGTAACCAATAATGTTACGCCCGATTTCATCTTGTAGGTTGGCTCATACTAGTTCACGAGCGCTCAGGATCTTACGATACCCTAGGCAATTGTTTATTACACTTCCAGGTTTGCAAACCTGCTGGCCTCGGGGTCGGGAGCAAGTGGGTTTTGGGCTTTCTCACCGGTAGAGAATTCGTGGTACTGAGCAAGAGCCCAAAGCGGGAAATAGTGTCGATAAAAATGGTACCGAAGGTAGAACACTCGCGGGAATCCGGTGCCCGTAAACCACTCCTCATGCCAGGTGCCATCTTCATTTTGGTTGTTAAGCAAATAGTCGACACCACGCTTTACCGAGTCGCTGTTTAGATCTCCCGCGTTAAACAGCCCCATGAGAGCCCAGGCCGTTTGAGAAGGCGTGCTAGGGCCAGAGGCTTTGGGACTGTCTGGCTCATAACTTTGACAAGTTTCGCCCCAGCCTCCATCTTCATTCTGGACGCTGTGCAGCCACTGCACGGCTCGTTGAATGCGTTCAGTGTGCATATTCTCGCCAATGCGTGCGAGACCCCGCAAAACCTGCCAAGTGCCATAAATATAGTTGACACCCCACCGGCCAAACCAGGAGCCATCTACTTCTTGGTTTTTGTACAGGTATTTAATAGCTCGGCGAACGCGGTGGTCACTTCGGCCAATACTGAAGTATGAGCACATTTCAAGCGTTCGTGCCGTGATGTCTGCCGAGGACGGATCCAACATCGCGTTATGGTCGGCATAGGGAACATACTGAAATAGAACCCTGTTGTTATCCTTGTCAAAACTGCCCCAGCCGCCATCTCGGCACTGCATACCAAAGACCCAATCCAGGCCACGTTTCATCGACGACTTTACATGCGGCGGTGCGTCAGTCCAATGCTCACCGTTGGGGCAGTACGCCTTATAAAGGGCCATCAAGACCATGATGGAATCATCAACGTCGGGGTAAAATTCGTTCTCCATCTCAAAATACCAGCCACCTGGTTCGAGATTAGGAGCCATAACAGACCAGTCGCCCTTGCGAGTAGTCTGCTTAGAAAGGAGCCACTCACCCGCACGTTGAACCTGATTATTATCGGCAGGGCATCCGCTGTCAACGAGCGCGTTGACCGTTAGGGCAGTGTCCCAAACGGGCGAAACACAAGGTTGGAGTCGAATGGTATCCTCGTCTTCAATCTCAAATGCTGCGAGCTCGGCAAGCTCCTTGCAAATCGCAGGGTGATCGTTGTCCAGGCCCATGCATTTGTAGGCCATCACCGCGTGCGTCATTGCTGGAAAAATCGCGCCTAGTCCGCCACTCTGCTCTTCGCGCACCAACAGCCATTCAAGTGAGCGCTGTAAGGCCAGTTTGCGAAACGGCTTAAAGGGACTGTCGTGATAGACTTTGAGTATTCGGTCCATCACAAGGAACACGTTCCGCCACGTAACCAGACTACTGTCCCAGTCTAGGTGGCGCGTGTGTCTGTCTCGCTCATCCACAAACAACTCATCAATGTGGGCATGGTCGGGAATGGGCCTTCGTGGCCGCATGGAATTAATCACCGCTAGCGGCACCAGGATTGCGCGCGACCAGGATGACATGGCATAAATATTGAAGTAAAACCACCGAGGAAGCAAAATCATCTCGGGCGGGATCGTAGGAACGCCGTGCCACTCGTACTGACCAAAGATAGACAAGTAGAGCTTGGTGAATGTGTTGCAGCGAGTTACCCCGCCCATCTGCAGAATTGCCTTGCGTGCTCGGCGCATAAATGGCTCGGTCTCTCGATGACCTGCAAGTTTGCACGCGAAATAGGCCTTGACGGAGGCACTAACCTCAGAAGGCCCACCTGGGTAGATCGACCATGAGCCCTCAGGATTCTGCTTACTGCGAATGTAGCGAGCTAGCTTTCTAAATTTTTCAGGGTCATCGTGCCCTAAAAATTGAAGGAGAAGGATGTACTCACTTTCAAGGATGGTATCCCCCTCTAGTTCAGCCACCCAATGGCCATCTGGCGCCTGCAGGTCAAGCAAATAATTTTGTGCGGCGCGCACAGCTGTGCGAACCGCATCTAGCGATACTGATGTTAAATTATGTAAATTTGAAATTCGCGACGCATTGTGAATGACGGCCTGTTCCAGGCCAGGCATGTCCTGCGTATCAACTCTCATATTCAACGATACACCGTCCAGAGAGGGTTTCGGACCGCCAGATCACCCATTTGAACTGGGGCCTGGCCTTCGAGATTACGCCATCAGGCGTGGTGAGTTTTCCACAAGAGCAGCAATTGCCGCGAACGCGCGGAAATTGTTAAGATACACTCTGTGATAATGATATTGTAGCCGTGGAAACATATGTAAGTCAAGCGGTTGTAATGCTGTATTTCACATATAATTGCACGCCGTCAGTGGGTATACGAATAACCGACGTTGTTGGTGACGCTAACTGCTAAAGTTCTGCGTACCAATCGTAACCCTGCTCAGCCCAGTAGTCTGCAGGACGCCGGTTCGTGTAATGAATATGACCTATTCGTTTTATGTTTTTAACGCCGTATTTTACAGGGATAATTAGCCGTAGCGGCGCTCCGTGCTCCTGTGTCAGTGGCCTGCCGTTCATTTCGTAGCAAAGAAGCGTTTGAGGATGTCGCGCACTCTGCATATCTAGCCCTACATAGTACTGTTTGTCTGGGGTCGACATGGCGACGAAATCAGGGTAGGCCGGAACACCGCGTACTGGGGGCAAAGGGTCGCCATTGTCGTCGGTTTTTATGGCAGGAGAGTATTTCGCCATAAAATCCACAAGACGGGCTCCCCGCCAGCTCATTACGTAGCTCCAGCCTTCTATGCACTTAAATTGCGTGATGATGGTAAACGCGGGTAACGATTTGATATCCTCAAGTTTAAAGGCCATTGAATCTGGACCTCCGTTTGAGGTATCCAGACCAGTCACTTTAAGTCGCCAAGTACTTGCATCCTGCGGATTGTCTAGACCTACATCACCATTGGTGCGAGCATGTCCTATGGCCGATGGGTGGAAAGTTGGAGCGAGGTGTCCCGTAGATGCAAAATCGTGCCAGAACTCTTCGTTAACCTGTAGCGCACGCCGTAGGGGCCATGGCAATTCCTGACGCATACGCCGTGTATCAATCCAGTGTCGCGCGCCAACGATGAAGGCTACGCCTGCTGCGCCCTGCAAAAAACTCTTGCGCGACATTCTGCGCATCTGCTTTTCTGCGTCATCATCGCCTGTAGAAATAAGACGTACTTTCTGCTTTTCATCTGCTGTCATTGTTGGGGCGCCTCCTCGTCGGTTAAAACGTAACCCGTTACCATACCGCGGAAGTTATTCCAGCCTGCGCGCACGACCTGAAGAATATGGATGACAAAGAAAACGACGTACCCCATCGTAATCCAAAAGTGCAGAAATCGAGCCACCTCGTATCCACCAAGCAGCGACGTGAGCCAGGCCATTTGAGTAGGTTTGTAAATCGCCAACCCTGTTATAAGTGAGCCAGCACCCATCACGATGATGCTGAAATATGCGATTCGCTGTGCACCGTTGTACTTACCTTGAACAGGAGAACTTTTGCGCAGGTGAAGTTCATGCAGTATCACCTGCACGGCCTGCTTGATACTGTCTTTGGAGGGGACAATCTCTCGCCACTGCCCCGACAAAATCAGGAATGAGACATAGAGAATACCGTTAACTGCAAAGAACCAGAAGAAGAGAAAATGCCATGCCATCCCTTCCGCTAGTCTATAATCCAAATCCCACAAAGCGTGTCCCTTGTTGGTCGACTCATGGTATCCCGGGTGGTAGAACCAGTTCGGGAACAGGTGGATTGACGCTACCCCTAGATTCAAGTGATAAATATCGTTTGCCCAATAGATGAGCAGCCCACTCCATATCATGACAGCCAGCACAGGAAAGTTAATCCAGTGAAACCAGCGAATTGCAAGCGGATGCTTCTCTTCAATTCGTTTCATGTTCAGCTCCAAGATTAGGCTTTTATACGGTCAGTCAATATATACAATAATGCCTGCCAAACATACGCATAAGAGTAGAACCATTAATGTTAAGTTGTAAATGAATTATAACCAAATTTCAGCCGCAGTCGAACATCCATCGCACGAACCACTAATTGGAGCTTGCATCGACACGGGCCAATCAAAGGTTTGAGTTTTGCATATGCAGGCAAATTGGGTGATTTTCAATGCAAATCCTTGACAAATAGGATGGGGTGCGTTATAATCGATTGTACCAATCGTTCGGTCATTCTGTCATGTGACAGGTTACAGGCTACCGATGTTTGGTTGTGGCACCTGCACGAGTGATATGATCCGGCAGGAGCAAGTTGTGCCAGGCTCCTTAGTGTAGGTGACGACGTTTTGTGAGCAAAATAAGTGGCACCAGGCAATCGAAAACCATGACAAACGCATCTGTCCGGCGCGAGCTGCCCCCGTGGGCAATCATCAGTGTCCTTGCCGTAGTCATTATAGTTTTAGCTGTGCTTGTTTTTCGCGCTGTTAAGCCAGCCGATTCCTCCAACCATGCCGTAATGATTGGCCCTGGTTCGAAGTCGAGCTACCTCAATCACTACAGCATGCCGGGTAACGGCGCCGCTTCAAGCCAGGCTAATGCTAAATAGCTGTCAACTATATTGGGAACTAGGTATTTAACTATTTCCAAAATCGACGGAGTGTAAGATGTTTAACAACAGAGCTCGCAGATCTGCATTTACGCTAATCGAGTTATTAGTCGTAATTGCAATTATTGCAATTCTTGCAGCAATTCTCTTTCCTGTATTTGCTCAGGCACGTGAGAAAGCGCGCGCTATATCCTGCATGTCTAATGCACGCCAACTTAGCATTGCCATCGAGATGTTCGCTCAAGACCATGATGAGTACTATCCCAAGGCAATGTTCAACGACCAGGCAGACGTGGGTGTGCCATGGGGCAACCCGTGGTGGTTTGGATGGGAACAGGTGATAACCCCATATATCAAGGATAACATGCTGTTTCATTGTCCATCCGACTCGCAAACCTATATCCGGTGTTATAACGATGCATCGAATAACCCGCCCAACCCTGCAAACCTGTCCAGCCCGTCATGTTTTCCCGGTTCGTACCGTTATAACATCTCCAACCAGCCAAATGGTCCGTGGACTGCGCTAACAATGGCTGCACTCGATCAGCCGACGGACGCAATCTTAATTGCTGAGAGTAGTAATGGGCTGGATGGATGGGATTGGAACCAGTTGGCAACTTGGGAAGATCCTCACGCGAGGGTTTGCCACAACGACACAGTAAATACAGCCTTTGATCGGCACGGTCAGGTTTCAGGAGATCCTAACAACCCTGCAACAAATGGCGCGGGGCTGTCTAACTATGTATTTGCAGATGGGCATGCGAAGGCTGAACCATGGGGTGCAACCTGGAATCCCATTGGACCGGCACAGCAGCAGGGCTCGGCCACTGTATACCCAACCATGTGGAGGCAGAACTTCAGCGGGTGGCAGGATCAGTGCACCTACCCCTAGCCGTGAGGTATTAGGCTAAGCACCAGCATGTGAATAAAGCTGCTGCAGTTAACAACAACCACTGCAGCAGCTACTGCCCTGTGTCGAAGAGTAGTTCCTCGTTTTGTGCCTGGCTTGCCGCCTACGGCCACGGAAATAGTGGTGTAGGAATAAAGCGGTTAATAATTGCGGGTAACGTGAACAGTACAGCAACGGTGAATTCACCCAGCACCAGGCCAAGGAAGAGCGGACGCAGTCTTCGGTATAGCCCCATACCGCCGTAGCGAAGAATGAGTACTTTTAGAAGCCATGCCACCAGGCACGGAAACCAGAATACCTTCATAGTCCAGCTGCCGCAAAGGGCATAACCAAGGGGATTGAGTGGAAATCCGCTCATCGTAGTTCGCAATACTACTAGTGCCAGGGTCACCAGAATTCCCACTAGGAACCAAATATCGTTTGCAAATGCTGGTGGTGGGTTCGTATGTGCGAGATTGGCATGTGCGTCCTGAAAAGCCCATACAGGGTTACCAGTGTAAACATAGCTATACATCTGAACGGCGCCCAAGCGGTAAGGGAGCGTGACATGCAGCCACCCGGCAGTAATGATTGAGACGACGAGCGCTATCGCGAACACCGCCAGTAGTGATCTTCGGCGCACCTGCACTCCGTCCGCGAACTTAAGAGAGTCTAGAAAGCCTGTTAGCAATAGGCCGCGTTGATCCCGTGTCATGAAACCATCCATAAATGCCATGGCTGTGATATTGGAACTGCTAAGCGATCTTGGGTCGGCGACTAGTCGATACATGTCGACTGGGCGAAACGACGTTTCTGTCATGAGCATCCCGGCTTCTGCGGTAGATCGTGCAAGGACCACTCCGACTAGAAAAAGCGTCGTACATACAGTAAACAGCGCTAATAAAAGGTCCATTCCTAGCAGGTGAAGCCACACAGCCATTAAAAACACGCACAATACCAGCCCAAAAACGGACACGCGTGGTGAGAGCATTTCATCCTGCGAGCCTTCAGCTGCGGAACCAAGCACTACGCTTCGCCACACCGTTTTTATATATCCACGCGCCGTATAGGCCATGTATGCTGCGAGAACCACGTAGGCTCCCATTACCTGATAGCCTACAAACTGTTTGCATGGGTACATCGGCATCTCTACCGGTTGATATCCCCATGACGAAGCAAGGATATTCTCGACCCGCGTTATCATGAAGAAAAACCAGAGTGAGAAAAGGAGATCGGTAGGGAGGAGGTAGAAAAAGCCAACTGCCGCGAACGTGAAGTAAGCGGTGAACATACCGATTGCATTCCAGGGTGGGCTCGTAAGGTACTGCCCTATATTCACCTGGGTGGTTATGTCTGGAATGGAAGGCATGTACTGGTGAAACCCGTTGAACCCAAAAATTACGGTGGGGATAATGAAGCCTATCCAGGTCAGTCGGTTATTAAGAAAGTGGCTACCACTCGAGCCACTTTGCGCAGGAGAGCTTATCATCTCCAGCGGCAATTGCACCAGAGGAAACGTAAGCTTCTCGTTGTCGACCCACTGCTTTCGCAACAGAGCAGCAAGGCAAATCATTGCACCCATCATGAGAGCTACAAAGAGGCCCCATGCGCAAAGCGGCACGACCCACATGTTCCAGGGAATGGGCTGACCCGTGTGCAGGGCGTTGTAAAACCCTGTGGCTACCGGTTGTTTGGCGGGCCCGGCGGGATTCCACGGCACTGCCCAGCGCGGGATGAATTTAAAGAACATACTGCGCCAGTGGTTGGTGGCATCTGCAAAATAGTTAGGAACAATGAGCAGAGGTATCAGTTTTTCAAGAATGCCGCGTGATGAAACCATGGCAGCAATGAGCATCATGACATAAATGGAATAGAGCTCGCGAGTCTGCAGCTGCAGCTTCGGCGCAAATCGGCGAAAGAATGCTTGCGCCCCAATAAGCATGACCAGCATACCAATTACCGCTGGGGGAAGCTGCATGTAACCGAGCTGAATCTTTCCCACAACAATCTCTGCGTAGCAGACCACGAAGCATGTTATCACGACGCAGACCACCCCAACGAGAACGCCGCGCAGGGTGAGAGCGTTGACCCTGGCAACGGGCGAAACGGATGTATTGCGGTGTGCAGCGGCCATTGATACACTCCTCTTAGCGAAACAAATTGCGCTAGAAAAACATTGTTTAATTGCAGGTGCACTTACAACACCACACTGCTGCAGAGCAGCAGTGTGGTTCTAGGATGGTATGAAAATAGAGGGTTACGGTAGTGAAGCGCCGCGGATAGGCGTCCGCGAGGCACTGTACGGTTAGCCGCGCAGCATCTCTACCTTGTTGACAAATTCACAAAGCAGTTGATTTGCCCGTTCGGCATTGCCAGCCTCGGCGTAAACATGGAAATATGGCTCGGAGGCATCAGGCAGAATGAGTGCCCACTCACTGCCGTTCACGAATTTAATGCCGTCCACCATCTCAACATATCGCTGCTCCGTAGGTACCATATCGTGCGCTTCCCGTGTAAGGACGCGCATAATGCGCCCTTTGTTTTCCCAGGGGCATCGCACTACTGCACGCTGCAAGTAGGATTGTGGTAGTTCCTTGGCAAGCTCCGAGATCTTAATGCCAGTTCTAGACAGCATTTCGACCAGTTTACTAAACGCGAACATGGCATCGAATGATGGCTGGAACTCGCTAAAAATGAAGCCGCCACTGTCATCGCCAGCAAAGTCCACTCGGCGGTTTCCAGAGGCATCACGCACACAGAGCTTCATTAGATCTCGCGGCTCAGTTTTAGACCTCATCATAGACGCACCATGCATTGCAACCAGCGGTTCCAACATGCGTGGGGCATTCACGGGGGCGGCTAATCGCGCACGATCGTGGGTTCTAGCAACTAACACCGACATGAGTGCGAGGAGGTTATTTCCTCCGATGATGTTACCATCTGCATCTACAATCGTCATCCGTTCGCCATCCGCTTCGAACAGGACACCCATGTCTGCGCGCAGTGTCTGAACGATTTGTGCAAGACCCGGCAGAAGTGCCGCTCGGGCAGTGGGTGTTTTTGGCGTTTTCTGCACGTCCGGATAGGCGTTCAGAGCAATAAGCTCTACTCCCATGCGTCCCAGCATTGCCGGATAGACGTTTGCTAGGCGGCCAAATGCAAAGTCCGCCACAACTTTCAGGCGCAATTTTTGCACGTCTTTCACGTTAAGGCGGTGGAAGAAGTCTTCGGAGTATTGTTCAATGCTGCGACCTGCAAATTCCAGAACACCGACCTGATCCGCGTCGACACGGCGGAAATCTTCTCTAAAGAAGATCGTCTCTACTTTACGCTCAGCGTTTTTAGAAAGGTACACACCCTGATCGTCGAAAAACTCAATGAGTGCCATCTTTGGGTCCTCGTCGGAAAGGCGTATGTGAACACCTCCGCCTGCCTGAGAACCAAGAATGCTGTGCCGCGCCAGTGGGAGAGGCATCGACCGCATGTCTAGCACGTTGACCCCAACTGACAGCAGTCCGGAGATCATGGCGCGCTTCATCATTCTAGCGACCGGGCCGGAGTCTCGACTCGTTACAACTGTCGCTCCCTTGCGGAGGTAGCCACCATACGAGGCGCCGAGTTTACACGCAAAATCTGGCGTAAGCTCTATATTGGCAATGCCCGTAACCCCAGTTTTGCGGAAGAGTGACCCTGCCCATTTCTGTCCCCAAATTAGGCTCATGGTGACAGTGCTGCCAGCCTCAATAATCTTGTCGGGCCACAGCTTGATCTGTGTTCGAATGGTGGTGTCTTCTTCTATGCGGCACCGGGCACCCACAACGGCACCCTCCTGAATGACACAATTGTCTTTAATAACTGTATGCGAGCAGACCGTGCATGCGCTCAACTGTGACTCGGCGCCAACATACACGTTATCCCACAATACACTGCGGTGTACCTTGGCTTTCTGCTCAATGATACAGTTATCACCGACTACGGAGTAGGGGCCAACCACTGACTCAGCTTTCACCTTTACGCTACGGCCCAGTACAACTGGTGGAAGGATCTGTGCGGTGGGATCAATCTCGCATCCTTCACTCACCCACACGCCATTGGCTCTACCCTCGCTCGTGGCATGGCCAATGCGAACGCGTGTTTGTCCATTGAGCACCGTGTACTGTGCCTCTCTGTACTGCTGTAGGTTGCCAACGTCGCACCAGTAATCACGGTCCATGATGTAGCCAAAAAGTGGCTTCTCTTCTGCAAGTATCTGGGGGAAGATATCATGGCTCCAGTCGTAGTTTTTGCCCATTTCCATGTAGGCAAAAATTGAGGGCTCCAGAATGTACATTCCAGTGTTGACTGTATCGGAAAAAACCTCTCCCCATGAGGGCTTTTCCAGGAACCGCCGTATACGACCCTCATCATCCGTAATGACCACCCCGAATTCCAGGGGATTGGGTACGTGAGCGAGTACGATGGTGGCAACGCTCTGTTTATCGCGATGGTATTTTATGGCGGAACTGATATCGATGTCTGTAAGTGCATCGCCACTTATTATGAGAAAGGTGTCGTCCTTAAGGTAATCCTCAGCCTGTTTTACGCTTCCAGCGGTGCCCAGTGGGGTGTCTTCCACTGAGTAAACCAGGTTCACTCCCCATTCCGATCCGTCGCCAAAATACCCTTCGATTTCATCCGCAAGGTAGTGGAGGGTCACTATGATATCTGTGATACCGTGCTCTTTGAGAAGCAACACGATGTGTTCCATGATCGGCAGATTGAGTGCAGGTGACAGCGGTTTAGGTCGCTGTGAGGTAAGGGGCCTCAGTCGAGTACCCTCGCCACCCGCCATAATTACGGCTTTCATCTGGACAGACACCTCATTACATGAACAGGTGCAGTTGTACCTTGCTGGATTAGGTACACCGCGGTTCAGTCTTTCATTGGGTTATTCAGTTACGCACTGGTTGGGTACTACCATGGTTAAATCGACTATCATATTTTACATTAGAAAACAACGCTGTTCGAATTTGTGGAAGGCCTGAAATTGCTTAGTGCAGCCCAGCACAGCAACGTAGCTCCGAAAATCGCCATCGTTGGTCCCGGTAGTAGCCGGAAGTTAATGATGACCGTGACGAGGCAGATCACGGCAGCGAGCAGTTGCAAAACTGCGGCATTGGCTGCCATGGCCTCGGATCCCTTAACTAAACTCGCGACGCCTGCGATGACCTCCATCGGCAGTAATAGACGCCAAATACCCACATCCAAGCCGCTAAGGGCGATTGTAGCGTGACCAGTGACACTACGATAAGTTGCTGCAGGTAAACTGAACGCAATGTTCGGTGCTGTGACCCACGTGGCGTAGAAGCTGATCGTGATAACTATTATTCCTGTAGCAGTGACGGTTAAGGGAAGGAAAGTGCTAATGCCTGAGTTATTGCTCTCTTTCATATTCAAAGTGCAAAGTACCATTCTCGGCTAAGCGTACAGGTTGAGATACGTGTCGGTGATCGATGGTGCGATTTTGGTACAGCGTACTGCTACTGTTCTGCACATTAGCGCAGTTTTCCTTGTAGTTTGTAGAATTTTTTTGCGCATGGCGGGTACGGACCATGGCTTGGTCACACCTGCGTAGGTGCCGTCGTTGACTCTTTAACGGAATGAGAGGACCGTAAAGTGCCAGACCACAGCTTTCAAAATGAGTTTTCTGAGGCGCTTCATAGTTTTGTGAACGCGTCGTTAGACGATATTCTAAAGCCACGACCAAATGTTTCGCCTGTTGAAAATGCCTGGAAATTAGCGGTAGAGTGTGCCGCCACTGTACCTGCCTACATGGACGTTTTGCGGACGAGTGGTATTCAGATAGAATCGATCACCGCGAACTCGTTTTTCGACCTCCCTATACTCACACGTGAGAATTATGTGGAGAGGTATCCCCTAGTAGAACGCTGTAAACATGGCGATATACACTCCTGCAGCCTTGCGGCCGTGTCGAGCGGTTCCACTGGCACACCAACTGTGTGGCCGCGATCCACTGTCCATGAACTCGAGGTCGCACGACGCTTCGAGCAGGTGTTTGTTGACACTTTTAGCGCCGACTCGTGCAGCACCCTCGCGGTGATATGTTTCGCTATGGGAACCTGGGTGGGCGGCATTTATACGCTGGAGTGCTGCCGCCATTTGTCACTTCGCGGCCTTAGAGTATTTACAGTGGCTCCTGGCTCAAATATGAACGAGATCCTTAGAATAGTGATGGAACTCGGTCCAAAGTTTGACCAGACAGTCTTGTTGGGGTATCCGCCATTCCTTAAGGACGTAATAGATGAGGGCCAGGGCCGCGGCGTAAAATGGTCAAGCTACCATGTAAAGTTGGTATGCGCGGGTGAGGTATTTAGCGAGGAGTGGCGTTCCCTTATGGCAACGCGTGTTGACACACCAGATCATATCAAAAGCAGTGCGTCTATTTACGGCACAGCAGACGCCGGCGTACTCGCCTGTGAGACCCCTTTAAGTGTCCTAATACGACGCTGGTTTGCTGAGAACCCTGCAGCTGCCACGAGTTTGTTCGGTGAAGCGCGGATGCCGTCTCTATTTCAATATGACCCCTATCACAGGTTTTTTGAGTGCATCGAAGGCGAACTGGTTTTTACCGGTAACAACGGTGTGCCGCTCATTCGATATAACATTCATGACTCCGGCGGGTGTATTGAATTTGGCGAAATGGAAAGCTATTTGAAGGGACAGGGGTTTGATCTGGTTAGGTGTGCCAAAGATGCGGAAATTACCTGTCGCGAGCTTCCATTCGTTTGGGTATTTGGTCGCTCAAACTTTACTATTTCGTTCTATGGAGCAAACATTTATCCGGAAAATGTCACAGTGGCCCTGGAATTGACTCCGATCTGTCAATGGGTCACTGGCAAGTTTGTCTTGCATGTAGATCACACTGAAGACGGCAATATAAGTTGGGTGGTGGAAGTTGAATTGGCCTCCGGGGCTAACCCGCCGTCGTACTTGGCCGAGTTGGCCGCTCAGACCATTCAGGCGCAACTTACTCGACTAAACAGCGAGTTTGCTCATTACGTACCAGTGAATGCGCAGTTACCGGTTGTTAATCTTCGACAGTTCAGAGATACCGAATGGTTTCCGACCGGGGTAAAGCATCGATATACACGGCGGTGATTACTGGTGTTTGGTGGGACCATACGAGACAGATAGATTGCATGGTGGGCCGCGCGCAGGAACCTGGCCCGCATACGGAGCTAACGAGGAAAAACAATATGAGATATCTTTGTGGTGCAGTAATTCTCATGCTGGCTGGTGTGCTAGGCGCCTCGGCACCTAACCACCAGCGTTCCCAACAGCGCACCGTTTTACAGGAAATCCGCACGATTGCCGTGGTTCCCCCATTTTTTGGTGTACCCAATTCCGCGCTACCCAAAGGCAAGAACCTCGCAGAGACTATTGCTCTTCAGACAGCCTATCGCTCTACGCTCCGTACGCTTAAAAAGGAGGCCATAAATCGCCTTCCACAGCGGATTACCAGCAGGCTGAACCTGAAGGTGATGCCTACTCAGCAGGTTGTGAGTTTGTTGAGTGCGCACCATGTGATCGGTCGCGATCTCTTTTCAAATCATGGAGATATCATACACGGCGGCTATCCTAAACTAAACCTTGCAGCGTGCGCACATCTGTGCGCCATGTTGCACGTGAACGCAGTCCTTGTTACTGATCTCGATGGCCCTCAACGCATAGGCGGGCATTATGTATTCGTGCCCTTGCAGGGGAGCGGCTATGAACCGTCACACGTCGTTAGCAAGGCGCAGTTTGATGTCGTCGACGGCAATGGTTTGCTCATCCTCTACGCAGATGAGACGGTGCAGCATCCTGCAACCCGCATTGGCGCTCAACAGTTCGTGTTCGCAGATTGGCTGGAGGCCCAGAATCTTCTTATTGAAAACTTTATGGACTACTGGAATTTAAAGAAGAATTGATCCCTTGGTAAGGCTGTAGCAAAAACCGGCCAATAATAATTGCAGGGCTGTCATTCCATTTTCTGCAGATTATAGCAATACTGTCAAGATTACTAGGTTCATCGAGTAATATACTATTGACCGTACTTCAGAGCTTGCTAATGAGCAGTTAATGGTTTGCTGCTCCCCAACCATTCGCTTTTACCTTCGCAATTGTCGTTTCATGGCACGTCAGCACCCTTGACGGCGGCTGTTCAGCAGAGAAGGAAACAAGGAAACTCTCTACTTTATCGCCCCTCCGGAACACTGACTTACATGGCTTCAGTGGCAAAGGACAGCAGCGGATGATCGCTGTTCGCGGTTGTGAGCAGGTTATTGCCACATTCGCTATTAGTTCAATTCCCAGGAGGTTCATTGATGAGGAATTTGATGCCATGTCTGGCGTCGGCACTTACAGTGCTTGCGTGCGGCTGGGCTACCGCTGGTAAGGCACAGGATAATCCGTTTAAGGATGTACCCACAGATCACTGGGCGTACCAGGCCGTCACGGACCTGCAGCAGCATGGAATACTCATTGGGTATCCGGATGGCTTTTTTGCAGGCAAGCGTGCGCTAACCAGGTATGAATTTGCAGTAGGTGTCGATCGCCTGTTGCATCAAATGCGGTTAGCACCGGGACCTGCCGGCGCACAGGGACCGGCTGGTCCGGAGGGACCAACTGGACCAGCAGGACCCTCTGGGCTTACGCCACATGAACTACGGGAGATCACCCGCCTTACACACGAATTCAAAGGGGACCTCGCAGGCTTAGGGATGAATGTCCATCGGATTGATGCGCGCCTGGCCCGTCTCACATCACGTGTGAACGCACTTCAGAACCGCGTTGATCATCTGCCGACTATCAAAGCCGATCTGTTTGTTGGTATGGCAAGTTCACTTTCACGTCACTCGTTCTATGACTACAGTGGTGCTTTCCACCCTGGTTCTAGTTCCTTAACGAATAGCGTGAATGTCCTTCATGACCTTCACCTTAATATCAGCATGCGATTTAAGGGTGGAGCGTACGTAGCTGTAGAGCCAGTAATCAGCAATTACCTTAGCTATACCGACAATGGCAAAACGGATCTTGGCGGCATACCTGCTGCTAATCCAGCCTCAGCTGAAAAGGAGCTTGGGACCCTCTACAAGGCATATTTCTCGGCCCCAGTGTTAGGCGGTCATCTTATCCTTGGCCGCTTTGGCGAGAAGCTGACCCCACTTACTTACTACCGGCCCAACCACGAGGCCTATTTCAATCTGCCATGGTACCAGAATTTCGAATGGATCCAGGACGGTTTGAAGTTTACACGTAAGTTTGGTAGTGCAACGACGCAAGTTTTCGCTGGCAGCTTTCAGACTGTTACCACCACTAGCACGGGCAACTACCTTAATCAACCTGCTGTGGGGGCTCTTTATGGCCCTCGAGCGCTAAGTTCAGCGAAGGTTGAAGGAGTGGCAGCGCGCGGTGCAATCCCCGCAACTCAGGTAATGGGCCTTAATGTGGCATTCCCAATAGGCAAGGTCCTTAATGTAGGTCTAACGGCACTAGACCTGGGTGGTAACACCGCTATTACTCCCGCTACACCATTCAACAACGTGGTCGTTTACGGGCTAAACTTTAAGCTGCATCACATTGGGCCTGTAGGGATTAACGGTGAGGTCGCTAAATCGGTAGCGCAACAGTCGCTTAGCACCGGCGCAGCAGGCCTAAGTAACAACGACAACAATGCCTTTTGGATTAACGCGAAATACAACACGCACGGGGCAAAGTTGAATGTTGGGTACAAGTACATTGATCCGCGCTTCCAGTCGGCTGGTACCTGGGATAAGGTGGGCAACTGGTTTAGTCCCACAAACATCCAAGGGCCGTATGCCAATGTCTCCTTTAAGCTCTTTCACAAACTAGGTATATCGCTTGGCGGTAAGTATTATGCCGGTGCGCGAAACCGCGTTTACGGTCCGGGCCTTGGTTTCACCATGGGCAGCAGCATTGGCGACGCCACTGCCGGTCTTACTTACTCAATAAACCGCAAGATAGAGCTACTTGCCAGCTACGAAGGCGTGTTCTACAATCTGGCTGGCAGCGTGTCCGCCACGGAAACGCGCGCTCATCCAGTAGAGCAGTACATCACGCTTGGTGCCAACCTCAATCTAGCAGGGAACACGTCGCTCGGTATTGCGTACCAGATGATCTCTAACACAGATTATGCTGGGTTTGGTACTAGCGGGTCAAATGCAAACATGTTGACTTCTCAAGTTCACGTTACATTCTAACCGGTCTGCTCTAGAAGCTAAGCAATGGCGTTGTTCCCTACGGGGACGGCGCCATTCTTTTGTGCGATCTCGCGATATAATGCCCTATATTACCATCCTGAATTTCATTAGACGGCACTGATCTAGGAGATGTTATTCGGCCTTCATATTGTCATGAAGGAAATTACTACCAATGGGCTTAACTATATAAAGGTTGTTTAGAAAAAGGTGCCCATGCTATGGGTTCAGAATAACGAGAGGTCTGCCGGTGAACAAGTTAATTATTTGTGCAGTGATGCTGACGCTTCCGGGCGCTGCGATTGCAGGGGGCCGAAGCATGGCGCCGTTCCGCCCTATACATCCCACGGTGCGTCCATTCAATCTCGACGAAGTGCGGTTACTGCCAAGTCACGAGTATCGCGAAATGGAGGCGGATAAGCGCTACCTGTTATCGCTTTCGACACAGCGGCTACTTCGCAATTTTCGCGTTACTGCTGGTTTACCCGCACCTGGTAAACCCTTGGGTGGCTGGGAAGCACCTACCTGTGAGGTTCGAGGTCACTTCGTGGGGCATTTCATGTCTGCCTGCGCATTAATGTACAACAGCACAGGGGATCCGCGTCTTAAGGAGCGGGGTGAAGAGATCGTAAAGGGGTTAGCCCAGTGTCAGCGTGCAATGGGTACAGGCTACCTGTCGGCATTTCCAGTCTCCTATTTCGACAGGCTCGATTCTGGTAAGCAGGTTTGGGCTCCATACTACACAATCCACAAGATCATGCAGGGCCTGCTCGATATGTATCAGCTTTGCGGCGACAAGCTGGCGCTGCAGGTTGACCAAAAGATGGCAGATTACTTCTGGAACCGTGATCGCGGATATTCCTATAAGAAGATGCAGATGATCCTTCAAACCGAGTTTGGCGGTATGCAGGATACACTCATTCACCTTTACGAAGTGACCCACAAGCCCGAGGACTACAAGCTTGCTTTTATGTTTCAGAAGCACGTTTTTGATGGCCCATTAAAACTTAAACACGACGATCTCACTAATATTCATGCTAACACCCACATACCGCAGGCACTTGGCGCTGCACGCAGGTATGAGCTTACGGGTGATACTGCGTATCGTACATTAGTCTCCTACTTCTGGCAACGCGTGGCAGACCATCGATCGTATGCCACGGGTGGAAGCAACCTCGGCGAGTTTTGGGGACCACCTAACAAACTTGCGTATACTCTTGCAGCCAACAACCAGGAGACTTGCACTACTTACAACATCCTGAAAGTAACACGCGATCTGTTTGAGTGGGATCCTAAGCCTTCTTACGCAGATTTTTACGAGCGTGCATATTTTAATGGAATTCTGCCCGCTCAAAACCCCAAAACGGGGATGATGATCTACTACACTCCGCTGGCCGCAGGGTTCACCAAGAACTTTGGTACTCCCAATAACACATTCTGGTGTTGCTATGGAACGGGTGTAGAGTCGTTTGCTAAGCTCTCCGATAGCATCTATTTTCACAACCGTTCAGAGCTTTACGTAAACCTTTATGTACCGTCTGTCCTCAATTGGCACGACAAAGGTCTTATCCTAAAGCAGGAGACTGAATTCCCAAAGAGCCATGACAGTAGGTTTCACTTGCAGTTGAAGGCTCCCGCTCATCTCACCCTGCAATTCCATATACCTTATTGGGCCGGGGCTGGTCGGGAAGTAGCAGTTAATGGCAAACCGGTTGGCACAAATATGAAAACGTCATCGTTTTACACGATTACGCGAACCTGGCACAATGGTGATACCATTGACGTGCGCCTACCCATGTATCTGCACCTTTCACCTATGCCAGACAACTCCGATATGAATGCCATCATGTACGGACCATTGGTGCTGGGCGGAATTCTGCAGTCGTCCGTCCAGAGTGGAATTATCCCAGGTTTGGGGCAACCCCACTCCGTCCTGCATGGAGCCGAGACTCTTGATTGTGTTAGGCAAGATATCCTCAACCATATTAAGCCCGTGGCGAATGAGCCCCTACATTTCGAAACAGTAGGCTTCAAGAAGAACTATTCCTTGGTGCCGCTCTACGACATCATTCATCAGGTTTCGACGGTTTATTGGTATGCGACCGGCGGCGATACTAGCTATCAGCAGCGAGAAAGTGAGACTGCGCAGCAGAACCGCGCTCTTGTGGCACGAATTCAGGACTACGTGTTACCGGGGAATTCTCAGTCGGAGGCACTCCACGGAGTACAGTCCAGCAGTAGCGGAACTGGTAATTTTGCTGGTACCACCTGGCGGGATGCAGACGGTGGCTGGTTCAGTTACCAGCTTGCCACCAAGGGGGCTAAATCGGCGAGCCTACTATGCTCGTATTGGGGCAGCGACTCTGGAAATCGAACATTCGACATACTTGTAAACGGTACAAAGATCGCCACCCAGACACTGCAGAATGACGATCCAACGAAGTTCTTTACGGTAACCTATGTCATTCCACCCGCCTTGCTCAACTCGGGTGACACGGTCCGCGTAGAATTCAGAGCGGCCGCAGGTAAAGTTGCGGGGGGACTATTTGGTGTTGCGCTGCTAAAAGGCTAACCGACTTAAGGGCAGCGCTCGACAGGCCGCAATGCGGACGTTTAACAATATAAAAATTGCTCACTAATTTAGTGGTGACTGCGATACAACTGAAACCCTAACTTGGGCGGTCACCCTCAAAATCGAGGAGTGACCGCCCAAGTTCTTCCTTGTTTTTCACCTTTGGCACAATCAAGTTGTTATACGGTAAACCAGTACGAGGAGCCAAACGTAGTAGGTAGTCAATAAATGACCCGGTTTTACATGTGCCATGGAGCTAAATGCAGGTGCCCGAGACTACCAGGAACTGTTGTGCTATATGGGCCCAGTGGCGATTGCACAAGGGAGAATTACGCGACTGGCTGTGACTGTCAATCTCGCGTAACCATTTTGTTCTAATGCCGTACGGTAGCGGCTTTTTGGTCAACGAGGAACCTCACTCACCTAACCAGAACTCCATTGCCGACCATTGTTATGCAGGATTTTATAATAAAAATCGTGCTCATTTGGTTCTCTAGTTCGCAAATGTCAACGGCGGCTACACCATGTGCACGGGGAATGTTGAACGTCTTATAGACGCCCGCGGCCAGCGACGAGATGCGCTGCTTGGGCCTGGCGTGGTATCATTGCCTGGCACGTCGTTGCGGTACGGGTGTGCGTTACTTAGCTTATGAGGATGATTCGCCGACCGATTGTTGGAGTTTTAATATTTTGGCTGTAATAAGACAATGTCCTAAAGAGAGGCGCTATTGATTTGCATTCCATAGAATCGCCGGCTTGGCTCGCCTGGAACCTCTCGCTTGCAGCGATACCTGTTGCCCTGGGGCAATTCCTGGCCTGGTGGGGTGTAACCCTTCGAGGTAAGATCAAACAACCACTGTGGTCCATTCCTTTGTTCTTGGTAGGTATCCTCTGGTTGGCATTCCTACCAAACAGCTGTTACCTACTTACCGAGTGGCGTCACTTTTTCTTCGATCCAGCATTCGTCAATATGCGGCACGCAGCGATTACAAACGAAGAGCGGCTGGTTGTTGCAAAGTATGGCTTTTTCTTTATCATATACAGCTTGGTGGGCGTGCTATTTTATGGGTTGTCGATACGTCCTGTCGTAAAGCTTCTTAAAAGCCTTAAGCTCCCTACCCCCTTATTAGCAGCGCCCTTTTTTGTACTAGTTTCGCTTGGTGTCTATCTTGGCCTTATTGTGCGCTTTAACTCCTGGCAAGTTATAACAGACTTTTCAGTAGTTAGGGCTACTGCTGTCCATGCGGCTGAGGCTACGGAGCTTCGTAACGTCATATTAGAATTTGCCGTCCTTCTGTGGTTGTTGTATATCGTGGTGGATATATGGATTGATGGTGCCGCCGCCCGCATTATTGCGCGGCCCGGCCTGCAGGGCGAAGGCAGCAGAAGCCGAAAGCGGAAATAGCGAACGCTGCCCGCACTAAACGATGCCTAATCCTCCGTAAGGTAGAGGGTGTCCAACTCTTCCACGGTGAGTTTTGAGTATGGGGCAAAATCTGGCGACGTCAAGTAAGTTCGAATGGATTGCTCAAGCTGCCTTGAGGCCGGACGCAAGTCCATGTCCGTATCAAAATCTATGCATGATATAAATATCCTGCCCTTGCCTACCTGAGCCTCCAGCATTACAGCTAGCTTATCATTTCGGGTAAAGCGATCGATCGTCTGAACGATTGGGCAGTATTCTCTTGGTAGGTCATTAATTACAAGCGACCGTGAATGCGTCACGACATCCCACCACTGCCACTGTGAGTGCGCCTCTGTTGGAAACTGACTAAACACTGGATGTGTATGCTGAATAAGTAAACCTGTTGTCCCTGCCTGCCCCTTAAAGTGTACAGGCGACCAAAAACACGAACTAAACTGGCCATCTACCCCGTTAGCAGGCTTACCTCTGCCATGGCGCAGCCACACACAGGCGCCTTGCCGCAATGCATTGGCCACGCCGTAGTCCCAAGTATCAGTTACCAGAACCTCCCGGAGGGAGACAGGTTCACTCAATGGTGGATAGATCCAGATGTCCCAGGTGTTAGGTGGATCGTTGTCAACTGCAAGAGCAAGTTGTGCCCGGAGCGGTGGCAAATCAGTGGGCAAAAAAAGATTTAGATCGTCAAATACTGCCAACCCGCGCACGGTTAGGTTTTGTGAACCACAATTCTGTTCGAAAATAACTACACCCTCGCTTGTTGAAAGCTTTGCGGTGAGTGTTACCGGCCGGTCTCGGAGCGGTCCATAGTGTGCAAAACTACACTTGCCGGTAATGCGCGAACCTGCCGCGTAAATGTAACATGGCAGTTGGGCGAGGGGCACGTCTGAGCGACAAAACGCGCTGAATTCATTGCTGGTTATGGCTCCCTTCGAGCGCCACATCGCATCCAACACTCCAATTGTAGCAGTACCCTGGCCGGGGAAATCATTGAGGCCAAGAAGTTGAAATCCACTGACGGCGGGCGTGCGCAGAAGCGCCTCCACCTCCTCCTTGTAGAGTAAAGCCGATAGCTTTGCACTGGAATTAGTGAAGCAGGGTGCAAGCCCTAACATTCCCCTTTGCTCCAGCATCTCTGCTATCCATTCGAAGTTGTGCGCTGCGAGAACGCCCGAGTAATCGGTCCGATTGTGGACATCCGGGAAAACCACCCATTGGCCAACCTCGTGCGCCACGACGGGCTGATCGAATGAATCCATCGCTACGGTGTAGTTCGTGACGGATGAGGGTATTTCGCGGTCGAAACGCGAAGTCAGTTCCCACCATGAACTCGCGCGAAGCGGATGGCTGTCGCGGCTGTTTCCGCCGCTGTCACAGGTGATGACGTATTGGTCCTGTGGGCTTGTGGGGTGTGAGTACGCACCCGAGGTTACTAGTCTTCCACCGCGCAGCTCTTTCAGCTCTGCGAGAAGTGCCTCTACTTGAGGCTCCTCCGTTCGGTAGACCAATTCATTTCCCAGGCAAAAGAGGCCAAATGAGGGGTGGTGATTATAGGTAGCGTAGATTCGCCGACATTCATCCGTAGCCCAAATCATAACTGCGTCGTCTTCCGCAAAGGAGCAACGGGTAACCCATAGCGGCAGCTCCGGCTGAAGGAGAATACCTTCCTCGTCGGCTGCAACAAACGCAGCATCGGGCGGACACCACGAATGAAAGCGAATGTGGTTTAGGCCGTGGGCTTTTACCGCTGCCATTATGCGCCGCCATGATGGGATGTCCATTGGAGGATGACCGGTTAGAGGGAATACACCACACTCCAAGGTACCGCGCAGGTAAAGGCGGCTTCCGTTGAGGTGAAGGTGCTTATCTGGTGCACTCAACCAGGATGCGCCAGTGATCAAGGTACCCTCATCGCCTGGTGGGCCAGCATTCACACTCACCTCGTACAGTGTAGGAGACCACTCGCACCAGCCTGCGACTGGCCCGTCAATTGAGACAGCGGCGGAGAAGGTGCCGCCACCTCCGTCGACCCGCTGCACGGGTATTTTGCGGGGTTGGAAGCCCTTAATCGCGACCTCCACAGTTCCCTCGAGTGGATAACGGGTTACATCGCCTGTGACCTGAACGGCTGAGCCTGAAGCAAGAAAGGAAGCGGATTTGAGCAGGACATTCACTCCGGTGTGAATTTGCATTTCCATCCGTCCAATAATGCCGTTCCAATTAGTCTGAGTCCAATCCGTAATCATGTGGCCACGCCGCCCAATATTCAAATCAACGGCATTATTTATCTGCACTACAATCTGGATTTCTCCAGCTTTAAAGTAGCGTGTGATGTCGTAAATATGTGGCGTGCTGAGGCTGTCGCAACTGCCCACAGGCTCACCGTTAATAAACAGTGTGCTTGCCCAATGACAGCGCTCCAAAAACACACTGACTTGCGTGATGTCGTCGATCGGCGGAACGTTCACAGTCTTGAAATACCAAGCAGTACCCACGTACTTTTTAAGTCGACTTAACCCCTGCATACTTCGGACCAGGGGTGTCTCTACACCCAGGCCGGCTTCATCAAGGGAAGCCGGCAACTGTATGGAAGCAACGTCCTGCGACGAGGTACATGTGACTGCATTCAGAGTAAGATCCGTGTCGAGAACGACGTGCCAGGCGCCACTAAGATCAACGACCGATTTCACTGTGGTATGGTCCTTGCTATTTGATTCGTCTAACGAATGCGACTAACTCTTCGCGAACTTTGAAATTGCAGTAAGCGCCATTGTGGAGTCCACTCAGTCGCTGGCGTGCTGTTTCAAGCGCATTATAGTAGTTGATTCTTTTAGCGCGCCGGTTATTCCTTTACAAATCCGACAAGTTCTGTGCTATACTGTTGCACCTGTGGGAGGAATTTACAGATGAAACGTACTTATCAGCCGCACAACCGGCGCCATAAGCGAGTGCACGGATTCAGAAAGCGCATGTCGACGCATGATGGTCGTAACGTTCTTCGCCGCCGTCGTTTGCGTGGCCGGCATGAGCTCATAAAGTAAACGGAGCAATTTGCAGTGCGGCTATGTCCGCGTCGCAGCCGCTCAAACAAGGCGCGAACGGAAACCGTTCGCGCCTTGTTTCCGTATGGAGATTGGTTGAACGTGCGGTGTAACCGTAGAAGGCGCTCCGTTGAATCGTAGTGACCGGCTTCTGAAATCAGCCGACTTTCGCAAAGTGTACAAGACAGGTAGAAGCTTCTCGACACCGCTCATAGTCGCTTATGTTTGCGGTAATAGTGACGCCGGTGCCGAAGCCAGGTTTGGAGTGGTGGCTAGTGGCAAAGTTGGGGGTGCAGTTCGACGCAATCGCGCCCGTCGTCAGATTCGAGAGGCGCTGCGAACAATGAGAAACCTTTCGCGAAGTAAGCCAGTAGATGTAGTGCTAGTCGTACGAAAACCGTGTACGGCGGCAGATTTTAATCAAATCGCGGGGGCTTTGAGATACTTGATGTCGCGGTGCGGCATGATTGAAGATCGCCATGAAGACTGAGTGCCAGCCTGAAAAGCTTGACGAGCAGTCCAGCATTTCGCTCGCAGCCCGAGCCGCGCTTTTGCTGATCAGGCTGTACCAGCTAACATCCCCGTTACGGCCACCAACTTGCCGGTACCAGCCAACGTGTTCTCACTATGCAGCACAGTGTATTCAGCGTCATGGTGTGATTGCAGGCGTCGCATTGGCTATTCGACGAATTTTGCGTTGCAACCCATTCTGTTCCGGGGGGTACGATCCCGCGCCATGATTACTATGCCATTAAGGAAATTATCTTGAGATTTGCAGCTAGAATACCTGCGATTATCCTGCTTGTTGTATTATCCGCTGTCCTTCTTTCTGGTTGTAATCGTGGGCCGGCTGGTGTACCTCCGCTTACGCTAGATCATGCCAAGGCACTGCAGGCGCTCGATCCCGACAGTGCGCTGAACGAATATCAGGCAGTGAGCGATCACTACTCTAACTCGAACAGAGAACTTGCCGCAACCGCTCTATTTGATCTCGCTCAATATGCTTCAGATCCGAACGGTTATGGGTCTGGCGCGACCATGCATCTGGAACCTGGAGTTCCGTTAACCTCGGGAGCCCGCAAAGAACTCGCCGACAGACGAGCAAACGGCTTGCAGCAAGCAGAGCAAGCCCTAACTAATCTTCAGCAGCATTACGGCGATACCAACGTTGTCAAATCGCCCCAGTTTACGGCTCTTTTTAATCAAGTGAACGATAGAATAGACCAGGAGAATTCACACCTTTTCACTTATAAGCTTATTGATGCCTTGGTTGCTATGACTGGCCGGAAGCCCGCGTTTAGCTATTGGTTTGCACTGTTTGCAATTGCAGTGTTAATCAAGGTGATTACATTTCCAACGATGCTCAAAACCTATAAGAGCCAAAGGGAAATGCAGAAGATGGCCCCAATCATCAAGGCAATTCAGGCGAAGTACAAGGATGACCCGCAGGAGCAGATGAAGAAAGTTCAGGAGGCTTACAAGGAACATGGCGTAAACATGTTCGCTACCTGCCTGCCGTCACTTATACAACTGCCAATCTTCTGGTTCATGATCGATTTAATCCGCGTCTATCAACTGCATTTTACCCATGGCACATTCTTGTGGATAGGGAGCAGCTTGGCTAAGCAGTACCCAGCCTACATTGGTGCGAACCTCGGATCGTTCGATATGCCCATCCTGGTGCTATACGCACTCAGCATGATGGTAACGATGAAGCTCACCCCAGTTAGCGATCCGGCAATGGCGCAGCAGCAGAAGACGATGTCGTACATGATGACGTTTTTTATAATGTACTACTTCATCGTCTCAAGATGGGCATCTGCTTTTCTAGTTTACTACCTGATTCAGAATATACTTTCAGCCGTGCAGCAGTACTATTTCATCTACCTGCCGAGTAGGAACAACCCTGCTGTTACAGTATCTTCCGGGGGGGCGGCTGCTCTGGCTCGCCCTGTGACCGGTACCGCCACGACCACACCACGCCCGCAGAAAACTGCCAAAGCGCCAACTGGTCCCAGTGTTGTTGATGTACCCAGGCCGCGGCCAAAGAAAAAAAAGCGCTAACAAATACACATGCGAACCGTCTTAATGCAAAAGTCGCTTGGGGATAGATCCTCAACTGTGACCGGCAGGAGTTACCTATGACTGACCTTGACCCTAATGAGGATGTCAATTCACCCAATACGGCAGAGGAAGAGCAGATCGCGTTGCAGGTGGTGCTTGACTTCTGTGCAGCCGCTGGCGGCACGATGGAGGCTGAACTAACCGACAAGCAGGGAAGCCACCTCATGATCAGTCTTACCGGCGTGGATGCCGACGAGACGTGGGGCAAGACCGGACAGATCTTGGATGCTCTGCAGCTTCTCCTGAACCACATCCTCGCCCACAGAATACGCGGCGATGTGCGAATAATGCTCGACGCTGGCAATTACCGAAGTCGGCGTATAGAATCGCTGCGAGCGCATGCCCGGGAGCTTGCAGCAGAGGTGAAGAGCCGCAATATGGAGTGCGAACTGGAGCCGCTACCCTCACATGAGCGCAGGATTATTCACAGCGAATTAGCGGACGATCCAGACGTAGAGACATACAGCGAAGGTAGCGATCGGGATCGGCACGTGGTTATCGCACCGCGCAAATAAGCGCTCGGCTATCATCTGTGCTGCTGCATTACAGTGGTTGGTATTCTGCGCAATTGCACGGGATGGTTGCGAAACGCTGCGAAATAGAGTAATCTGGCTGAAACGCGTTGTTATGTGCCAATGGAGGTACGGCAGTCATGAAAGCTGCACAATTCGTCTATGTCCTAGCAGATGCGGGTGTACTCAAGTGCGCTCGTGAGTCGGGTCTTTTCGTGCCTGAGCACTATGAGACCGACGGGTTTATTCACGGCAGCTCGCGCGAACAACTCGTCAAATCCGCTACCCAGTTTTTCAACGAGGTAGATAATCTCGTTGCTCTTGAAGTAGAGGTTTCTTCGGTTTCCTCAATTTTAAAGTTTGAACCCGGCCGAAGTGGTACACTTTATCCGCACATTTACGGTCCTTTACCGTTAACCTGCGTCAAAAGGTACATACCAATTCCGCGTAGCCCAGATGGTTCCTACGTGTTACCTGATGTGCTAGCTGACGATATTTCACCAAATGCACTCAGTAAGCCGCGGTAGCCCACGGTGAGTACATTTCCACGGTCATAAGCCCGCCGGTTGCGCAGATAGGCGATCAATGAACATAGCCTATGGCTGTTAGCGCTGGTGATTTCCCCAAGTGTTTATCGTACTCCCATGATGTGTATGATCTCAATAAGTTATAAGCATTTCATCATTTGCCGTTGGGGAGCGCGTGCTAGGACGCAAATGGGTTATAGTTTCTTATTTTCGTTTGTTTTCGGTTTGTGTTGGTTTCGGGCAAATCCGTCAAATGTCGGATGTCAAATCGGACATAGATGTATATAATGAAGCCAGAATACTTACAGTATTTAGGAGGCACAAATCAATGAAACAGTCTATTTCCAGGTTTGCATTAATGGCACTTACAGTGGCCGCGGTTCCCGCCCTCGGCACGAGCGCAATAGCGGGCGGCGATGCCTGGCAGCACGCCGGAGTTTTGAGCAGTGTGGTCTCAGTGAGTGACACAGGTGTTACCCTCAACCAGGTGGGGGCTGGTGCTCCGATCGTGGCGACGGTATCGCCAACCACAGAACTTGGTGGTATATGCGAAGACTGCGGAATGTTCATGACCTTTAGCACCACGCAATGCACGGGAACCTGCAAGATGTGTAGTTGCAGTGACAAGAATGGCATTTGTGTGAGTTGGGCGCATCTTAAATCGGTAACCTGGCAGAATATGCTAAAGGCGTTGCCAGTAGGTACTGGTTTGCGCACAGTATTCAACACACCGGGTGACCCGGCGTCCGGTCTTAAGGACATTTATATTAACCGACGCGAGGTACTTTTGCCGGTAACTGGTCTTACAGGCAAAACGACCCCCGAACTCACTAAGCTAATAAGCCCGGTGGGTGCATCGAGCGCGGAACTAACCGGCAATGGCAAACTTCTAAAGATCACGCTGAAGCAGGACTGGACCGCCAAAAAAGAGGCACAGCTTGCCACAATCCTCGGTAAAGTCGGCGGCAACGTCAATCTGCCAGCGGCCGTCGCATCTACAAAATAGTTAGTTTGGAACTCTCATCGACGTGATGCAGCAGTTTCCTTAGCTGACAAAAACGATGACAGAGGACATACGATGAATTCCAGAACGAATCGCGTAGGAACAGGGATTGCGGCGCTCATATTAAGCGCCGCCACCCTGACGCTGGGGGCGAAGCCATCCAGTGCTTTCCCAATGTTCGCAAGAAAGTTTCACTTTCAATGCGCCAGGTGCCATACCATGGTACCCCGCCTCACTCCTTTCGGTTATGCATTTTTACGTGCAGGTTTTCGGCTGCCCTCTAACGAAGTAAAGCCGATTACCTTCAGCAACTCCGTGGCTATGTCGATAGTAAGCCTAACGGCGGCAACTCGAAGCAGCCCCAATATCAGTGTTGCAGGAATGGATACTGCCCTCGCCACGTCCCTGGGCAAGCAGTTCGCCCTTCATGTTCGATACACCACTGGCTTCAAGGGAGGATCCCAATCCGGGTTTAGCGACCTTTGGGCACAGTATAACTCCGGTGCGCGCGGAACCTACTGGACAGCGCGAATTGGCCAAATACCTGTACTCGATGGCTTTAACCTTATGGGCGATCACAGGACCATTGCAATTGCCGATGCACAATTGTATGGTTCACTTGGGCCGTTGAACAATGTGAATGCTGCTCTGGGTGACTTTGGAATTGGTGGTTACGAAACAGGTGTCCAGGCAGGATATGTCACTGGGCCTCTGTATACCCGCGTTTCGTGGCTATACGGCGTGAAGGAAGACGGCTCGTCGCAGAACATTACTTATAATGGCAAGGCGTTCCATGATGTAGTGCTGCAGAGCGAATACCTTATTGGTAACCAGGGCACCTCTATTGGCGCCATGTATTACAACGGCCGCCGACAACTGCAGACGATCGGTATTGAGGACAACTTCTACCGTGCAGGCCTTTTCGGAACTTATGATCGCTTCCTGGGTAAAGTGCGCCGTGGTATACCTACCTGGCAACTAGAACTTAATGGTGGCCTGCTGTACGGCGTCGACGATGTGGCTGCCGGCAAGCCAGTTTCCAGCTATGCAACCATACTTGAGGGCGACATCTACTTTAACCACAAGACCGCCTTCATGGTACGCTATGACTCGGCGCGGATGGCAGGTGTTACGGGAATTCCGGTGACGGGTCAGTACACCTTCTCACTCGCCAACCGGCCAGCGCAGAATATTATACTCAACGCTGAGTATATCAAAGTAAACAATCCCGGTAGCGACTCGCTAACAGGCATGGTGACATTCCTGTACTGATCGCCACGGTATAAAGTGTGTGCCTCATGGTGCGTTCATCTGCCAGGATGGACGCACCATTTTTGTGCACAGCCCAACATCAAGCCGCCAATGGTCGTGTAAGTCCGTTTCCAAACCGGTAAACCAGGTGACGTAGTCCAGACATAAAATGGTGTCGCGTGGGTCGTCCTGACTTCATTGTCAAGAAGTCAGTTTACAAACCGTTTACAATCTTCCTGATATTGTAGAGCCAGTAAAAAAAGCGGAGTTGGTTTGCTAACCAACTCCGCTATAATGAATAATCGCACTTAATCTTCTGGCGGTGTTTCCGTTGATTTGTCCGTAGGCGGCTGAGGCTTCCGGGTACGCGGTCGACCGCGTCGCTTTCGGGGTGGTTCCACCTCGGCTTCCGCTATGGTTTCCTGCCCGTCGTCAGTTATGTTTTTTAACAAGGCTTCAACCACCTCGTCAATCTGATCCTGACCGGGGCTACCCGCCTCGGCTTCGGTGATTGCTTCCGACGGCGCCTTGTTAGCATAGACAACTTCCATTAACCCATTATAGTACCGGTCGAACGTGCGGATGGCGATTTGGATCATCGAGTCCATTGTCTCGTTTGCCAGCGGGCCAGGCGCTGTAAAAACGCCAATCCGGAACAGAAGGTCTCCGTCATCGCAGTCCATCTGAAATCCGCCGCAAGCAAGCCCGTGGTTCGCCCGGGTAATGTATTCCATAGCGTCTGTGCGCCGTGTATGCGGTATCTTTACCCCGCCACTTACCGAAAACCCCGTAAAGTGCCGCTGCTCATCGTAAACCACACGGCAGTGAGCTACGAAATTTTGCATGGTGTAGTCGAGCCGAAAATCGCTTTCACCTTCCGCCTTAATAAATCGTATTTCATGCTGCTCGAAGTAGCTTCGAATAGACTGCTCTAGAGATCCCATGAGCTTTTCCCCCTTGCAGTTTAATTGCGCTGGCCCAATACACCAAATCAAGAATAGTCATCTTATATAATGACAGTGAGAACGGCAAGTTTGTATCCTGATTCCACTTATCTTCTGAAGTTTTTTTGCGGTACACTGCGTTACAACAACTGAACGCCTGCGTGCTTCTACTTATTAATACGTACAACTGCATTGCTTGGTGTGCTTAGCATGCAGTTAACCGGATGGGCCATTGTGTTAGTCACGGGATGGCCACTAATATCCTTGTAGACGCATTCAACTACAGGTGATTGGCACCATAGTCGACCCAATGACACCACAACAACACGAGCTAGACCGTCTCAACGAACTGCGAACTATTATCGGCCGCGCCAACAGAGCTTATTATGTTGATGACGCGCCATTCCTTGCCGATAGCGAATATGATGCACTGGTCATAGAGCTTCGCGACCTGGAGCAACGGCATCCTGAACTGGACGGTGGAAGTTCGCCAACTGACCAAGTGGGTGCTCCCGTAAGCCAGGCATTTGCGCCCGTACTTCACGGTGCTCCTATGTTATCGCTTGATAATGCGTTCTCGCTGGCTGAACTTGCCGCGTGGGAGCAGCGTATGATGCGACTCCTCGGGCTTTCCGCTGGCACAGATATAGAATACGTGTGTGAACTCAAAATCGACGGCCTCAGTGTGTCCATACTCTATGAGGACGGGAACCTTGTGCGAGCAGCTACCCGAGGCGACGGTACCACTGGTGAAGATATCACAGCTAACATCCGGACGATTAAGTGCATACCGCATTCTCTTCAACGACATACCGGCAACCCTGTTAAAATCGAGATCCGTGGCGAGGTCTTTCTGTCGCATCAGGAGTTCGCCAGGATCAACGCGGAGCTTGAGGAACGGGCCGGTCGAACATTTGCCAACTGTCGAAATGCTGCTGCAGGTTCACTGCGGCAAAAAGATCCCCAGGTAACTGCGCAACGTAACCTGCATGCGCTCTTTTATACCGTTGGGGAGGTTTCCGGTTGGTCCGTCAACGAACAGAGTACACTGCTAAAGCAATACAGGGACTGGGGCTTGCCAACTAATTCGCATGTTCGCAAATGCAAGGGCTTGGCCGAGGTCTCGAAGTTTGTAGATGAATGGGAAACCCGAAAGGAACAGCTGGACTACGATATTGATGGTGTCGTGATTAAGGTCGACTCGTTTCACCTGCAGCGTGAACTGGGGCAGGTGAGCCGTGCTCCGCGGTGGGCCATTGCGTACAAATATCCTGCATTGCAGGTGCGCACCAAGGTAGAGCGCATTGACGTGCAGGTTGGGCGCACCGGGGCACTCACTCCTGTCGCAATCCTCGCGCCGGTGGCTGTAGGGGGAGTAATTGTATCGCGAGCGACACTGCACAACGAAGATGAGATACACCGCAAAGATGTTCGACAGGGAGATACCGTCGTTGTACAGCGGGCAGGCGAAGTGATCCCGGAGGTTGTGGAGGTTGTAGCGGGTGAGCGTACCGGCCTGGAGCGCGAGTTCGTAATGCCGCAAACCTGTCCTATTTGCGGTACACCTGTGGTGCGGGTTCCAGGAGAGGCCGTAACACGGTGCCCAAATCACGCATGCCCAGCGAGGCAGCAGCAGTCTATGGAGCACTTCGTGTCGCGGGCGGCAATGGATATCGAGGGGCTTGGTACGCGACATATTGAACAGCTGCTGGCGACTGGTGTCGTGCGTGATGTGGCGGATATCTATTTGCTAAATTCGGAAAAACTTGCAACTCTAGACCGTATGGGGGAGAAATTAGCTTCGCGCCTGCTTCAAAACATTGAAGCAAGTAAAACCCGGCCGTTGAGCAAATTGATCTTTGCATTGGGAATTCGGCATATTGGCGAGCGTTCGGCATCCATACTGGCCTCACATTTTGGTACACTAGATAACCTGCGCCATGCAACCGCAAAAGATTTGGCAGGTATCCATGAGATTGGGCAGACCATGGCGGATTCCGTGACCGCCTGGTTCAGCGAGCCTCGGCATAGCGAGCTAATCGACAAGTTAATCCTGGTGGGCGTGCGCCCGCAGGACTCAGCGGCTTTGCAGGTTTCTAACGATCTCGCCGGTAAATCGTTTGTGTTCACGGGTACGCTCACAAAATTGAAGCGAGAGCAGGCCGAGGAAATCGTGCGAGCGCGAGGCGGCCGTGCCTCCAGCAGTGTAAGCCGCAACACCAGCTTTGTCGTTGCAGGCGATGCCGCCGGCAGCAAGTTGGAAAAGGCCCAAACATTAGGTGTGCCCATTCTTTCGGAAGAAGATTTCATTGAGCTTGTAGGCAATTACAATAGCGCGTCTGCCCAATCACCATTAGACGTCTAGTGTTTGTGCGAACCCGTCGCAACGGAATGCTTGCTTGCGTTAGTACGTGGGAGGAAATGATTTGAATCAGGTAGAATTAACACCCTGGCATAATGGACTCTTGTTGGAACTGTTGCTTACCGTTCCCACTGATGGGAGCTGGGAAGAGGCCCGCGCACAAGTTATAGGGTGTCTAGAGACGCACAAAAGTACATTCGTTGGCCGCGGGGCGCTAATAACGGTTGACATTGCAAATAGACAGGTCACAGCGGACGATATTGTACTCCTTAGGGATATGCTGTTCAGCCAGTTTGGCTTGCTGTTGGTGGCGCTGGTTTGCACCGATCGCACTGCACAGGCGGCGGCAAAAGAACTGGGCATCACGAATTACATGCTTCCGCCGGGCTCCAAGGTCGACGCCGAAGTCGCCGCTTCACCGTCGTTTGGCAGCAATGCTCTCTATGTTACCTCCACCGTGCGTTCGGGGCAGCGCGTCGTTCACGGGGGACATGTCGTTATTGGTGGCGATGTGAATAGCGGTGCCGAAATCCTTGCTGCCGGTGATATCATGGTATTCGGTACCCTGCGTGGGTTGGCCCATGCGGGTTGCCAGGGTGATGAAAACGCGCGCATTGTAGCCGGAAGTATGCGCCCGCAGCAGCTACGAATTGCGTCCCAAATTGCTCGCGCACCGGAAAACAACGAGAAGGATGCTCGTCGTCCCGAAGTTGCACGCATTGAAAATGGCGCCATACAGGTTTTCCCTGCGTAAGCAGCCAAGCATTTGAATAATTGGAGGGAGCTCTTTAAAACTATGTCGGATGACGTACGCGTTGTTGTCGTTACCTCGGGTAAAGGTGGAGTGGGTAAGACCACAACTACGGCTAATGTGGGCATGGCGCTGGCCGTGCAGGGGCAGAAGGTTGCCCTGATGGACGCCGATATTGGTCTGCGCAACCTCGACCTGGCACTTGGGCTTGAAAATCGGATAGTTTACGACGTCATTGACGTTGTAGAGGGCAGGGCGCGCTTGAAACAGGCACTCATTCGCGACAAGCGAATGCAGAACCTCGCTATGCTGCCAGCAGCTCAAACCCGTGATAAGAGCGCAGTAACTGCGGGGCAGATGAAACAGGTGGTGGAAGAGCTTAAGGAGGAAGGATTCACGTTCATTCTTATCGACTGTCCGGCAGGTATTGAGCAGGGCTTCAAGAACGCCACTGCAGGCGCGACAGAAGCGATCGTCGTAACCAATCCTGAGATGGCTTCGGTACGAGATGCTGACCGCATTATTGGATTGTTGGAGGCCGAGGGCCTGCGAGACCCTATGCTCATTGTGAATCGAATTCGTGTGAAAATGGTTAAGAGCCAGGACATGCTCTCAGTGGAGGACGTGCAGGAGGTTCTGGGTAATTCCGTTAAGCTCCTGGGTGTGGTTCCAGATGATAATTCGATAATCACCTCAACGAACAGAGGAGAGCCTGTAGCGCTTTCAAAAGAAAGTGTGGCTGGTCAGGCCTACCGTGATGTGGCTATGCGTCTGCTGGGACAGCAAGTTCCCTTCATGGACCTTGATGAGCGAAATGGCTTCCTAGACAGGTTTAAAAAGCTTTTCACATCAAAGTAATTGTGTTATGATATTCTAATACACATCGCATCTGAGCCGAGTTGCCGGGGCAAATTGTTGTAATTCCATGTGTATACCCCGCGCGGCGCCAAGTGGCACTAATGACCACTAATGGCAGAGTACGTCAGTTACGGTTTTATTTGATCGTTTACAACAACGGAGAATAGCGACCATGTCTAATTCTTGGATTAATCGATTGCTGGGTAGATCGGTACCTACACCTAGGGCATGTGCAAAAGAACGACTTTTAGGTGTTGTCATTGAAGATCGGTCTGCGATTCCATCATCAGTGTTAGAGCTAGTTCGGCTGGAAATCGTTGAGGTCGTGAAAAAATACCTCATAATCGACGAACAGGCGGTGGATTTGAAGCTGGAGAAGGACGAAGACGGTACATACGCCCTCGTGTCGCACGTGGTGTCGCGAGGTGTACGAAAAAAAGAAGGCATACCTGCTGCCTAATTCAGCTTCGGTTAGTTTCCGTCGCTATAATCGGCGCGACCTTCGGCCGCAGGCTGCAGAGAAACTACAGCAAACATTCCGCTCCTTACCTGCGGGTCGAGCAGCCCGTAGTGTCGTACGCAGTTCCTTCCGGATTTTTTAGCAGCATAGAGTGCGGCATCGGCTTGGCGCACGAGCATTCGTCTGTCGGTTACATCGTATTCAATAGACGAGGCGCCGAAACTTGCTGTGATGTGGTCATCCTCGAAGTTTGCCTCAATCATTCTTCTGAAACGTTCGGCCTGTGCTAATGCTCCTGCTTGATCCGTTCCTGGCAAGATCACTGCAAATTCCTCGCCACCATATCGGGCCACGAGGTCACTTCCGCGTACCCGTTCATTCAACAGGGCGCCTACTGCCTGAAGAATCCCATCGCCCGCCTGGTGTCCACGTGTGTCATTTACCTGTTTGAATCCATCAAGATCTATCAACAGCAACGAAAGTGGTAACCCCTGCGCCACTGCATACTGGAAAGCGTGTTCCAACTCTTCTTGAAAGGCTCTGTGGTTGAAAAGGCCAGTTAAGTGGTCTGTTAGAGCAAGGTCTTCCAGCGTATTATTGGCCGTACGCAGTCGTCGCAACCGGCGCGTGAGTTTCTGGTTGCGTCGGTGCATATAGGAGATGTGATCTGCCAATGGCTGTTCCAGGCGTTTGCGTTCAGTAATGTCGCGCGCCACCCCCTGAAATCCTAGTATATGCCTTCCTTCGCGCATAAGTTGAACGTTCTGGCCTACCCATGTCTCTCTGCCATCCCTTGATCTTATGGGAAATTCCAGGTAGGTGTTGGGTAGTCGGCGGATGGCCTGATTGATGTAGAATGTCTGCACCATGAACTGGTGATCGCTTCTAACGAGATCAGAGTAGTGAAAGGATCGCAGTTCGTCTACTGAACAGCCAAAATGTCGCAAGAACGCCGGATTAGCGAGGATAAAATAGCCGCGAATGTCTGTTCTATATATCAGGTCAGCAGCTGTCTCTACGACCTGCCGGTATGTTTGATCGATTCGGTGTTGTACACCGCGGGACACGGAGTCGTGGCCGGTTTCCAGGATATCCCACTGCACTACGGTGCGGCCAGGGAGCCGTACGGCACTGGCGGTTATCTCAATGGCCTTCGTTTGTCCATCGGGCAGGACGTGGTTCGTCCTCCGTTTTGGCACGGTGAATCGGGAGCCGCCGGAAATCGATTGACCCACTTCTAGGTCAATGTCTGTAACAGGGGTGCGTAGCAGAGCTTCGCGGTCTACACCATAAAAGGTGACCGCTGCATCGTTCGCATCGAGAATAGAGCCGCTCTCCGTATCAATAAGAAGTCTGGGCAGAACCGATGCCTCAAAAATCAAACGATAGGGGACGGTACTCTCTGGGATAGGTAGTGCCGTTTGCGTATTTGCACGCAATAGGGCATTTTCCCGCCCAAGTTCCTCTATTCTCTTCAAAATATCTTGAAGAGCGTCGTTTCCCATAGCGCGGTTTGTCGTACGAAGCAAATAATTACTTGCCGCACGGTCGCTTCGTAGTTTCTCCTGCGACAGCGATATTGAGGGCCGCCGCCGCCAAACAGGATTTTACAACGATTCCCCACGCTGCTTGCCAGTCAATTTCACGCCATCAAACCAGCCCTCGGGAGGGGTCGAAGGGCAGACAGTACTTCAGAGTGAACTGACTATCATAAGGCACTTCAATTATATCACGCGCTGATGCAATACGCAATAGCCATGTTGGTTAATTGTTAGGTGTTAGATACAGTGCACCAAGACGCTACTTCTCTCTCGGTATGATGTAGGCATTGGGCGCTGCAGCAAAGCCTATTTTGGGGTAGTACTCCATCGCTCCGGGCGCCGCCAGCAGAATTACTGCCACCTCATTACCTAACTGGCTGCGTAGTTGCGCCACGAGTTCACGCCCAATTCCCTGCTTCTGATACTCCTTGTCAACCGCAAGATCCGAAAGGTAGCAGCAATATCGGTAATCGGTGAGAGCACGGGCGACCCCAACCAGCTTCGTCGTGTCCCATGCTGAAACGGTGATATCGGCGTTTTTGCACATAGCATCAATTCGTTCAATATCATCTGTAGGGCGCCGAATTCCCGACCGGTCGAACAGGTCAGCAACTTCTTCCCCGGTAAGCTGCTCATTAATAGCGTAGCGAAGTGTCATTGACGGCCTGGTCCCTGCTTTCTAATGGATGGTGTCACAGTTTGCGTAAGTTTAGCACACGGTACTGAACTAACGGGCATATGCGGTAACTGTGCTAAATAACAGAGGCCCTACGGCACATTGCGTTCCCTGCAAACGTACCTCAAGTTAGTGGTTGATGCACCATGAAGTTATGTAAGTAATTGTATTATCACAGTAAAATAGTTGTAGAGAACTGATCTGGTTTACATGAATGATACTTTGCAGTTAAATAGCAAAGCTCAGTTGTTTTGAATGCACAGAATTCGTCACATGGTCCCAATATTCGTCTGAAACCTAGGCGACTGCTTTCCTTGGAGGGCGAAAATTTTGAATGAATTAAACAACAAAACTGGGGCTCTTGACGATGCGGCATCGCGCACTGGGTTTGTGCGCCAAAAGGTTGCGGTTTCCTTGCTAATCACACTTGTAGCTATCGCACATATGCTGTATCCCAGGTATCTAGATCCAACCAGCCTCCTCATTCTACTCATAGCGATCTCCCCGTGGATGGTGCCATTCGTTGCTCCTTATATCTCGCATGTGGAGCTGTTTGGCGCGAAAGTCGACCTTCTTGAACAGAAAGTAAATCGCGAAACTAAGCGAATTCACGAGCGTGTTAGCACGGAGTCGCAGCGCATAGATAAGCGCATGGATCAGTTGTACCTCATGACTATGAGCGACAAGCTGTTTACCTACCTGGTGAAGTTGTCGGCTCCGGGAGGGTTTGGAAGCTTCTACGTGAGCCCCGCCATGCCGCACGAACTTGCTACGTTGGAGGATCTTGGCTTCATAACATTCAAGCCACCGCTACGAGGCGTGGAAGATTTTATTACACAGTTCGAAAATCAACCGGACTCTGGTAACCTGTCGGATTACGTTAGTCTTACTACCACAGGCAAATCGTTCTACCTGCGTACCAAGAACCTGCGCGCAGATCGCGCAGACAAGCCCCTAGTGTAGTTGTGCAGAAATACTGCGCAGCGCGGGCCAATGGTATTGTCTACGGCGTTGATACTCGCAGCCTGGTTTGATGTTGCGTCCTGTAAATCCACCATAGTGCGGACGTGATGTCTCGTACGTTAGGGTATAATCCAAATACAGCATTTATCATTAGGTGAATCCCTTGTAGGGTGAGTAATCGCAACGTGCGTAACAAATCTGTTGGCTTCCGGCTTATATCGTACATTATGGTGTTGGCAAATGTCCTGTTTGCCATGCCGGCTCGTGCGTCATGGCACTGCGTAACAGGTGAGACCTGCCCGCAAACGTGCGGCATGAGTACCACGGGTGGCAAATCTACAGGAGTGCGAAAAACCAACTCCTGTGTGATGCCCTGTTGCGCACGCGGGGTGGTTGCTGGATGCCCAATGCACATGGCGCCCAGCTTGCCAGCCGTGCACATTTCAAGGGCTGTCACAGGTTGCGGTTCCACAAGCTGCATATTGCGAGTTCCGCATTCGCGCTCCAGTTTTCTCCCTACTCGGGCGTCGGTAGCATGTGTGGTCCCGGTGATGGCAAGCCCTGCCTTGTTTAAAACACCGCTTGCTTCGTTACCTACCACCCCGTATCTTCTCGCTCACATAACACGAAGAACCCTTCGACCTCCGCCGTCGCGAGCTCCTCCCGGTCATTAAGGCATAACGAATTTCCAAAGGCTGTCGAGCCATTGGGATAACGTTGTTGCTGGTCCACTGCTGCTTATATCTGTCCTTAAGTAATGGTGCAAAAAGCCCCTAGGGGGCGACGCCATAGTGGAAATGACCATGTTAAACAAATTAAGAATCCACACATGTTATCCTCTGTACGTTGCCGTAACGTTGGTGCTGCTCTCGGTGGTGACGCCTGCGGCGGTAGCCCAGTCGGTACCTGCCGGCCCGTACAGAGTTAGCGTGGCGACTAGTCCTGTGGTGGTGCCAACGGGACCCGCGTCGCTGCGAATATACATAACTAACGCAGATAATCGACCTGCCGCAGGCCTAACGGTTACGGCCCGGGCGCAGATGCCCGGTATGCCCATGGGCGAGCAGTTTGAAAATGCGTCGCCACAGGTTAACGTTCCTGGGCTGTATGTTGCTCCCGCAACATTTGGTATGGCTGGGCTGTATAACGCGACCGTGCGCATGAATGGCCCAGCCGGTGCTGCCACGGCCACGGTGAGGCTTGTAACTGGTCGATCAACATCGGGCAATCTTCCTGTACCGGTTTCTTCTGCACAATTTTCCTCGCAATCTGGACGACCATTGCCCTGGAAGTGGCTTGTTGCCACATTCGTGGTGCTCGCCGTTCTGGTAATCGCTGGTCGAAATGTTGCTCTAAGGCAACAACTTAAGCGCTTAGCGCTGCCGGTGGTTGTGTTGGCCATTGCGCTTATTGCATCCAGGTGGGTCATTGCAAGATTCACCCCGCCCGGTCATATGTCCGTACTTGATGCTCAAGCAATGGATATGTCAGGTGTATCCATGCCGGTGGGACAGTGGCCGGTATCCACGGAAACCGCAACGATCGTAAACACTGCTGGTACCGAGGACCTCAGCGCGACAGTAGTACCCTACACCGACCAGACAATAAGTGCCCGAGTACCTGGAACCATCATTTCCCTTCCTGTTTACGCTGGCCAGCAGGTAGTTCCCGGGCAACTATTGGTGGCGCTCGGCGATCGTCAGTACTCTGCTGACCTTCAGTCAAAAGCAGCTGCTGTCCAGATGGCGCTACACGATGTGATGATCGCCAAGCTCAACCTCCATCAGGCTAACCAACAGGTACTTCAGGCGCAGGCCGGCACTACCGAGGCGGCCAGCCAGCTCGCAGGTGCCAAGCTGGCTCTAACGGGGAGCTTGGCACAGGTTACAGCTGCACGGCAGCAGCTTGCTGCCACAAAGGCAGACGTCACTTCTGCACAGGCACAAGTGGCCTATAGCTCGGCGCTTTTATCACGGGATAGAGTACTCCTAAAGGGTGGCTCCATCTCGCTGCAGGAGTTCCAAAAGGACGAAGCCAGCTCACGCACCGATGAAGCAAAGGTAGCAGAGCAAAATGCAGCTGTGCTGCAGGCTCGCGCCATGTTGGCTGCAGCGGTAGCGAGCGCGGCGCAAGCGCGCCAGAACCTGGTTACTCTTCAAGCCGCTCTTCAGCAGGCAACTGCAAACCAACAAGCCGTGCAGGACGGCGCCAGCACAATGCGGCACGAGATTATTCATAAGCAGGCTGCAGTCACCATGGCAACTGCAGATGAAAAGTCCGCCGCCGCTGTGGCGGGATACACTCGGATCACCGCAACTATACGGGGCGCCGTGCTGCAGAGGTTGGTCGGCCCTGGAATGCTCATACAACCTGGCCAACCTCTCTTGCAGATTGCGGAGATAGATAAGGTGCGCGTGCAAGCTCAGGTTCCTGTAGAGGAACTGGACCAGTTGCACGTAGGTTCGGCAGTTAAGATCGAAACTGGTAGTAATGCCGCCGCTATTAACGGCAGTATAACTTCCATTTTCCCCTATGCCGATCCGGCAAGCCGAACGGCTACTATAGAGGCCGTCGTTTCGAACATCCACGAACAGCTTGTACCTGGCCAGTTTGTTAATATGAAGGTCAGTGTGGGGCAAGTTGTTGCGGCTGTTTTGGTACCGGTGCATGCACTAATTCAAATTCCGGTAGCAAACTCTGTGGTCTCCTCTAATCGAACAATACCAGCGGTCTGGGTGATGACTAATAAGGGCCAAGCGCACCTTGCACACGTTACCACGGGGCCAACCGTGGGAGACAAAGTTGCAATTATTTCGGGCCTCAAGAGGGGCGATAACGTCATTGTGGAGGGGATACAGGGATTACAAGAGGGAATGCCGGTTGTTCGCACTCCTTGGGCTAACGGCGCACCAATTACACTGCCAGACCCTTCTGAGCAACGACCAGAGGGCGCAATCGACACTGTAAACAATCAGACTAAGGTACCGGGTGCAATGGCAGGCATGCGCGGAATGGGAGGTATGTCGAAATGACCAGACAACCCGGTAAAACAACCTCCAATAATCCACTGCACATGATCCATCGCTGGTCGATTGACCATCCACAGATCATTATTGCGTTTTACGTGGCCGTGTTAATGTCATCGGCATACGCGGTTATGCATGTCATTCCTCGTCGCTTTGCGCCGTACGTTCAAAGCCCCATGGTGGCCGTTGTGACAATGATGCCAGGCTTGTCGGCCCACGATATGGAGATTTATGTCAGCAAACCAATGGAAGAGCAGCTGTTGAACATAAAGAATCTCCACTATATCAGAAGCACATCGCAAGAGGGGCTTTCTGTTGTAACACTCGAATTCAACTATGGGCAAAACATACATGATGCCATTTTGAACATTCAGACTCTGTTGAATGTTGCACAAGCGAATCTACCCAGCACTGGGGCAAATTTAAAGCCCTCCTTTATTCTTCCTGTCGATTCACTCAACCTGCCAGTCGTTTCTCTGGCTCTAACCGGTGACCCGGCCGAAGGTTGGACGCCGCAGTCTCTGCGCCAGTTTGCAGATAATACGGTGGTAGATCGACTGAAGAAGCTGCCACAGGTGACCTCCGCGGTGATTTTTGGCGGTTACCGTCGACAGATGCAGATCATTGTGAACCGAAACAAACTGGCATCGTACGGACTCTCGCTGCTCGACGTGCGCAATGCAATTGACAGGTACAACGTGAGCAAGCCAGGGGGCGTAGTCACGGGTACAAACCACGAAGGAATTGTGGAGGTGGGATCGCCAGCAGAAAGCGCGGCAGATATCGCGGCTTACCCCATTGTCTCCGCGATGGGGGGCGTACCGATCGGGCAGTCCGTAGCCCCTTCCTCGTCTGGCGGCGGTATGGGCGGAGGTGATGCTAGCGCCGCTACAGCGACCAGGTCTAATTATGGTGTGTCATCCACACCACAGTCATTTCAAAGGTTTCCACGCACTGTAACAGTTGGTGATGTCGCCCGAGTGGTGGATACCAGTTGGGAGAGACGCAGTGCATACAACTACCTTGACCATAAACCCGGAACCGCCGGGCGGATAGTTCCAGCAGTAGAGGTGTCGGTAATTCAGGATCCTGCAGCTAGCTCCTATAGCCTGATGCCCAAGGTACTCACGATCACTCGCAGCCTGGAAAAGGAATATCCGGGTATACGATTCCAACAGGCCTACAACAACGCTCACTTCGTCTCAATCCTTTTCCACAACGTTTGGGAGGAACTGTTCACTGCCGTTTTTCTAACAGCCGTGGTAGTTGTTCTCTTTCTAGGCGAGTGGCGGGGCACGCTTATCGCGATGATCACGCTCCCTACCTCTCTGGCAATAGCAGTACTCATGCTGGTTCCATTCCACATGACATTTAACAGCGGGACCCTCATCGGTCTGTTACTCTGCATTGGGCGGCTGGTTGATGACACGATCATCGATATTCACAGCGTAGAGCGACATCTTCGTATGGGCAAAAGTGCGCGAGATGCGACCATAGATGGCATTGCTGAAGTGCGTGTTGCGGTCATCGCCTCCACGCTTATGTTGGTCATAGCGTTAACACCGCTCCTGGTGAGCGGCGGCATTACTCAGCTAATGTTCCAGGAGCTGGTGTGGCCGCTCATCTTCGGATTAATGGCTTCCATGTTTGTGTCCTTCACCCTAACCGCTTTGCTGTGTGCCAAGTTGTTGCGACCGGAAGAGGCCCGAGGATACGATAGACGCAACCTGTTTTTGGCTCCACTTTATTTGGCGATTGATCCGTTCCAGAGGTTTCTGGAGTGGCTCGAAATACGCTATCAACGGACTATTGGCCATGTATTGGGTCACCGTGCATGGTACATCGCACTTGCCGGTGTCACCGTAATAGCGGGCATAACCGTGTACAACTTTATAGGAAGTGAGATGATGCCACTGGCCGATGTAGGGCAGGCATCCGGTGTGCTTCAGATGCAGCCAGGTACGTCGTTTCAGCGTACTGAACAGGCGGTACAGCAACTGGAACACATCATGTTGAAGTATCCCGAAATTCAGCGTGCCTCGATCGAAATCGGTGGTGAGAATATGTTTGAAACCTGGAATCCAGACATCACAGGATTCCAGATGCCGCAGGCAAACGGCGCTTCCATGATGATTACGCTAAGCGACAAAAGTGAGCGGAAGGCAAGCATCTGGCAAGTGATGGACGCCGTTCAGTCGGAGGCTATGCGCACGATACCGGGAATACGATCACTGCAGCTGAAGGAGATGGGATCGGACGTGATGGCTAGTGCCCAGGCTCCTGTGTACCTCAATATCTACGGAAAGCGTCTCTCAGTACTCAACCTGCTAGGTGCGCAAGCGCTGGCTATTGCCAGAAAAACCTACGGGTTAGTACAGCCGGCGACCTCTTGGTCAATGGGTGTTCCAACCTACAGTATCCGGGTGAATCCAGCCAGAGCGGCTGCCGTGGGCCTGTCTCCTGTATCCATTGCAGAACAGGCCTACTACGCCCTGCATGGCGGCTTAACCAATGAGTTCTACCACGTGCCGGATGGGCGACAGGACACGATTTTCGTTCGATACCGGAAAAGTGATCGCATGTCCATGGCAGATATAGGCAATCTCTACCTTACCGGCGGTACAAATGGACCTGTGCAGTTGAAAACAGTTGCCTCAGTAATGCTCTCTACCAGCCCTACAGCAATCGAGCATGATGGACTAAGGCGCGTGATAGGCGTCAGCGGCTATTATAGAAAATGGGGTCCTCCATCTATGGACGTAACGATGACCCTGATGTCCAAGTTTATGGAGCACCTTGATCTACCGCCAGGCTACGGAATTGAGATGCGGGGCGATATGACCCAGATGATGAGCAGCTTCAAGCGGATGCTGACGGGCCTCGTACTCTCTCTTGTGCTCATGTACCTGGTGCTGGTCGCGCAATTTCGAGGCTTTTTGCAGCCGCTGCAGATGCTTGCAAGCCTCCCGCTCGAGCTCTCTGGCGTATTTATAGCGCTCTTCATCGCCCATGCCGCATTCAGCACTGTGTCGATCCTCGGGATTATTGTGCTTACTGGTATGGACATCACGACGGCAATCCTGATGATTGACATGATAATGCGGTTCAGGGACGAGGGAATGGAGAGGGATGAGGCAGTTAAACAGGCATGCCCACAGAGGCTAAGGCCGATTTTAATGACTTCGCTTATAACGCTTGTGGTGATGATACCGGTTGCAGTTGCACCAAAAACAGGGCTGGATGCATACCAACCGCTTGCAGTAACCATAGTGGGAGGGCTGATTGTTGGTACTGTGCTCAGTCTGTTTGTGATCCCGCTAATGCACACATTGGTCGACGATCTTATTCTGCTCCTGCATAGAGTATTTCTACGCAGGGAGTGGACCTGGCATGCAGAGGCTGGTACAGAGCATTCCGAACCAGACTCAACAGGAGGTGAAATATGAACCGGATATTAGTAACGTGCCTGTTTCTCTCTGCGGGCTGGTGCAGAAATGCCGCTGCACAGCAGTTACTTGCTCCTCCTGTTGTAGACCAGAAAGTGACGATAGAACAAGCCGAAAAGTTGGCTGAGCAATACAACCCGGATATTCGCGCAGCAGCCGCGACCAGTCGATCTGCCGCAGCGGGTGTGCAAGCTGCCGATTCGGCCTTTCATCCGCAAATGAGTGTGAACCTTTTTGTATCCGGTGGTAGTGAGTCTGCCATCATGGGTAGTACGCAGGGGGTAATGCCGTCACAGCAGATGCTTCTTGGCCGCGGTGCCTTTGCCGACCAAAACGCCGTTGTTATGCTGCCTATATGGGTTGGCGGGGCTAGGCGCGCAGCTGCTGGTCAGGCTCGCTGGGCCAATGAGGCCGCCAAAACAACCCTGCAGGTTGTGAAGCGCGAGGTAGAATTGCAGGTGGCAGAGGAGTATACCGCAGTTCCCGCGCAGGACGCTCTGCTGCTGGCGGCGCGCCACCGACTTAAAAGCGCAGCCGCTCACCTCGCAAACGATCGCCTGGCATACGCACAGGGGGCACAACCGCTGCTAACAGTTCGACGAGATGAGGCGGATTATGCTGCCGCTGAGCTAGCAGTGAGTGATGCGCAGCGTGACAAGTCGCTTGCCCTGAATAGGCTCGTGCAGTCGCTAGGCATTAATCCAGCATCTGCGCCGGTGGTCACGTTGCAAGCCGAGAGCGATACTACACATTTGCCGGCACTTGGCGAGCTTGTTCAAGAGGCGTCAGCTAACCGGCCAGAGGTACTCACCGCCAAATTGATGGTGAAAGCCGCTCTATCTGCAATCTCGGTGAAAAAGGCAGCCTACGCACCCCAAATATCTCTATTTGCCATGGGCGACGTAATGCAACAGCAGTCTATGCGCGGGTTTGCCGGAACCTCGTTCGGGTTTACCGCCTCCGTGGCGCTCAGCAACGGTGGCTTACGGCGGGCAGCTGTGAGGGCAGCGGAAGCTGCATTGGAGGAGGCGCATGCGCGCCTTCAGAAGGTGGTACTGCAGGTAACTCGCGAAGCGAAGGACGCCTATGTTCAGCTAACGGCGGCCAAATCGGCGAAGGAGGCGGCGGTTACATCGGTTACTAGCGCCACCGAAGCCTATCGCGAACAACTGCAACGGTTTGAAGCGGGTCGCAGCACCGATGCAGATGTGCTGGAAGCCCTGGCGGCTAGAACTTCCGCAGAGTACAGCCTGGCCGAGGCACGCTTTGATCTGCAGTCTGCGTATTACCGGCTGATGTATGCAGTGGGCAGGCCAATAGTATGAGAATAGTGCCAGGGTTGCCAGGTGCTTCCACTGGCTACTAGCGCGAAGCGAGGAGATAATCCACAAGGGCTGGTAGATCTTTGCACACCATGGTTGGCACTGGGCCCGGGAATGAAGCAGGTTCGTATGCGCGAGTGTGGCCGCTGAGTACAAGCGCAGTACTGGCGCCCACCGCAGCGGCAGCGGCAATATCACGGGGTGTGTCACCGACTGCCCATGCGGTATGCAGGTCGATTTGATGGTCGACTGCAGCTTGAAGCAGCATACCCGGTAAGGGTTTACGGCAGGCACAGTTATCGCCTGGCTTGTGCGGGCAAACATAGATATCTAGTAGCTCCGCGCCTGCAGTTCGCAAGTCAACACGTAGTTTTTCGTGCACCTCTAGAAGGCCCGCATCGGTTATAAAGCCCCGGCCCACTCCCGACTGGTTTGTAAATATAACTGACTGCCAACCAGCATTATAGAGGCGGGCGATAGCGCCTAATGCACCCGGCAAGTACCGAACATCTGCCGGACGGGCGACATAACCGCCGCCTTCCACTGTAATGACGCCGTCACGATCTAAGAAAATGGTTTTCATGTTGCCCACTAAAGCTCTCTGGGAGTAATTGCACTAGGATGCGTACCACGTGAGCTCTGTGCAGAGCTCATACAGTGCACTTGCGACAGGTACGTGCAATCTATTAACCATTGTACCTAACAAGGATTTGTGGCGGGTTCATCGAACGAATTGTGACCAATGATACATCAAAACGGTAAAGTGCGAGGACACCGGCGTCGCATTGCTGTTAATAATTTTGTAAAAAACATTTGTCTACCTTGACAAAGTAAGTTGAGGGGTCATTTCAATTGTGCAACATGTTTCATAACATGTCGTTTTACACTCCCGCCACACACCTGGCGGCTATACAGCGAATCGGAAGGATAAATTTATGCCATCACTGAAACACTTCATCGGTTCTCTATCCCTCGGTATCGTTATTACATTGGGTGTTCTCACTGCTATTCCTGCCAGTGCTATGTTGGTGCAGAATTGCGGCGCGGGGTGCAACAAACAAACTACACAGGACGCTTGCCAGTCCTGCTGCGACAAAAACTGCTGTGTAAGCAAATCACCGTGCAACAACATTAATGAGAATAGCTGCTACTCAACCTGCAATGAGGTGTCGGTAATTACGAACTAGTCTGGCTCCTTTCCGGCAGGTACTGCTCGGTCAGTTGCCGCAGTGCCTGCCCTGTGTGCGGAGGTACCCCTGTTGAAAATTAGTTCAATAGCTCATTTGCGTACTTATCTTATCGGGCTGGGGTTAGGCGTTCTCATTGTGTTGGCTGGTTATCTCTATCTCTACCCCACTCATTTCAGCCCGCAGGCTCAAACAGCCCGTAATATGGGTGTCGATCCCGTAGCCTATGTTGATTCAAACCGAATTCTAAAGGGAGTAGAAAAAGGCAAAAAGCTAACTGGTAACGACTATTCACGAATTGTTGCTCTTACAAATTACCATTCACATAACAACGTTGGCTGGACTATTCGCGTACGGGCTGTGGAGGCGCTGGCAGGAGCTGCAGGTACGCCCAATGCGTCTTCCGCGACATCCTTGACCGAGAAGATGCTGAATGCCAAGTCTGCGAATGTTCGGCAGCGCGCGATTGCAACCCTTTGGAGGCTTAATCCTCAGGATGGACGCGTCGCCGCCAACAAGGCACTGCAAGATCCCGACCCATACGTTCGGCGAATGGCTCACCTTTTATTAACAGGTCTGAAGCTTCGGCCGGAGGGCTCTAGATGAAAAGGTACGCATTCACGCTAACTGAGCTGTTAGTGGTTTTAGCTATTATTGCGATTCTTGCCGCGCTGCTTTTTCCAGCGGTAGCCCAGGCTCGTTTCGACTCATTCAACCCGGTGTGCCAGAGCAACCTTCACCAGCTTGGCGTTGCCACGCAGATGTACTGCTCGGATTACGACAGCAAGCTGCCGCGCGCTATGGACCCGTTTTCGCACGTCTTGGTACCGCGTTCAGTCATGATCATGCCTCGATCCGACATCGCCAAGTTTGTTAAGTTGCCGGACCTTCGCACTGTATTTGCACCCTACATACATAATCGAGAAGTTTACCACTGTCCTTTAGACCGGTTGATGGATCCCGCGGTGCCCGGACCATTTTTCCCCATATACGGCTGTAGTTACAAATACACGTGGTATCCTGCCCTTCTACAAATGCATCCTTCCCAATTCGCTCATCCTGCTTCTACGTTTCTAATGGGCGATCTAGCAGATTTTCACAGCCATTCACCCTATGAATTTACTGGGCGGGTGAACGAGCTGTTTATGGATTACCACGTGAAGAATACGACGGCTGTTGACAGCAACGATTCCGAATGGTTTCCACCGTATGTCCTGTAATAATAAATGTCTAAATGGCCGTCGAGCCCTTTTTGAGGCACTACTCCTTGGCGGTGTGGTGGTTACCTGGAGGATGCTCACGTTGCGACTGCAATACGGGATGCACCGCGGTGATGTTTTGCTATGTTCCTGGCTGGGCGGGCCGCACGATGGTACGTCGAAACTGCTTCCTTTCTACCGGGTAACAATATACGTCTAGCTGCACCCTTCTGCCACGCAGTTAGCAAGATTGGTGCCTGCAATCGGCATAATTTACCGACTAAATGAACTGGTGAGTCTGGTTGCCTTTTTGCAAATGTTGCCCCGTATTTACTGGCCTGCCGATATCCCATGCCTGCTGAAAGCCGACTTCGCGACTACTGGCGACCTCGTGGCATGCTCTAAGCGCAGGGCGATCTACTGCGAAGACTGAGCGACTCCTTGTGCGTGTCATTTTTATTTCCCCAAATCGATTCCTGCCTGTAAGTCCGTTAGGGGACGTTGGTCGTTTATGATTAACTCGAAATTGACCAATTTATCAGAAAGATTTGGCGTAAAAGTGTAAAGAGTGGCAGGAATGCCTTTGCGGTGTCCTGAATATTAGCTGAGCTATTCTTTACGACATGGGGAAAGGGGAGTACTAGGTGATCAAAAGGATCCTATCCGTTGCGGTGATCTGCTCGGTAATTACAGGGTTTGGCGCGACGCAATCCGTAAGCGCCGCACCGTCGAAGCTGCGCCCGGAAACGCCAGCGCAGCACAACGCCCGAATGAGTTGGTGGCGCAATGCGCGGTTTGGTATGTTTATTCATTGGGGACTCTATGCAGTACCGGCAGGCTGGTGGAACGGAAAGCGTGTACCTGGGATTGGTGAGTGGATTATGAACGACGCAAAAATACCAGTCGCCCAGTACGCAGCGCTAGCCAGCAAATTCGATCCCGTGAAATTCAACGCTCAAACATGGGTACACATTGCGAAGGCTGCAGGAATGAAGTACATGGTCATCACGGCTAAACACCATGACGGCTTTGCGATGTTCCACAGCCACGTAGGCACTTATAACATTTATGACAGAACACCCTATCACAAAGATCCGTTGAAGATGCTGGCTAAGGCCGCCCACGAAGACCATATGCCTTTGGGCGTCTATTATTCGCAGGCACAGGACTGGCACCATCCGGGTGGCAGAGCTATTGGCGGTCATTGGGATCCTGCCCAAAAAGGGGATTTCGATACCTATCTCAAGAACGTGGCTCTGCCGCAGGTGAAGGAGCTGTTCACTCATTACGGTCGGCTAGCGGTGATTTGGTGGGATACGCCTGTGGATATGACGCCCGAACGAGCAGCCCCATTTGTGAAACTAATTAAGAAGTATCAGCCCTGGATCATCAGCAATAACCGACTTGGTGGCTTTGCCGGAGATTACGATACTCCTGAACAGACCATTCCTGCCAACGGCCTGGGGCGCGATTGGGAAACCTGTATGACCATCAACGACACGTGGGGCTACATAAAAGGTGACCACAATTTCAAGAGCAGCACAACGCTTATCCATAACCTGATCGATATCGTTAGCAAGGGCGGGAATTACCTGCTTAATGTTGGCCCAAATGCGCTTGGCCAGATTCCGGCCGGAGAGGTGTCGCGCCTCATGAAAATGGGCGCCTGGTTAAAAGTGAATGGCGCCGCGATATATGGCACTTCTGCCAGCCCGTTCCCTTATCAGCTGCCATGGGGCCGATGCACTCAGAAGAAGGGTCTCTTGTACCTTAGCGTATTCGACTGGCCCCAAAACGGTAAATTAATGCTGCCGCTCACTAACGCTCACATGGACGCACATCTGCTGGCTGCGCCCCACACTAAGCTCACCGTTACTACCGGCACTCATGGCGCCGTCATTACCGTACCTGCAACAGCACCGGATCCGGTTGCAACGGTTATCGTTGTTAACCCCCACGGAGCCCCAAGTGTAATGCCTCCACCACCGCTCACACAACGCAACGATGGGGTGATTAACCTCACAGCTGCCGAGTGCACCGTTGTGGGAAGCAGCGCTCAGAAGGAACACAGCCCAACCAATATTGGATACTGGACAAATGAAGGTGATTACCTCACCTGGAACGTGAAAGTCACGAAGCCTGGCGTATTCAATGCCGAAGTCACGATGGCTGTTGATCCCGGTGCCGCTGGCAGTACATTCACAATATCAGTGGACGGCTCTTCTTGCAGTGGTACAGCCAATTCAACAGGGGGCTGGAGCGACTATAAGACAGTTCCTGTTGGCTCCATCACCATTTCAAGAGCTGGAATGGTAAAGGTGGTGATAAAGCCAACGTCTATGCCGCACGGCGCCGTAATGAACCTACGCTCATTGAGGCTACTGCCTCAGTAGGCCGCAGGGGTGTACGGAGTGGTCTGTACACCCCTGATTTGCTGTACTGTTTTGCCATAAAATGCGTCCTGCTATATGTGCATGAGCATTTAAACCACGTTTGCAGGTAAAAAGTTTAATAATATTGCACATTTATAAAGCAAATATTTAGTGGAAATGCGTTGACAAACAATATTTAAGACGCTATAATAACTTTCGTAGTTGCGTGGTTGCTTGTTTATTTACGACTACTTGTTCCTTGTGTTTAAGTTTGTATTTTTAGGCTGTTAGCAGGTGCAAGTTCCTGCCTATCATCTCATCCAACTGTTCGCTTTACCGCCCGAGACGCGGGAGTAAGTAGAGATCCTACAAGATGATTGACCCTCCTATTTTGCCTGCAATTTCTCAAATTGGCGCTTTGCTCGAAGAACAGCAGCTATTGAAAGAGCGACACAGACATCGCTATCTAACGAACTACTGCTCAAAGGCAGACTGTGATTGGCGGTTGGTGGAGAACACCAGCGCAGAGCGTGGTTCCGCTGCTCTTAGGCATGCCCTGGCAGCCGGGTCCGCTCGCCGGTCGCATCCGGCGGCCAAAGACGTACCCAATTCGGGCCGCGCAACCATGAACTTGGTTAAGTGTTTGGTAGGTGCGCTTGCTTTTCTCGCTCCTATTCGTGCACGCGCCCAGCACGAAGGTAGTTGGTCCATTACAAGCCTGGTGCCAACATGTTCGATTACCGGGCAATATGTGGGTCCTATGGGAGGTTTGACTGCACGGCAGGTAGATGGCTTGGACCGGCCGGGGGCAAAGTACGACTTCTTTGGCGCCAATTACCCAATGTGGCTGCCCGTGTCCGCAGATTATAGCGATGACCTGGAACTCACGGGAAGCGAGGCAGTTAAGCTGGCATGGACTGGAACTCCGCCCGCCGGCGGCATTCCACCTGCTGTCATCGCAGTAAGGCCCTATGCCTGGTTTGGCTTGCAGTACAATCAGAATGATGTGGCGCCCGCGACAGTAGAGGGTACTTTGAGCGACGGCTATAACGATAGTGTGGAACGGTTTCATAGTGCGCCATTCAATGGCTCCCTGGCGCAGCAGATGATCATGGGCACGATGGAGTATTACGAACCGTCGCCAAGCGGTAACGTTAATCTGACGACAACGCAAAACAGACAGTTTATGCTTCCCTATCCCCCTGGCAGATCTGTTTATTTGATTCCTCTACAGGGTTCAGATGGCACGGCAAATTACACGACGCCGACATTGAGGGTCGATGGACAAGCGTATGAAGGTAACGTTCAGAACATTCAAACGGAGTTTCTGCTTTGTGGTTTGCGCTGCGGAATACGGGTCGATAATCGCTGGTTGCAACCAATAAGTCCCATTACGACGTATTTCACCGGTACCTATCGTAATGACCGCATTCTCTCACATAAAGCCATGGTCAACGTGCTGGACGCAGACGTTGGCGATCCCGAGAATGTTCAGACGCTGCCAATTTCGGTACTTGCAGAGGGTAACTGGAGCCCTAACACGCCTTACAAATGGTACGACGGCGCCACGGGAGCTTCAGGATCAGGGGTGATTTCGAACGGCATAATATCGTTTAACGATAATATTGCATCGGTAAAAGCGGGCACAACAGATCATATCTATGTCGCGGCATACGACGCAGTAGATAATGCAAAGGCGTCGGCCGACATCTACGTCACCTTCCATCCGATGTATGACAACTGGACAGTGAGGAATATTGTCGAACATCCTGGATCGTTCCAAGACACTGGGAAGCCAGTCACAGTCAACTATTATCGGTATTCAGACGCGGATTTCCGTGGCGGATGGAAGTTCCTCTGCTATTGTGATCGTACCGGCCGGACCAGCTCCTTTCAGGCAGCACCAACACTTGCCGAGACGGATTCTGGAGCGATCTCTGCAAGCACAGATTTAAGAGATGTGAACCTGGCGTTTAAAACAAATGAAAACTTCACTATCGGACAAACCGTTCATTTCGCACCTTTTCAAAAGGTCTCCTCAATGCCTTATTCGGCCGCCGCGTTTTATCTTGGCGTGACCAGTACAGACCAATCAGGTGTGTGTGCTGAATGGGGACCACACGGTTTCGTTCGTTTTGATACCTACCAATCGACATACTTCACCGGGGTGCTTTCCTCGGCGTTGGATCCCACGAACCCGTAGTGTGTTGCAGCTCAGCGGATTATCCGCTGGGCTGCGCAAAGGTTGTACGACAGAAGGAAGGCTAATGATAAAACTGCGATCGGCGTTGTTTGCTCTGACGTTCTCATGTAGTCTCTGCATCTCTGGGGCGGCGAAGCCAATTCCTCAACTCCATTCCCCATTGCACTACGACGCTCGGCTGAAATCTCTTGGTAAATTGATGTGGGATTATGGTGGTATACCTGGTGAATTATATCGTACGCCGCTTTTCTTATTTGATGAACCTGCGCGCCAGCCACTGTATTGTCGCGCTATGGCGGGAGACGAGTCAGTTCGTCCCGCGTTCAAGCAGATAAT
>DAIDKH010000001.1:0-244 GCA_027450145.1 Chthonomonadaceae bacterium | reverse complement strand
CCTACCTGACCTATCTCACGCTCGGTAATAAGACGATCACGCGTAACCAATTGAACAGCGAGAATGTTGTGTTAATCAACGAGCTTGCCCGTTCTCCTCGTGACCATATTCTGCTTACACGAATGGCGTTGCTGTGGACTAACTCTAATTATATTCTTGTCAAACCGGGCGGGCGCGGGCAGAATGTAGTCTTGGGTTCCAGCCCCCAAGCGGGAGCTGATTTCATGTCACATTTGGTTGCAGT